>CAZFCG010000150.1:0-3045 GCA_964517595.1 uncultured Geobacter sp. | reverse complement strand
TTTAATCCGTTGGTCGTGGGTTCGATTCCCATACGACCCACCAAGTGAAATCAAGAGGTTACAGCGTTCAGGGCTGTGACCTTTTGTGCTTTTTGGGGCAAAATGTAACTAAAATGTAACCGTCCGGCCTGGATCGCATAGAATTCATGGCGTTTTTTGGCCGCTTCCCGCAGGTCGTCCTGAGAGGTGATGTTGTACCGGTCGAAGATGTTGCGCGTCTTGTGACCGGACACGGTCATCGCCACCCGTTCAGGAATCCCCGCCCGAACCATATTGCGCACCGCGCTCCGCCTCAGGTCGTGGAAGAGAAGCCCCGGAATCCCGATCTGCGAGCAGGCCGTGCCCCAGGCCTTCCGGAAATCCCCTACCCTGTTGCCGTCCAGATGGAACACATAGGGGCAGCGCAGCCGCCGCTTCCGGTAGAGTTCCTCTAGGATCTCCTGCAGCTCCGGCTCCAGGTAGAGGGTCCGCCCCTCCTCGTTCTTGGAGTCGCCCGGCTCCAGACGGACAATCCCATCCCGGAGGTTCACCTGTCGCCAGGTCAATCCCAGGATCTCCGAGCGTCGCCAGCCCGAGAAGTACGCGAAGGTCAGGACGGGCTTGAGGTACTCGGGCAGGGCCTCCCGCAATGCCAGGTAGGCCTCCTGCTCGATGAAACCCTTCCGGACGTTCCGCTCTTTGAGCATCGGGATATAGGGGACATGGGGCACCCGGGGCGGCGTGCAGCGGAACGCCAGGTTGAAGGTGCGCTTGATCGCCGCCAGCTCGCGGTTGATCGTGGCGTTCGTCAGGTCCTGCGCCTGGCGCTTCCCCACATAGCGCTTGATGGCGGGCGTATCGATGTCAACGGCCTTCATTGCGCCGAATTCCTCTTTCAGAACCCTGACCACCCCTTCTGCCCGCAGCAGGCTCTTCCTGCCGTTGATCTTGAAGTCGGTAAGGTAGTCGTCGAGCAAGTCCCGAAATATCACCTTCTCGAAACAGATCCCCGGCAGCCGCCCCTGGGCGATCTCGCCCTCCCGCGTGCTCAGGAGTTTCTTGGCGACCTCCTTCTTGTCGCTGTGCGTGGACTCGATGTAGGGCTTCCCGTTCCGGTAATATTTGATCCAGTAGTTTTTCCCTCGCCTGTAGATACATCCCACTGATGGTCTTCTCCTTTCCGGGAGCGTTTGCGCTTGACCAGTAGCAGGTCATAGCCCAGGTAATCGGCGATCCGTTCCAGCCTGGCCAGGGTCAGGTTGCCTTTCCCGCTGAGGAACTTGGAAAGCTGTCCCTTGTCCTGACCGATGGCCATGCAGACCCGGTGCGCCTTTACCCCCTCCCTCGTCAGAATGTCTTTCAGGCGATTCCCCATCATGGGATGACCTTAGCACCGGGTTGACTATGATTCAACATTTTATCAGCGATAAACCGACTTATTCGCGTCCACGAACCGGTCGAGGTCCTGGATGTCCAGAAAGATCTTTCGGGCACATTGCGGCTTGACGACCGGGATGGCGCCTGCCCAGATCAGCTCGCGCATGCCCCACTCCGAGCGGCCAAGGTACGCCGCTCCTTCCTTGAGGGTATAGAGGCGCTTCCGCGCCGCCTGACCCGTGTCGCGCGGTTTCTGTGACGTTGTTCCTGTCATCGTCTTGTTCGCCATGGCGCACCTCTCTTCTCTCATTTTTCAAAAATCATCCCTGGCCCGCTCCTCGAATTCCATGATCTCTTCTGCTGGAACCCTGATGCAGCCCCGGAGCCGGATCGCTTTCAGGTCCCCCATGTCGATGAGGCGGTAGATTGTGCGGTCGGAAACCGAGAAGTAGACGGCCACCTCATCGACGCGGTAATACCGCTTGAACATCTGCCGCCCGACCTGCTTGTGAATCTGATTCGTTAGCCGTTCTTCCATATGACTTCACGCTGACGATCCGGACCCGGACATGGAGGAATACCCGTCCTAATTTTATTTCCCGCCTTCGTCCCGATTCAGGGACATTATTTTCGGCCTTCGCCACGATTCAGAGGCGGTTTTGAAAACAGGGTTGAAACCCCCTCCGGGGATGCCTTGCTGCCCTTCCTGACCAAGCACTTTTGGGCCAGACTTTTCCGCATCAGGATTTCATCCTCCGACATCTCCCTTTTCACAGGATGGTCGTCGAGCCATCGTTTGAGCTGGGGTTCCTCCGGTTCATTGGGGTCGAGGCCCGTGATCCCCCGACGGACGATGCAGTTCCGGCTCAACATGGACAAGGTAAAATAGCGACCCGCCCCTGCGCCGCTTCCGGCGATCTTCTTCTGCGCCTTCATCCAGGGAAGGTTCCCATGGACGCGGGAGCGGCAGATCTCCTCGTCGGGGTACCAGATGCCCTTCAAGCTGCTTTGATCCAGAGGGCACATCGGCGCAACGCATTCTTCGTAGAGGGTGCACGCCGGGCGGCCGGTGGCGGCCTCTTCCACCCTTGTCTGTTGACCAGGAAGCCGTGCTGTTGAAGCCTGCCTATTTGTTTTATCGTCCGCATCCTCAATCACCACGGTCGTCTTGGCCTCGCCACCGAACTCGAACCGAAAGCTCCAGGCCGTGAGGTGCTCCGGGCTGTCGTCGGGGATGAAGAGCCCTTTGACGGCATCCCCCACCAGCTTGCTCCCCGTGGCCAGGTAATTGTCCAGGTCGCGGGTCCGCCGGTCGGGAAAGGTAAAGACCATGCCGATCCGGATGGCGTTCAGCTTCGGCCTGCCCATCTCCACCCACTTCAGGGCGATGTAATCTTTCCATGTCTTTTCCTCGCTCCGCTGCTTCCGCCAGTGATCATTTCGATAGACGTTCAGGGACGGCGGCAGGAAGGTCAGGGAGAAAGTCACGGGTCTCATCGGCGCCTCTCCTCGGGCACGGAGCCCCTGGCCTCTGCCTTGAGCGGTGTGGCCGATCCCTTCTCGGCCTGTCTCGCAGCCTCCGGACCGGCCATCCTCGCCGCCGCCGGCTCCGCCGTTCCCATCGTCATCCGCGCTTGCTGAAACCGCCGGTAGCTTTCCCAGTCGAAAAAGAGGATCCGCGATTCCCCC
>CAZFCG010000149.1:0-3271 GCA_964517595.1 uncultured Geobacter sp. | reverse complement strand
CGTCCATGGGAAACGAGGCGAACCGTTCCTGCGGTTTACATTGGTGGGTTCGGAAGGTTATGGGAACTCTCCATTTTCGCCTTGACAAAACTTATCATGGATGTCCCTGCCTAGTAAGACGCCTTCCCGGATTTCCCCACCGACCTTCTTGTGTTTTGAATCCATCTTTCAATCCGGTGAAGATAATTTTTGACAAATCATTAAGGAAATGATAATGATGCAAAAAATTATTCCAGGGATAGACGATAATACTAAACCATTCGCAAGAATGGGGCGGAAAGCCTACGGGTCTTACAGAGACAGCCGGGTAGCCGAAATATCACACGATATTTGCTCCCGGCTTTTCTTTTGTCCTGATGATGCGAATCTGATCTTGCTTGTGAGAAAGGCGCCTTGTTTCCCCAGGTATCGAACCATGAATCTTACGCACTTATCCGGTTGTCTTCGTTTCCTTGTCCTGTCCGTATTCATCATCTCTCTCCAGGGGTGCGCCGTGATGAAAATTGTCCAGGACAAGTTCCGCGTATTGGCAGGCCATCCTGAAGAGGAGTTGGAAAAGAATCATTTTCAGGTTGCCGGAGGGGATGACGTGATTGGTCGGCTGGCGGTCATCAGGGCTGAAAAGGGCGATACCCTTCCGGACATCGCGAGACACTTCGGTCTGGGAATCAATGCAGTCAGCGCGGCCAATCCGGGGGTGGATTTATGGACGCCCGAGGACGGAGAGCGCATCCTGCTTCCCATCAGTTTTACCCTGCCGGACGCCCCCAGAAAAGGGATTGTGGTTAACCTGGCCACCATGCGCATCTTTCAGTTCAAGGGGGATGGAAAGACCATGGCAGTGTCGACCTACCCGGTAGGTGTCGGAACCGAGGAGCGGCCCACGCCCACCGGCCAGATGCGCGTCGTGCGCAAGGCGGCCCGGCCTACGTGGCGAGTTCCCGCTTCCATTGCCGAGGATCATAGGAAAAAAGGGGATATTCTTCCGGCGGAAGTTCCTCCCGGCCCGGATAATCCCCTGGGAGAATATGCGCTCTATCTTAGCAGGGCCGGTTATCTGATCCATGGAACCAACAAACCGGCCAGCATCGGTCTCAAGGCGACAAATGGCTGTATGCGGCTATATCCGGAAAACATCAGGAGACTCTACAGGGATACCCCTGTCAATACACCAGTGCTCATCGTCAACCAGCCGTATCTCATCGGCCGACGCAATGGGATGCTCTACATGGAAGCCCATGCGCCACTGGAAGGGGGCGGCGCCGCCGAACTTGAAAGGGCATATGCGAAACTGAAGAATTTCGAAAAGAAATCGGATCGCGGGATTGACTGGAAAACGGTAAGGAGGGTTCAGGCCGAGGCCAGGGGGATTCCGGTGCCCATCCTGGAAGTGACTGAAGGAGATGAAAAGGAGAATGGCGAACCCGTGGAGGTCGGGCATCCGGACACCTTGTACGGCGCACCTGAGACACCGGAGCTGAAACTGGATGCGTGGTACGTGCTGGCCGCCGATGTGGGTGAGGAGATTGACGCCCGGAGGATTGCCGCCATCATCAGCCACCAGGGGCCGCCCATTCCGGCGAGGGTGTTGTCGAGGGGCAAGGGCTTTCGTGTCATCGCCGGCCCTTTCGATAATCTCAAGGCCGCCAGGGCGGCGGTCAAACGCCTGAAGATTGATCTGGACATGGACGGCATTGTGATTGAGCCTGCCGGCAAGGGATAGGGCCGGCATTATATGAGGGGAAAGGAGGTGATATGGTGTGAAGAAATTTCTTCTGCTGATGATGATGATGCTTGTTCTCCCTGTTACTCTGCTCGGTTGCGCCACATCGGGTGAACTGGAGAAAGTGCAGGCGGAACAGAAGCTGATTGACGCGAAGGCCGAACAGGCGCTGCAGGACGCTCAGGCCGCCAAGACCGCGGCCGATGCGGCCAAGGTAAAGGCCGATGATGCTACTGCCCGCGCCGAAAAGGCGGAGCAGGCGGCGTCTGAAAGGGAAAGGATTGCCGATGAAAAGGCGAAAAAGGCTGACGCCGCTTTCCAGAAATCAATGAAAAAGTAGGTCTGTTTCAATGGATCTCCGGGGCCTTCACCGGTCTTCCGGATGATGGAGCGGCAGGGAGGCGAAACCCTGCCGTTTCATTATCCATCATGGGGGGGCTCGGGCGCCTTCAGGGATGAAGGCGTTCCGGCGGGCATCGACGCAGGCAGCGCCAGTTGTATTCCCAGAGGGGTGGCAGAGTTTATGGAAACGGGGAAATCATCGGCCCAAGTGGCTGTAAAACATTGGGGAATGGCCAGTTTTCGTTCCATTCTGCTTGCCTGTGTCATGCCGGCTGTTATGCTGACATCCGGGTGCGTCCATTGCAATGCTGGATATCCCTCCGGGGCGGACTTCAAGGAGGCCAATGACCTTTTTCGCCGGGGCAGCTATGAGGCCTCCCTGGACAGCTATCGGCGGATACTTGCAAAATATCCCGCGGCCGCTGACCGGGCTCTTTTCGAGATGGGTATCGTCCATTCATATCCCGGAAATGAACGGAAGAATTACCGGAAATCCCTGGAGTGTTTCGAAAAGCTCGTAAAGGATTACCCCGCGAGCGATTACCGGAGAAGCAGTCAGACCATGATATTCACCATCCATAATTCCGCCCTGAAGGATGAAACCATTGCCGCGGGTCAGGCGCGTATTGAAGAGCTCCGGCAACAGCTGCAGGGGAGGGAGGCGGAGATCGCCGAACTGCGCAAGCATAGGGAGGAGCTTCAACGGAGGGTCTTCGCGTATGCGCTTCTGAAGGGGCCGGTGGACAGGATAGTGATAGAAAAGAGCGCCCGGAAACTGATGTTGCTGGCGCGGGGTGAGGTCATCAAGACCTACAGGATAGCGCTGGGGGGAAATCCGGTCGGGCCAAAGGAGATGGAAGGGGACAACAAGACGCCCGAGGGTATCTATGAAATAGACTCCAGGAACAAAAACAGCTACTTTCATCGCTCGCTTCATATTTCCTATCCCAACGACCAAGACAAAAAGCGGGCAAGGGAACTGGGCGTGTCTCCGGGTGGAGACATCATGATTCACGGGATCAGGAAAGGCTTATCCTGGGTTGGCGATGCCCATGCCCGGGTTGACTGGACGAAAGGATGTATTGCCGTCACGGACGATGAGATCGAGGAAATAGATAAGCTGGCGCCGGATGGCACGGTTGTCGAGATCAGGCCTTAGGGACTCGGAACAAACAAATATACCGTTTTACATCTCATCTTCAGACC
>CAZFCG010000148.1:0-3341 GCA_964517595.1 uncultured Geobacter sp. | reverse complement strand
TTCTTTTTCAGAAATTCCTGGAATTCCCTGTCCGTGCTGAAGAACGAAAGCAGGATCTCGTTTACTATGAAACCTCCGTCAGTTGGTTTGTTGTATGCCTTTTCATATGCCTTCTGGTATGCCGAAAGCAGCGAGGCTGTAGGCTCGGGTATTTTTACCGACAGCCGGGTCATGGGTGGCGGTTCCGTTGGCGGTTTGATGCGAAGGCTCATGTTCGTTACCCCTTTCAGATTCGGGAATATGGTTTGAGGATCATGTCCCTGGTTACGAATACATTCAGCTTCATGCCGGGCCGGACCTCAATGGTTGGTTGAAGGTTGAGGTTCTTCTGGGTGATCTGCTGTCCGGCCTGGTTGATGTTCTGGGCTGCTCCCGAAACCGCCAACTGGCCGAAACTGGCGGGGGTATTGGGTGAACCCTGCCCGCCGGTGGCGACCTGCGCTCCGGCGCCGATGACGCTGCCTAGAATCACGCCGGTCAGGAGTTTTGCGTAATGGTTGTTTACCCTGTCCTTCAACCCCGCGTAGCCGCTCATGTCCACGCCGGGCATTCCTTCGAGGCTTATGGAATGGCCGTTCGGCATTATGAGGCGGCTCCAGACGATCAGCGCCCGTTCCTGGCCGTAGGCAATTTTGGAATCATATTCCCCGACAAGGCGGGTGCCCTGGGGTATCAGAAGGAAACGGCCCGTTACCGTGTCGTAGACGTTTTCACGCACCTGGGCCACGATCTGGCCGGGAAGGTCGGAATTAAGCCCGGTAATCAGAACGCTCGGAATAATGGTTCCCGCCTTGACCTCATACCGGGATACCGGGTGCTGCATCGCTGCCAGAAGGTACGGGCTGCGCTCCCTTTTCTCTCCCGCGAAGGCCCGTTTTTCATCCTGCATGTTCTGGTCTTCATTACCCGGCAGCCCTGTCCCGATCTGGCGTGACATGGCCTCAAGCCTGTCGAGGCCCGGCATCGAAGGCATTGCCGGTCCCTGCTGGCTTTCCGGATTTCCTCCGGCGTGACCTCCAAAGGACAGGGAAGCCCGCAGGGAATCATGATAGTCCTTCTGGCGCTGACCGGCCGCGGCCTGGGCCGCCTGCTGTTCGGGTGTAAGCTGCCCCTGGTTCCCTGTTGATGATGGCGCGGGATAAGCTGTGTATGCGGGTTTGCCGCCGGCGGCGGCCGCAAGGGACCGCCCCGCTTCAAGCTCCTGCTGCGAAGTTATGGGAGGGCCTGGTTGCGGCGCCTTTCCATCCCTGGCCAGGTCCTTGTAGCTGGCGGGGGAATCCATCACGTTTTCAGGCAGGTTCGGTGTCTGCTTCGCGGAGGCCTCCGGCTTGCCGGTTACTTCCCTGGCCTGCTTCCTGGGAGATACCGCCCACAGGAAAGACAGGGCCGCAATGCTGCCGAAGATTACCAGAAGCGATATCACCAGCTTCCGGGAAATCCGCGCTACCCTTATTTTCGGGGTACTGAGCGGCAGCGGCGCATCATCGATATCCTGGGCATTCTTTTTGTCTTCATCCGACATAAAGCCTCCTCTTGTGCCATTCCCGTTTGTTTCAATCCTCGCCGTTCCCGAAAGGGAAAGACGCAGAGCGGCAAGTTCTCAGGAACCAAAGAACGACCACAGTTTCCTGTTGTCTTTCCCGCTGTCTCTATTGATCTTCACGATTTCATCCTTGCCGCATCTGAATTCGCCTTCCTCGAACAGCCGGTCCACAACATAGTAATCGCCCCTTACCCGGTAGTTGACTAGGTTCAGACCTTCCTTCCCCTTGATGAAAAAAGCGGGGGCTTCGGTGTTTTTCATGTCGTGGCTCATCTGGATATACGTTTTCGAGCCGTCGTCAAAGACGCGGATCGGCGTCCAGGGGTAGTCGTCGTCCGGCTTGATCCTGTACTTGAAGTTGAGCCGGTCGGGCGAGATATCACCTGCGGCAAGCATGTCGCCGGATTGCCCGTCCGGGCTGTAGGCATCCAGCTTCGACATTTCATCATGGGGGTATGTCCACGAGACGGTTGGAAGAGCATTCCGGTTCAGGGATTTGGCTATCAGGTGATAGGAACGCCGGTCGGTAGTGATGATGAAATTCGTTTCAATTCCCGCCTGTACGGGTTTCACCAGAACATGGGTAACGGCGCTTGACCCGTTTCCGCTGATCGTGGTTCCGACTACCCACCGGACGGTATCACCGGCGATGACCGGACCGGAAAGCTTTTCCCCGGGCTGAAGCTGGATGTCGATTACCCGGCCCGGCGCCCCATAGAGGGTATAGATGGAATCAGGGGTGTAGCTGTAGACCGTCTTGCTCTCGCTGCTGGCGGCATTGCCCGGTCGCTGTGTCGCTCCCCTTACGGCCGCATCGACAACGCGCCTGTCCTGGGCGGGCATGGTGAAGAAATTTGTTGTGGCTTTCTTCGCGGGTTTACGGCCCTTGACCGCCTCGCCTTCTCCCGGAGCAACGGCCTCGATCTCCTCGGGCCGGGGCGTATCGGTCAACTCTTGCGGCATCTCCTGGGGAATCGCCGGTACAACGGCCTGTTCACTGGAAGCAGCGGAAACACTCTTCGGAGCAACGCCAAGCGGCGTCCGGGCCCCTCCGGATGGGGCGCTTGCATACGAAACCGTAACCAGCAGGGCAATCGACGCAACGTAGATGGCATATTTGGCCTTGAACATTATTTCCTCCTTTAGATCACACATCCTTCGACCAACTGAACCGGGTGATATAGAGGCCAAGGGGATTTCTGAGCAATTGCGCCTCATCCTTCGGCGGGTCGATCTGGACCGTGAAAGAGCCGGTCATGGTTTTAGTTTCCATCACGGCGCCTTCTTTCGAATATCGTGTTTCCTCCCACCGCACCTGCCAGGTATCCTTTGACAGGGGAACAACGTTGCGGACCTGGACGGAAACAGTCTCCCTGCCGAGTTTGGCAAGGGGTTGTTCCTTCGCCGCCATCTCGTTTAAAACGGTTGCCGCGCTTTGCCGCAGGTATGCGTAGGCTTCGAGCCACTGGTTTTTAGCCACGACCGGATCAAGGGGGAGGGAGCGGACCCGCTGCACCCACTGGGCCAGGAAATATTCCAGCACCGGCCCCCCTGGTTTGAATCTTGCCTTCGCCGCCGGTCCGATGGCCTGGACAAGCCCTTCCTTCGTCACCTCGACGACATACGGCGTAACAGTCGATTTTGCTGACTGATAGATGAGGCCGACAACCAGCAGGAACGTAATGCCGCAAAGAGCAAGGGCGCAAATCCGCCAGTTCCTGGCCTGCACGACTACGGAGCCCATACGTTTGTCCCATTCATCCCTTGCCCGCTGATAGGGTGTTTCCGGGGCAACGTC
>CAZFCG010000147.1:0-3729 GCA_964517595.1 uncultured Geobacter sp. | reverse complement strand
CCAGAGGATCCAAAACAACCCGTTTCATTGTTCTTTTTCCTTTTTTTCGGGATATCATAGAATGAATGACTGTAACACAATGGGTTTGTGAAGATTCTCTATCATGTTTCAGTCAGGTCTACACATATACGTACTCGTAAAGCACTTCTTTTTATTATTGCAGTAGGCTGTTTTTTCTGTGACTTACAGATTAACGATACATGAATATCATAATTATTGCGTATTCCGGCGCAAGCCGCCACGCGATTCCGTTTGAAGTCGCCACCTGATTCCGTTTCATTCCGCCACCCAATTCCGGGGGAATCCGCCACCTGATTCCGGCGCAAGTCGCCACCCCTGGAGAGGGATAAACGACGCTGGATAAATCCAATAAAAGCCGTTAGAGCCCCGGGTAAAACCAGGAGGTCATCGTGGCGGCGGAAAGGTTATCCATGCGTACCATAAGAGAAGTCCTACGATTAAAGTGGGAGAAGGGATTATCCAACAATCAAATCTCCCAAAGTTGTCACGTTGCCCGCAGCACCATCAGGGATTACGTTTCCCGGGCCGAGAGAAAGGGGCTCAGTTGGCCCCTGGCCCCCGATCTGGACGACGGCCGGTTGGAAGCCCTTTTGTTTCCATCGCCTCCGGCGGAGAGTGCCGAGCAGCGGGGTCCGTTGGACATGGGATATATTCACAAAGAACTGACCCGTAAATCGGTGACGCTCCGGCTTTTGTGGCTGGAATACAAAGCGGCCAACCCCGAAGGTTATCAATACAGCCAGTTTTGTTTCCATTATCACCAGTGGCGCGGTAAACTCGACGTGAGCCTTCGCCAGACGCATCGGGCCGGGGAAAAGCTCTTTGTCGATTATGCTGGCCAGACGATCCCGATAATGGATCCGGTCTCCGGACAGACCAAAGAGGCGCGCCTGTTTATCGCCGCCCTGGGCGCCAGCAGCTACGCGTTTGCCTGGGCTTCGTTTTCCGAGGATCTTCCCTCCTGGATCGAGGCCAATGTCCGGGCGCTTCAGTTCATCGGCGGCGTTCCGGAGATCCTCGTTCCCGACAACCTCAAATCCGGCGTGACCAAGCCCTGTTACTATGAACCGGAGATCAATCCGACCTATCATAAATTTGCTTGCCACTACGGTACGGCAATCATTCCCGCACGCAGACTCAAACCGAAAGACAAGGCCAAGGCGGAGTCGGCGGTGCAGGTCGCCGAGAGGTGGATTCTGGCGGCGCTTCGTAACCATACCTTTTTCAGCATTGCGGAGTTGAACCGGGCCATTGCCGATAAGCTCCAGGATCTCAACAACCGCAAGTTCCAGAAGATGGACGCTTCCCGGAAGAGTCTTTACGAAACCGTCGACCGCCCGGCCTTAAAGCCTCTGCCTTCCGTTCCCTACCAGTATGCCGAATACAAGAAGGTCCGAGTCAATATTGACTATCACATCGCGATTGACGATCACTACTACAGCGTCCCCTATCAGCTTGTCAAAGAGCAGGTGGAGGCATGGGTGACAACCACTACCGTGGAGGTGTTGTTCAAAAACCGTCGCGTTGCCGTCCATCCGCGCAGTTACGAAAAATATAAGCACACCACGCTTACGGAACATATGCCCAAGGCCCATCAGAAATATCTGGAATGGACCCCTTCCCGGATCATGGACTGGGCAGGCAAAAACGGTCCCCATACCCGAGAGCTGGCTTCCTGTATCATGGAGAGCCGCAAGCACCCGGAGCAAGGTTTCCGCTCCTGTCTGGGCATCATGAGGCTGGCAAAACGGTACTCGCCCGAACGGCTGGAGGCCGCCTGCGGGCGCGCCCTGCTTCTGAAAGCCTACAGCTACAAGAGCGTCGAATCGATTCTGAAAGCCAACCTGGATCAACAGAAACTGCCGGAAACCGCTCCTGCCGTAAAACCGGTGATCCATTACAATATCCGGGGCCGGGAGTATTACCAGAGAAAGGAGGCCGCCCATGCTTAACCAGCAGACCATAACCAAGCTTCATGAACTGAAACTGACGGGCATGGCGGAGGCCTTTTCCGATCAGACCAAACAGCCGGATATGGACAGGCTTTCTTTCGCAGAACGTTTTGGCCTCATCGTCGATCGCCAGTGGACCTGGAAGGAAAACAAGCGCATGGAGCGGTATCTGAAAAACGCCCGGATGAAACTCGACGCCTGCGTAGAGGACATCGACTACAAAACCCCGCGGGGAATCGATCAGTCCGTCATGATGAGTCTCATCTCCTGCGACTGGGTTCGGCGTCGCCATAACATTATTATCACCGGCCCCACCGGCGCGGGGAAAACCTTCCTCGCCTGCGCCCTGACCACCAAGGCTTGCCGGGAGGGGTACCGCGCCTTCTATATCCGCTCCCCCAAGTTCTCATACCAGATGGCGATGGCCAAGGGAGACGGCAGCTACGGCAAGACCATAAACAAACTCGCCAAAACCCATGTTCTGGTCATCGACGATCTGGGTCTTGCTCCCATGAACGACGCCGAGCGAAGAGACCTCCTGGAGGTTGTTGAGGAGAGACACGGTCATGCCTCCACCATCGTCACCAGCCAACTTCCCGTGGAGCACTGGCATGAACAGATCGGCGATCCCACCATCGCCGATGCTATCCTCGACCGATTGATCCATAATGCCCATAAAATCAATCTCTCTATGAAAGGAGGCTCGCTGAGGAAAAAATATGCCGGCTTGACCTGAACGGCCGGTTATGAGAAAGAACAAAAAACCAGCGTCGCTACGCTCCGACCAGGGGTGGCGGAATCACCCGGAACACCCTGGCGACTTGGACCGGAACGGGGTGGCGACTTCCTCCGGAATCGAGTGGCGAAATCAGCGGAATACGCATAATTATCGCGCAAACAACATCAATGATAACGGATTGGAATGAAGCGTTTTCTATAATGTCGACAATTTGCAGACTACAGGAAGCTGTCCGTAAGTGCGCCACTCGGCTGCATAACGCGCCCGGCGATACAAATAGTATGATACAGGAAACTGGCCGAGGCGATTGCCGACCTGCTGAAGAAAAGCGGCACTTTGGAGTAGTCTCCCGTTCCGTTGACACGTGGATGCCCGTCTGCCATACACAGGACCTGCTACTGTTTTTCGATGCAATATCAATGATATCTCTTGACACCCCAAAAAGACCCTCCTATACTTTACGATATCGGACGCAATCCTCTTCCATAAGAAAAATATGGGCATCTTTTTCGGACCGGGACGGCAAAAGGACCTCATCATTTCATGGGGTGCAGACGATGATCCGGAATTTATCTTGTGAAAATCGCCCAGCAGTAGTTTATGCCCGAGGCAAGTCGAACGAACAAAAACCGTCGAAATACCTTCTCATACTCCTCTTTCTAACCATTTTCATCTGTCTTGCTCTTCCTGCGGAGGCCCGTCAGCACGCCACCATTGGCGGCGGTTGGGACCACAGCCTTGGCATCCGGATCGATGGTACGGTAGTTGCGTGGGGGTATAACCGCTTCCGTCAGAGCACGGTCCCGCCGGGTTTGGGGAATGTGACGGATGTGGCTGCGGGCGGTTCCCACAGCTTGGCCCTGAAGTCGGATGGCAGCGTGATGGCCTGGGGGTATAACTACAACGGCCAGTGCGACGTTCCTGTGGGTCTGAGCGGCGTGGTGGCCATTGCTGCAGGCCGGTCCCACAGCCTGGCTTTGAAGTCTGACGGTCGCGTGGTGGCCTGGGGATATGACT
>CAZFCG010000146.1:0-3837 GCA_964517595.1 uncultured Geobacter sp. | reverse complement strand
CCGTCTGGATTCCCGATTACACCCTCGGGAATGACAGAAAAAAGCTATCTGTTGAACAGTTACCCGTAGCTTTGCATTTTGCGGTTTCCTGTGATAGCCTTCCGTCGAAAAATCTCCGCCGTTTCGAGGCCTGTCAGGTCGCGCGGCTTAACGGGAAGGGTTACATGAAAAGAAAAGCGCTCGCCCTTTTTTCCGGGGGGCTGGACTCCATACTTGCCGTAAAGGTCATGCTCCAGCAGGGTATCGACGTTGAGGCGGTCAACTTCACCTCTCCATTTTTTCTCTGCAAAAATCCCACTGCCGGGTGCCCTTCAGAGGCGGTCAGGGTGGCCGGTGAGCTGGGTATTCCAATCAAGGTGATAGAGCTTGGGAGTGATTTTCTGGAGATGCTGAAGGCGCCCAGGCACGGGTATGGCAGCGGCATGAACCCGTGCATAGACTGCCGGATCTTTTTCCTCCGCAAGGCCGGAGAATACATGGCTGAATGCGGGGCGGATTTCATCATAACCGGCGAAGTTCTCGGGCAACGCCCAATGAGCCAGAGAAAAGACGCCATGCGCCTGGTGGAGCGGGAATGCGGCCTCCAGGGGTTGCTGCTGCGTCCCCTGAGCGCAAGGCATCTCCCCCCTACCATCCCGGAACAGGAGGGATGGGTGGACCGCGAGAGCCTTCTTGGCATCAGCGGCCGCTCCCGCAAGGAGCAGATGCGTCTTGCCGACGAGCTGGGGATCAAGGGTTATCCGATCCCGGCCGGGGGGTGCCTTCTAACCGAACCGTCCTTTCTTTCCAAGATAAGAGATGTCTTCGACCATGCCGAGGAGTTGACCATGCGTGAATTCAGCCTGCTGCGCGTCGGCCGCCATTTTCGCCTCGGACCCCGGACCAAGGTGATCATAGGTCGCAACGAGGCGGAAAACGAGGTTCTGGAAGGGATGGTGGCCCCCGGTGATGCGACCCTGCGCTGGCCGGGCGGCGGGAGCCCCCTGGCGCTTGTCGCCGGCGACACCGGCGAAGACTATCTGAAAACGGCGGCGCGGGTTCTGCTGCGCTATACAAAGGCCGAACCCGCAAGGGAAATAACGGTTTTGGCGGCCCTGAACGGCGTGGAGCGTTCTTTGAAGGTTGTCCATGAATTTGATGATGGGATGGCCGACCAATTTCGGGTGTGAGCGACGGCGGACAATCGGGAGGTTGCATGAACACACTGGAAAGGCTTCTTGAGATTATCGAAGAGATAGCGGCCGGCCGCTATTCCAATGACGTAATGGACCTGACCCGGCCGGATGTTCCGGAGCCGGTCCGTTCCATCGCCGAGGCGATGGGGATGATGATGGTCAAGGTGGAGACGAGGGAATACCGCCTCGAGATGCTCGTACAGGAACTGCGGGAGCTTAACGACCGCATCCGGCGCAACGCCGTAGGCGTGGTATCCGCCATGGCCAATGCCCTGGCCGCCAGGGACAAATATACCGAGGGACATGCCGAGCGGGTCGGCGCCATAGCCGGGATGATAGCCCGGGAGATGGGGCTTTCCGAAGAAGAGGTTGAACTGGTGCGGGTCGCGGGACGTCTCCACGACATAGGCAAGATAGGTTTCTCAGATCGCTTGTTTCTCCCCCACGAGGGGAAGAACTCCGAAGACGTGATCAGAGAGATAACGCGCCATCCCTCCACCGGCGCCCGGATTCTGAAGGATCTGGATTTTCTCGGTCCGGCCCTTGATTACATCGAATGCCATCACGAGCGACCTGACGGCCGGGGCTATCCCCGCCACCTGAAGGCCCCGGATATCCCCCTGGGGGCGAGGATCGTCGCCGTGGCGGACGGATATGACGCCATGACCACCGATCGGCCTTATCAGAAAGGGCGCACATCGGAGACCGCCCTCGCCATTCTCAAGGAAAATGCCGGCTCTCACTGGGACGTTGACTGCGTCGCGGCGTTCGAGCGGGTCCTGCCGAAGATACTGGCCGCATCGGCCGACGGGCCCTGAACCCTTCTTCCTGAAAGATTGGCGGCCCGTATCGGTTTCAAACGTCGCATGCAAAACCAAGCCGGGGATAGAAGTAAATGCAACTGGACCTCTTTGTGGACAACCGCCGTACCATCCTGGGCAATCTGGCCGACGAGCATCTCCGCGACCTCGAACTGGATGAAGCGGCTGGAATCTACGACAGGATCCTGGGCGAATGGCCGGATGATTCCGCCATCGCTTCCGCGCGACGGGCGCTTGATGTCTGGCGGGAAAGGATTCAGCGCTTTCACTCCTCATCCGGCGGTATTGACGTGATACATGCCCTGTACGGGAACCTGGCCGAACCGGCTCCTTCCTCTCTCAAGTCCGGCGTTCGCTCCTTTATCATTGACCGGCTTCAATCCCAATCCACCCCTGAATTGCTATTCATCCCGCCCCGCTTTCACTTGGGCTGCCTCCTGCTGGAAACGGGCAGGATTGCCGAGGCTGAGACATGGTTTGCCCTTGCCCTGGATTCCGGGATAGCAGAGCAGGGGCGCTTCCTGGCCTATCTTGGTGACGCCCTGTTCATAAAGGGTGAAATCGGCGATGCGCGGGACTGCTATCGCGCCGCCTTTCTTGAAGACCCTTCGGGCGTTGACATGGATCACCTGCGGGATCGGGCCGTGCTGGAAATGGTTGGAGAGATGGAGGAGGAAGGGCTTTCCGGGGAAGAGGCTACAGGGTGGATTCCGGTGTGGGGATGGCTTACGGGGTTGTTCTCGCTCGGCCCGCCGGATGCGGATGATTCATCGGCGCCCCTCGAAGAACCCGGGCAACCGGGGCGGCCTCCGGCGGAAGATGCGCCTCGACGCTGGTTCAGCCTCCTGCGCAATGCCGAGCGACTGCGGACTGAAAAGCGGGATGACGCCGGACTGGTTCGCGCGCGCCGGGAGATGCGGGAGTTGAACACCTTGATGTTCGGCAGGTATATGGAAAAACTCAGGGGATAAACAAAGGAGTAAATGACCATGGAAAATGAAAAACCGGTTTCAGGCTTCTTTCATGACGATGGAACCAGGATCGACCCCTCCATGGTTCCCAAACCGCCGCTCTGCCTTTCGTGCCGAAAGGACGGTGACCCGATGGAAGAGATTCTGTGCCTCCTGAACCGCGACGACCAGGATGGCGCGGAGAATTTCGTCTGTCACGCGTATGTGGCGAAAACAGAATAATCCGGGCCTCATGCAAACATGCGATATTTCGGCGCCTTTTCCCCTTTCCCTAAACCTCTCCCACCAGGACAGAGGGTACTTTTATGACATTTTCAAGAGGCTTATACGGATGCTGAATATGAAGCGGTTTTCCCTCTTCATGCCCCATGAAGCGGAGGGGATATAACCCGGTAACCATAATGACTGACGACGCCCTTCCCATCCTCTACCGTGACTGCCACTTCATGGCGGTGAACAAACCTCCCGGCATGCTCGTGCACCGGAGCGATGTGGATCGCCGCGAGACGGTATTCGCCATGCGGCTTGCGCGGGACCAGGCGGGCTGCCGTGTCTATCCGGTCCACCGCCTGGATCGCCCCACCTCCGGGGCGCTTCTGTTCGCCCTTTCCCCTGAAGCGGCGCGGAATGTCTCGGACGCCTTCCAGGCCGGGCTGGTACGCAAAACCTACCTGGCGATAGTGCGGGGAAACACTGATGAAGAGGCGGTCATCGACCATCCGCTGCGGGAGATCGCGGACCGGTTTGAGGAACGAGGGGACGGCGAAGAGGTCAGCAGAGAGGCGGTTACGGTCTTCCGCCGTCTGGCGTCCGTGGAGCTTCCCATTCCAGTCGGGAAGTTCTCCACGGCCCGATACTCCCTCCTGGAAG
>CAZFCG010000145.1:0-3888 GCA_964517595.1 uncultured Geobacter sp. | reverse complement strand
CATGCCGCTCAAGATCACGATGCAGAGGGAGACGGCGAAACCGTATCCGTAAAATAGGGACCCATTCGGATGGAGAGCCACGAGAGAATCAGGTTCAGAAAGGCAAAAAGAGCTGTCAGAAAAAGAGCCCGCCCTCTGCGATCAAGGTAAAAATAGATATTCAGTATCCCGAGGAAGACTACCTGAAAACCGGCGGCCGCCACGTCTACATACAGCAACGGAAGATAAATTACTGGAATATCAGCAATTTTCAGTAGCTTTTCCCCCAAAAGAACAACGGCAATGGCGGCTATGGCCTGGATTTTGATTATTTCGTAGATACCAACACGCGCCGTGCGCACCATTTCGTCCTTCATTTCGTAGATATAGGACAGGGAGCCCCCTTCGCGAACCGCGTCGTAGAAGCGATCATAGTATTCAACGAATTCCGTTTCCATGCGCACCAGAAACACGGCCATGCCGGGCAGAATGGACAGATAGGCCAGAAAAACCGGCAGATCATATATAAAAGAGGCATTAAGGGGACCTATAACATGGTTGCCGGTGTAAGGATGAAACCAGAAGACCAGTTTGTCGGACCAGATACCCAGATTGTAGAAGAAACCTGTGAATACAAGGGAGAGATGTGCCCGATCCCTTCTGAAGAAATCAAATTCCACGAAACTGTATGAAGGATAATTGCGGAAAAGGACCAGCAGCATCCCGTTAAGAAGAACGAACTGACCCAGAAGAAAGGCCAGCATCAGTCCTTCCAGGTTCCACTTTCTCAGGATGACGGAAAGGAATAAGGCAAGACCGTAGCCAGCCGCGAAGTTAATCAATATGGCCTTGTACGCCTTCAATCCGGACAGAAGAATCGCGGTAATCCATACACAGCAGAGGACGACAAAGGAGGTGGCGAACAGCATTCGGAAAAAGAGCGTGTTTTCTGGAAAAAGGACAATCGAGAGGGGAAAGGCGGCCATCCCTCCCAGGACCGTCACAACCAGAAGCAGACCGTTCAGATTCGGCAGCAGACGAAAATGTTCCTTATCAAATATGCGATCCGCCGAATAACGCGTGAAGGCCAGCTGAACAAGGCCGGTAAAGATCAGGGACACGGCGATCAGGTAGGTTATGGAAACCTGGAACTGCGGAACCAGACCGGGGGGGGTAACCACGGGAATGGAGATAATCCCGATGATCAGAACCGCTATAATGGAAAGCACCCACGGACCGGAACTGATGATACCGGCATAGGTATAGGCCTGGAGGATTGAAAGATAGGAATCCCGCTTCATCAGCTTTCGTAACTCGAAACCTATCCCGGCCATCAGACCACCCCCTGGCTGTACAACTCGCGGTATCCATCGAACATCCTTTTATGGGTATAAAGCCGCTCCACCCTTTCCATGGCGCTCTGCCTGGCTCGTTCCCAGCAGCAGCGGTCCGTAAGAAGACGCAGGGCCTCGTCCGCCAGCGACTGGGGATCATTGATCTCCACAACCCCACCGGCCGGACCTGTGGCCTCATCATCTTCTCCTACGCCCATAATCAACTGACGGCAGGAACCGACATCAGTGGCCACAGCCGGAATACCGGCCGCGAAGGCCTCCAGGAGGACAAGGGGCAACCCTTCACTTATGGAACTGAGCACAAGGACGCCGGTTTGCGGGAAAATCTCCATGGGATTGCGGAAACCGAGGAACTTGATCCTCTCCGCAAGCCCGAGGCTCCCAGTCAGGGATATGCATTCGGCCGCATATTCGGGGTCTTCGTCGTCGGGTCCGACAATCCACCCTTCCACCGTGGGAAGTCGACCGGCGACAATGCATACGGCCCGGATAAATGTTTTGATATCCTTGATTGGCACGACCCGGCCGAGGAGAACTAGAACATGGGGAACCCCTTCCGCGTGATCCCTGCGCAGGGGAATGAATCTCTCCACATCGATCCCGTTGGGGATAACGCGGGTGCGGCTTTCCGGGGCGCCGTCGGTTATCTGGTGACGGCGGGCGCCTTCAAAGAGCGAAACGATATTACCTGCCGCGCTGTAACAGAATCGGCCCAGAGTCTCGAAAAATCGTATCCAGAGGTCGCGGTAATAACTGATCTCGGTAGGATCTTTTTGCAGCGCGTTCCTGTTGTCCTGTATCCAGTCGCTGTTGAAGATATCTATCCGCCTCTCCTTGGTATATATCCCGTGCTCGCTCAGTATGAGAGGCCGGCCGGTGTCATAATGCAGAAGGGACCCGAGGAAGCCGGCATAGCCGGTGGATACCGTGTGATAGAGTCCGGCCGCGGGAAGACGGCCGGCGACTTCCGCCAGAAGCCAGATAGGGGCATGCATGTTTCTCACGGTCCAGAAATAATCAACGAAGGAAGGGTCCGTACAGCGGTTGTGATACAGCTCCGTTATGATGTCCCATGAGCGCCGCGCATAGAGAAACTGGCTGAAATCTATGCCATTCACAGGGTCCATGTAGAAGTCCGCGCCCCTGAAGCGGCCCTCCAGGGCACAGGCATCCGGCCGCAGCAAGCTGTCGTGCATCTCAAGTGTCTCCCGGAATACCTCGGGATTTCCCTTCCGCCTTCTTACAGAGGGCCTCTGCTTCGGGTCATGGATATAAAAAGCATCCAGATGAACCAGATTTTCGGGAAGCTTGTATTTCATGACAGTGTAGTCATTTTTACTGCTCCCGATAAAGAGGGCGCCGAAACGGTATTCCGGAAAGCCCCGGATAATCTGGTTTACCCAGCTTGAAACGCCGCCGCTCACGTAAGGAAAGGTTCCTTCCAGAAGCAGCATGATATCGACCCGGTCGGATTTTGGAAAAGATTGATCCATTTATTTCTCCATCCAGAACTGGGCGACAGGACCTATTCCGGGTTTGTGACTCAGCAGCGGATCTTTTTGAAATAATTGCTTCAGGCTCCCGAAATCACGGCGGAGATAGGCAAGTTCCGCCAGATAAGGAATCGCCTTTTCCCTGAGTATGCCCCGTTCCAGGGCCTTTGTAAGCGCCTCTTCGGCCCGGTCCAGATCCTTGAGCTTCAGGTGCAGCCTGCCGACAAGAATCAGCAGGGCCGGATCTTCATGGCCCGGTGCAGAGGCCTTTCCCGCGAAGTGCAGCGCCCGTTGAACAAAAAAATCCGCCAATTCATCCCTTGCCAATCCGTTGTAGACCATTTCCCAGTAGGAAAACGCCAGAATCCGGCAGATTCCGGACCTTTCAACCGGGTCATCCGTCTCCCGCAGCTTCTTCAAATTGTCTGTTATGGTGTCGCTGATCTCTTTCTCGCGGCGATCGAAAAGATTGAAAGCCAGGAGACGTATCTCGTCATCGTTGTCGGTGGTCGCCAGTTGCAGCAATCGGCTGACATTGCCGCCGAATCCGGAACTGACGGCGAGAAGGGCTTTCAGGCGGGACTTTCGGGAGACCCCGCCCGCCTTTATCCTGGACCATGCGCCCCCCTCCCCCATCCACATGCCGGGGGCGCCGGCCTCCACCATGAAAGGAGGAAGGGCGACAGTGGAAAACTCGGTCCTCGCGCGAAACCCGGGGAACAAACTGAAGTAGATAAGGGAGATGAAAATCCCGGCCGTGCCGAGAATGGGTATAAAGAAACAGAAACCGAAGATGACGCAGAAGGCCGCTCGTCGGCTGCCCAGATAGCGGCCGGGCAATACCGCGGACAGGAACAAGGCGAGGGCTGCGCAGGCAAGGGCATGGGATGAAGCAAACAGGAACAGGCGCTCCATATCCGGCCTGTCGCCCAAAAGGGACATAAGGGCCGAAAACTCCGAGACCAGGCAGTAACCAAGAAAATGTTTTCCAATCACGAACGCACCGCCGCAAAGATATCAGCCAATTGTTCCGTCGGATCTTCTTTGCTCAACTGGCGGGA
>CAZFCG010000144.1:0-3983 GCA_964517595.1 uncultured Geobacter sp. | reverse complement strand
TCACCACCCACCAAGCTTTCAGCTATGGAAGGAGCACTGCGCGGCTTAGTGGTAGTGATTCCCGTATAGAGCGAGTTGTCCGAACAGAGAATCATGTAGACTTGCCACTCCACAGCTATCCTCCCGCGATACGCACGGCCAGCTTTGTCAGCCTCTTTTTGGATTTCCGGTTTTTAACCGCCATTGCAAGAGCCTTGGGCTGACCGATAATCGTCACCAGCTTCTTGCCTCGTGTCACCGCAGTATAGATTAGGTTCCGCTCCAACAGCGTGTAATGCTGCATCGCCAGAGGGATCACAACGGCAGGGTATTCAGACCCTTGGCTCTTGTGAATGCTGGTGGCGTAAGCCAGCGATACTTCGTCCAGTTCGCCGAACTCATACTCGACCGTCCTGCCGTCATAATCAACCTGTAGCAACCCTTCCTCTACATCAATCGCCAGTATCTGCCCGATGTCACCGTTAAAGACTTCCTTGTCGTAATTGTTGACCGTCTGGATGACCTTGTCACCGGGGGCAAAGGTGGTACCAAAACGGGCCACCTTCGGCTCTCCCTTTTCGTTAAGCTTCAACTGCAATTCAGCGTTCAATGACCGTGCCCCGAGTCCACCCCGGTTCATGGGAGTGAGGACCTGTATGTCCTTTACCGGGTGAAAGCCGAACCGCTTCGGAATGCGTTCCGTGACCACCTGCAGCAGCTTTTCGTGGATTGCTTCAGGCGTCTCGGCTGGAATGAAGTAGAAGTCTGTCAATTCGCTGCCTTCGGATTTCAGCGGCATCTCTCCCTTGTTGATGCGATGGGCGTTGACGATGATGCGGGACGTTGCGGCCTGACGGAAGATTTCGGTCAGCCTGACTGTCGGCACAGCGCCGGATTCGATAATATCGGACAGCACGGAACCTGGTCCGACCGAGGGAAGCTGGTCAACGTCGCCAACGATCATCAGGGCAGAGGTGTCCGGAACGGCGGCCAGAAGGCGGTTCATGAGCGTAATGTCGACCATGGAGGACTCGTCAATAACCAGCAGGTCGGTCTCCAGGGGATTGTCCTTGCCCCGCTTGAAGCCAAAGGAAGCGGGATCGAATTCCAGGAGCCGGTGGATGGTCTTTGCCTCCAGACCAGTGGATTCGGAGAGACGCTTCGCCGCGCGTCCGGTAGGTGCGCAGAGGGTCACCCGCAGTTGCTTGGCCCGGATAATGAGCAGGATGCTGTTCACCAGGGTGGTCTTGCCGACACCGGGACCGCCGGTTATGACCACTGTCTTGCTGGAGAGCGCCAGGCGCACCGCCTCCTGTTGGGATGGCGACAGGGTAAGGCCGGTTTTCTCTGACGCCCAGGGTATGGCCTTATCCGCGTCAATGAAGCCCCAGGGCGGTACCCCGTTCTGAATGCGTTTCATGGCGGAGGCCACCCCCACTTCCGCCCACCGCAAAGAGGTCAGGAAGAGGCATGGGCGACCGTCTATATCCTCCTGAACCAGGTTCTCCCCGGCAATCTCTTCCAGAATAGCCTGTTCCAGTATCACCGTAGGGATTTCCAGAAGCTTGGCGGACTCCCCGACCAGCGTGTCCCATGGAGCGGCGCAATGGCCGTCGTTGGACATCTCCTGAAGGACGTGTCTCACCCCGGCCTGGGCCCGGATCATGGAATCAGGAGCGATACCAAGCCGGCCGGCAATGATGTCCGCCGTCTTGAAGCCGATTCCGTGAATATCAAGGGCGAGGCGGTAGGGGTTCTCCGTCACCTTGACGATTGCTTCGTCACCGTAAGTCTTGTAGATGCGGACGGCCCGGGCCGTGCCGACCCCGTGGGACTGCAGGAAAACCATGATCTCGCGAATGGCCTTCTGCTCGGCCCAGGCGGAGGTAATCTTCTCCACCCGCTTCGGCCCGATACCGTTCAGCTTCAGCATGCGGGCCGGTTCGTTTTCGATGACCGTGAAGACGTTCTCGCCGAACGCCCTGACCAGCGCCTTGGCAAAGTACGGTCCGATTCCCTTGACCATGCCGGAACCGAGATACTTCTCCATTCCTTCCAGGGTTGTCGGAGGAACGACCTTGAGGTGCGCCGCCTTGAACTGTAGACCGTGGGTGCGGTCGTTGTGCCAACCTCCGACGCATTCGATATATTCGCCAGGGGTGATGGAGGCGGCGGCGCCAGTCACCGCCACCAGGTCTCTTTGTCCCTTGACCTTGACACGCAGGACGCAGAATCCGGACTCTTCGCTGTGGAACGTGACCCTCTCCACGGATCCGGAAAGACGTTCGACAGGGGCTTCAGTTCCGGCATGCCTGCTTTTCATGGTTCCTCGCCGATTTCGCCTGCCGGGGCCGGGTAGAAGCTTCCTTCAAGTCCGAGATGACAGGAGCACGGAGCGCTTCAGCGCAGTGGTCTTCAAAGCTCGACATTCTCATCTCATCCCTCTTTTCGCTGAAGAAAGACGCAAAAACAGTAACTTTCACATTTCCTCCAAAATCATCATCAAAATAGCACCCGAACACGACATTTGTCTCTTCCGGCAGCGTGTCGTGAAATACGCGCGTAGCCTCATCAAATTTCTTCAGATTCTGCTCCAGTTTCTGACATTCCGCTCCCTCCTGTAGGCGAGACGATCCTTTCCGGGAGGCCGGTATGGTATGGCAAAGCGATATTCTCTGTTGTTTTATCCGGGGCGCCGCAGTAGATTTCCGTGTAGTTTTTTGCCAGTTCTACAAACTCCTGGCGCAGACAATTGGGCGCCATAACCTCGACCCGGGCGCCAAAGCCATGCAGCCACCAGCGCAACTGGAGTGTGTCCTCAACCGATGCGGATAATTCATATCTGCCGCCTGGAAGTGTTCTGATGTTCTGGTTATCGGCAAGAGGAGATTCTTCAAGACGATTGATGTCGCTTTGCGAGCTGAAGCGCAGTTTCAGGCTGATGGTCTCCCCGATCTGGAAGGTGAGTAGTTCGGCCACGACCGCATCAAAGTCGAAGCCTTCGGGCACAGTGACGGGTTCGTCCAGCAACTCGACCGATTGGAACCGGTGCAGGAGCAAAAGGACGGGGTCAACGTGCTGGTTGATGGTTGCTATCAGGTAGGTCAGTCCATCCACAAAAGTCATCCCTAAAGGATGTACTTCCTTGTAGGCGCTAACTTTGCCGGAAATTGTGCGGTAGATCGCCTTGAAGCGGCGCTCTTCGAGCACAGCCGTGTAAACCCGTTCCGATATTTCCGGAGATACAACAGGAGGTATGGTGACCAGGTTTCGCGACATGACCCGCACCTTGCCGGGCCAGCGGGAGAGGCTGGATTCACCGGTCTGCTTCAGCCGCTCTTCAGCGGTGGAAAAGTAGGTGTCCAGGGCTGACAGCGCCCCTTTGGGGAGCATCCTGGTCAGATACTGCCTGGTGAGCGTAAAGGTAAGCGCCGTGACCGGGTCCATATTGGGCAGGTCAAAACCGGGAGCATCCTTCATCCAACTCCATCCGGCCGGGCGGCAATTGTCGCAAACCAACGGGAATTCGCGCTGCTCCAGGGCAACCAGATCGCGCTGGACGGTACGCAGGCTGATTTCGATGCCGTACTGATTTTTCAACCGCTCGCGGATATCAACGGTCGAGATGCGCCCTATGCGGGGGATCATGCGGAGAATCAGCCAGTTTCGGTACAGGGAGTCCATAGTCATACCTCAGGTATACCCGTTGTTAGCGACGTATTATGTCGGTTTATCTGGGAGTATATCGTTACATGCGCATACGTCAACATGGAACGGAAAGGATTCAGCATGGGCAGAAAGGCAAAGGGAGTCACGTCATCTCTACCGACACAGGGTGCTGATTGACAAGCATGCCTCAATACCATACATAAATAGAGGCCCCTGTCTCGATCGCTCGGGATATGGGGTTGAAACAGTAAACTTGACATACATCTAATTCTATGCAAATCTGTTTAATATGAATAGATATTCGAGTATATCGGGAGCGGCAAAGTTCCTCGGTG
>CAZFCG010000143.1:0-4116 GCA_964517595.1 uncultured Geobacter sp. | reverse complement strand
TGGAATTTTCAAAAAGCGGCTTAACGGACTGTCCGTTTTTACTTGACCACTACAAATGTCACTCAACTCCATGAACCGGTTATGGCGGCTCCGATAGTAGGTGTCGGCCACGCCGAGAACCATGCCGTTGGCACAGACAAAACGAAGCCATCCGATCACGGACATGAATTTCATACTTCCATCCACGGAGTTGAAGCATTCAAGTCTAAGTCCCATCTCATCGTTGTTGGGCAACATCATGCCGTATTGTTTTGGGAAGATCAGGCCGAGCCTCATTCTCTCGCCATACTCGGTAAGGTCAAGTTCCGTCTTGATTTCTACCGGGTCAATCTTGGCCTTCTTCACGGCGTTGAGCGCTGCGTCAACTAAATCCTGATGTTGAATGAGAGAATATTGCTTTGAAACGATGCCAACTGGTACTTCGACTTCATCGGATGCCATTGGTCGTCTGACTATGACATCGTAAAAGCGGTTAAAGCCTGGTGGCAATGGGCTGGAAAAGATACCCGGCTGGTCAAACTCATCAGCAGGCAGCAACGCCGGGCCAAAGGTTTTTCTATCGTAGAAGGGAATGAATTTTCTTACCTGATCCAGGGGGCCTCGATAGCACGTTACCGGCGAGGCGTGCCACTTTCTTTCACCTTGAATTACTGCGACACCTTCAGAAGCGTTCATGATTATCCCCCATGGATCGAATTTAACCTATGGTTCGGGACCAGAGTTTTTCAACGAACTGGCCTGCAGTTCTTCTCTCAGCATGTTTTTCAGTGCTTGCGGAGCAACGACTTCAACATTTGGTAGCCAACGATAAATCCAGGGGCGAATTCCGAGAATACCGTTTACGGTGAAAATCATTTCAAGACGACCATCTTCAAGTTCCCGGGTTTCCTGACTGGGATGCCATTTTTTTCTGAGCAGAAATGGCACTGATACCTTGTCAAAAATAAGTTTCACCTCGATGGGGTCTCCATCGACAAATCGACCAAAGGTTCCGTTGTATTCTTCATGCGGCCTGATTTTGGAGGCAACAAATCGCTTCCCAAGGATTTTAAGTCCGTCAATACGGTCGAGAGAAAACGCTCTCATTTCTTTCCGCTTATGGCAGTAACCGCGCATGGTCCAGATGCCGTCTCCGAAGTAAAGATAGTACGGATCGACTTCCCGCTTGGTTTCTTTCCCGGTGCTGGCGGCGTTATAGCTGAGTTCGACGGTGCGGGAAGTGACGATGGCATCGTTGATGGCCAAAAATAGTTCGTGTATGTCGGTGGCAAAATCATCCCCAGAGATGATGATGTGATCGGGCAGGCCATGAGCAGCCACTGCAAGTTTATCCTCGATATGCTGCAATTCATTATCAAGCCCGGCACTCATGCTCTTGAGTGATACTTTCGCCAATGCAAGGGCCAGAGATTCGGATACGGTCAAATGCGGTTTTCTGAGGCTATAGCCATCCATGAATCGATAACTACCTATCCTTTTGTCGTAATATATTGGGAAGCCTGCACCTTCCAGGGTTTTAACGTATCGAAAAGCGGTGCGCTCACTGATTTCCAGGTTGTCTTGAATATAATTCGGGGTTACAACCTCACCCGTCTCCAGCCAATTGAGTATGCTAACCAGAGCGTCGAACTTGTACGACATGAGCGTGCTCCTGACTTTTTATATATTTAGCGCCACGTACTGCCAACATCATGGCAGTCTATAACAAATATTTTTTCTGACAAATAAAAACAAAGGCGACCACTTGGGCCGTCTCTATCCAGGCCGAACGGGTATCCGGCCTGAAGATGTTAGCAGGGTCTCCCGCCGACATATAGGCGTCCCTACAGAAAACGGAATAAATTGCACGTTATGGATAGTTCAGTTGGTTTCCGCTCCAATCACTCCACGTCCACCTTCCGGATCCCCGCCGGCCGCCAAGCCGGTGAGATAACCGATGAGCCTTCCGGCTTCCCCTGCTCCCCTTCCGTCTTTACCTTGTCCAGAACGGACCCGTATGTTACAGCGAACTCGCCGAAGCGGTCATTCACCGCGTCCATGGCCTTTGAGAGAAACACCTTCTTCCGGTCTTCCAGAAAGAGCGGCAGCTGCTCCTCGTGATGTCGCAGATTCGACAGACGCACTCCGAGGAGTCGGACGGGCAACGCATGGATAACGGAGTCGAAAATCTTTGCCGCAGCCCGGAATATTTCATCGCTCTGGTTCACGTACCCCGGAAGGGTCGACTGCTTGCTGAAACTGGAATAGAAATCAGAGTACCGGACGTAGAGGCTGACAGTCTTTCCCGTCACATGGTAACGCCGTGCCCGCCTCCCCACCATCTCGGAGAGCTGCAGCAGGTTCTTCATGACGTCTTCGCGTTTTTCAATGTCCTGATCCAGCGTCCTGCTGTGCCCCACCGACTTGACCGGGTCCGAGTCCGCCATGGGGACAACAGGAGAGTCGTCGATACCCCGTCCCATCTGGACGAGGCGTTCACCGATGATGCCGAACCGCTGCCGCAGTATCTCAACGGGGAAACGGCCCAGTTCGCCGCAGGTGTTAATGCCGAGGAGTTTCAGGTGGCTCTCCATCTTTTTGCCGATGCCACACAGGTCTGCGATGGGGATGTTCTCCAGTGTCGAGGCAACGTCCTCGGGGTGTATGACGACCAGGCCGTCAGGTTTTTTCATGTCCGAAGCAAGCTTCGCGAGGAGCTTGTTGGGTGCGATCCCGATGGAGCAGGTGATGTTGAAGCGTCGCCGTATCCTGACTTTCAGGAGCATGGCGATGTTTTCTGCTGAGCCGTGGAGTTTGAGCGAGCCGGTGACGTCCAGGAAGGCCTCGTCGATGGAGAACGGCTCGACGAGATCCGTGTATTCCTGCATCATCTTGACGATTTCGGACGAAGTATGGGTATAGGCTCGGTTGTTGCCAACGACGAAGATGATATGAGGGCATTTCTGGCGAGCCTGCCACGTGTTCATGCCCGTCTTGACGCCGAAGGCCCGAGCCTCGTAGGACGAGGTGGTGACCACAGTCCTTCCTCTGCCGATGACGGCGATCGCCTTCCCGCGGAGTTCAGGATTCATCGCCTGCTCTACGGAGGCAAAAAAGGCATTCTGGTCGAGATGCAGGATCTGCCGGTGGTTCATTAAGACAGGGTACGACAACGCGTTGCAGCGCGTCAAGGGTAAGCTGGCCAGGTGCGGTTATTCCACGTAATTATCAGTGTTTGCACCCGACAATCCCTTGTTCTCTTGATAATCTTGCCTTGACAGTAATGCTAGAACTGGCATATTTTGTTACATGGGACGGGCAATGAAACGTATCGAATGGATTGGAAGCAGTTACCGGGATTTGTGTGAACTCCCGGAAGAGGTGCGCCGGTGTTTCGGCTTCGCGCTCTATCTCGCGCAGGCCGGAGACAAGCATCCCGACGCAAAGCCCCTTGCGGGTTTTCATGGTGCCGGGATACTGGAAGTCGTCGAAGATTATGACGGCGACACCTTCCGGGCCGTCTATACTGTTCGTTTCGCTGATTTCGTCTATGTCCTGCACGTTTTCCAGAAGAAAGCAAAGAGGGGCATTGCGACGCCCAAGAAGGATATTGAGCTTATCAAGACGCGCCTGAAAATCGCTGAAGAGCTGAACAGGAAGAAATGAGGAACTCGACCATGAACAAAGAAAACGAGGTTTTCCACGGCAGCAACAACGTATTCGCCGACTTGGGCCTTCCAGACGCCGAGGACATGCTCGTAAAGTCCGAACTTGCAAGGCAGATACTATCAATCATCAAGGGCCGCCGGTTGACCCAGGCCGGAGCAGCAAAGATACTTGGTATTGACCAGCCGAAGGTATCCGCACTGATGCGGGGGAAGCTGGCGGGCTTTTCCCTGGAAAGGCTGATTCACTTCCTCAATGCTCTTGGACGCGATGTTCAGATTGTTGTGAAGCCAAAAGCGAGAACGCGGCAAACGGGTGGCTTGAAGGTGATATCTTCTCGTTAGCTCTTCGAGAGACTCATAAATGCGAGGGCCGGTAAGGTGGGGCAACCACAGAACACGTATTTTAAAGTACGCTAACCCATCTTTAACACCAACAAAAATATCTATAGTGAGTTCAACATGTTATGGC
>CAZFCG010000142.1:0-4118 GCA_964517595.1 uncultured Geobacter sp. | reverse complement strand
TGCAGGGACCGGCGCGCTCACCCTGCCTGCCGACGATGGAGCGGAACCGGACGGATATCCTTCCACACGGCTGAAGCCCCTACCGCCTGACTGGCTGTTCTGCGCCCAGGTGGACGGTTCGGAATCGACTACCGTATACGTCCCGGCCGGGATGGTGACATTCGGATGGCATGTCCAGTAGGCATTGGGAACACCTCCCTGGCCCGGCGTTCCCTTTGTCTGCCAGCGGCCGTAGGTCGCGCCGCCCGACGAGCGCAAGGCAATGGTTCCGGCCCGCGATCCCCTGGCGTTGTTCCAGTGATAATCCTGGATCAGGGTAATCACATGGGGGGTGGAGATGGAAAATGTGGTCGGTTTGCTCGGGTTGTTATGGACACCGCCGATATTGCCGGTATCATATATTACCTTCCCCTTTCCAGCAACAACGGGCGCCTGCGTGACGGGCGCAGGGGACTCCCTCACCGCCGCCTTTTTCGCCGCCGCTTCCAGTTGGGCGATATGGGAGACAAGGGCGGTATCGGGCCAGTATCGGAGACTCTCACGGTACCTGGAAATCGCTTCCGCGGGCCTGTTCTGCCGCTGAAGCGCGGCGCCCTCGTTGCGGAGACGCTGCGCCGCCGCCTTACGCCTCTCCAGGTCGGCCACGTACGCGGAACGGGTCTGGTCGGGCCAGGTACGCACGCTCTCCTTGAATCTGGAAAGGGCCTCTTCCGGCCTGGAAGCCTTCAGAGAAGCGGTCCCTTCGCTCCACAGGCGATCCGCCCTGGCCTTCTGTTCGTCTTTCCTGGCAAGTTCGCGCTCCATGCGCGTCACATGGTCGGCAAGGGCCTTGTCCGGTACCAGGGAAAGGCTCTGCCTGTATCTGTCCATGGCCTCCTGATAGCGCTTCCGGTTCTGCAGCTGCTCGCCTTCCGCACGCAACTGTTGCGCGCGGGCCGTCTTCGACCTAACTTCTTCCTGCTTTTTCATCTCGGCTTCAATCCGCCGGATATACTCCTCCAGTTTCTCATCGGGCTGACAACGGAGCGACTCCCGGTACCTGGCGATCCCCTCCGCGTACTGCTTGCGGGTGACAAAGGAATCCCCCTGGCGACGCAGCTCCACGCACGCCTGTTTAGCGGCGGCCTGCTTGTTCAGGGCATCCACCAGCTTCCGGACATAGGCCTCCCTCTCCCGGTTGCCCGGAGCGCAGGCGATATTCTCCCTGAACTTCCCGAGCGCCTCCGCATGTTTTCCCCCATTGTAGAGGGCCTGTCCGTCCACCCATTTGGCCTCGCATCTGCGCGCTGCGTCCTGCTGCTGCGTCTTGGCGCGCTGGAGCTCGCCCAGCTTCCACTTCAGCTTGTTCCAGTGGATCTCCATGTCGCCGTTTCGCGGACGGATCTTCAGGGCCTCTTCGGACGCGGCAATGCCCTTCTTGATGGTCTCCTCGTCCAGCGGCTTGTCGGTGGCGGCCAGACCGGCGGCATAGGCGTACAGTTCCTTGAAACGCTTGTCCTTGGCCGCCGCGTCCTCCCGCAGCTTGTAATACCTGGCATAGTCGGGATCAGAGATGTCGCCGTTTTCCTTGATGGCCTTCAGCCCCTCCCCATACTGGGCCATGGCGGCCTCGAAGTTGTATTCCCGGTAATAGCGGTCGCCGTTGGCGAAGAATGTACGGGCGTACTCCCTGGCATTGCGCCCCTTTTGACCCTTTTCCATGGCAGAGGCCAGCTCCTCCAGTTGAGCTTGCCGCTTGTCCCCCTGCTTGAAACGCGCCGCCCGGTTCTTCAGTTCCCTGGCCACCGCGCCCAGCCCCTTGGCGTCGGCCGGAATCCCCTTGGCGAAATTCGCCCTGGCGCCCTCGTAATATTGCATCGCCTCCTGGCGCTGGGCCAGCATGGAATTCACCATTTGCAGCGAGGAGGTGTACTGCTTCACGTCCGCTGGCGAGAGCTCCTGGCCCATGACCTGTTTCAGGTGTTTTTCCGCCTGTTCCCATTCCTGTGCCTTGAAGAGTCGCGTCCATTCGGCAAAACTCTTTTGCGAGAACTCGTTATACCAGGCAATACCCTTGTTCATCTCGTCACTCACCCGTTTCCACACCGGGTTGGCGGACGATTGTCCCGCCGCCATGGGGCGGAGTATGTCCTGCAGCTCCAGCATGGCCTTGTGGGCGGACCACACCTTCTTCTGCGCCATGAAGCCGTCGAACTCCTTCGCCTTGGCCTCGATGCGGGGCCACTGGGCCCCGTAGTTTTTCGCCTCCGACAGCTTCTTCACGGCGTCACTGTCCGCGGGGTTCAGCTTGACCGCCTGCTCGAGGCGTTTTATGGCGGTCTGGTAATCGGCCTTTTGCAGGGCGTCCCAGCCGCTCTTCCTGGCCGCCAGACCTATTTCGGCGAGAACCGGCGCGGCCAGGGCAGCATCCTCCTTGGCGGCTTCGCCGGCAACGGCAATGGCCTCATCCAGTTTTCCCTGCCTGGCAAGCTGCTGGGCGGTGGCGAGTTTTTGCGCCAGCTGCTCCTTCTTCTTTCCCTGCTCTTCCTGTTTCTTCTTCAAAAGATCGGCGGCTTCCACGACCGGCCGGTATTTTCCATGCAGTTTCGTCGCCGCGTCCAGCTCCTTCCTGGCGTCCGGCAGTCTGTTGGACTCGATGGATTTGCGGCACGCCTCCACATGGCGCCGAACCTTCTCTCTCTCGGTTGTCCACTGACGGGACAGGCTCGCCGCCTCCGAGCTCTTCGGGTCCAGGGTCGCAGCCTCTCCGGCCAGGGCGATCCCTTCATCGAGACTCCCCTGCGCCACCATCTGTTTTGCCTTTGCCAGCTTTTCCGCCGCCTGCCGGGCCTTCTGGGACCCCTCCAGGGCATCCTTTGAAATGGAGATGGTTACCGTCTGGGTTGCTTCGCCCAGCTTCGCGCCCTCAGCGTTGGTGACCTCCAGTTTTACCGTATAGGTCCCGGTGTTCCCGCAGTTGAGGCGCAGCTCGCTGCCGCTTCCCGGCATGCCGCAGCTGCCGGACGGATCCACCGTCCACCGGTAACGCGGGGATTCCGGTTGGGGGGTGACGCCGGCTTTAAGGAAGATATCCCTGAAGACCACGAACTCATTGGGCTTGACCGCAACCATGCCGCATTTTTGGGCCTGGCCCAGCTGCGTATCGCACTTCCATATCTGTGGGGGCGATTCCAGATATCTCGGCTCGCTGATGGCCACATCATAGGCCTGCGCCGTAATGGTCACGTCCCTGGTTCCCACCTCGTCGCCGCCGTCCCTGGTCTTGGCGTGAACCGTGGCCTTCACCGGCTTGCTGTCCTTGGGCTTGAAGGAGGCCTTGTCCCCCGTGCCGCTCCAGTAACCGGGGATATCCCACCAGAAGCCGATGATGTCATCCCCCATGGGCGGCCTGGTCTGTACCTGGAGTATTACCTCCTGCCCGATGCTCGGCTTCTGGGGCGTGACCGTAATCGTCAACTCCGGGTTCACCACGGCCATGGGAATCTGCTCCGATTCGCCGATGGTTACCTTGCGGCCATCCATTTCCCTCTGCACCGTCACCCATACGGGGGTCGTCCCGGACTTTCTGAAGGTGGCGGTATGGCGCGCCTGGGAACCGCCCGAGGTTTCATACTGGGGGTTTTTCGGATCACCGAAGATGGCGTCGGGGTTCCGCTCCCACAGATAGAAGAGTGTCGGTCCGGAAAACGGCTTGTCCCCGGAAAAGACCTCGGCCAGGAAGGTCGCCTTCCCCCCCACCGGCACGCTGTTCTCCCTGGGGCTCTCCCTGGTGAGCTTCACCCTTACCGTGTTGCACTTTATGGTTACGGAATCGGAGGCGCTCTCGCCGTCCATGTCGGTGACCGTAACGGTGGCGGCGCACGGCTTGCACTCCCTGGTGTTCACCACCTTGGCGTGGGCATCCTTCGCGTCCTGGGCGCACCCGCCCCACTTATACGAATATCCGCCGCTCCCTTCGGCGGCCTCGGCCTGAAGATCGATGATATCGCCGAAGTCGGCCGGGTTCTTCGACGGTTTGATCTTCACCGTCACCGGCTTCTTGTATTTCCTGTTCTCCTTTTTCCTCAGGTCGTCCGCCTTTTTCGCATCATAGGTCCCCTTGCCGAAGGCGCCCTCCC
>CAZFCG010000141.1:0-4274 GCA_964517595.1 uncultured Geobacter sp. | reverse complement strand
TGCGCGGAGGCGTACATCGGTACGCCGCACAAGCAAGCCCGAAGGTTGACACCGCTGGGGCGAAAAAGGACCGTTTCCGGATGGAAACTATCTATATCAAATATGCGTAAAGGTAGACTCGCTTGCCGCCTCTGTTGATCCCGGTGTAACTATTCAGCACAAAAAACTGTCAACTAAGCGTCTGTCATGCCCGAGTGCATTTGTCGGGCATCCATGGCTTTCAAATAAAAATCCTTCTGGATTCCCGATTACAGCCTCGAGAATGACAGAAAATTCTATATGCTGAATAGTTTACGATTCAGTTTGGGAAAACTAGGGACCTTCACCAGTTTTGACAGGTTATCATAGATTCCATGCGGCATTACGGGGTGTGTAACGGCCGGAAATTCCGGGAACAAATTCCGCATCGAATTCCCCCCGGCTTTCACGCCTTTCTCTACTTGTCTTCAAGGATACGTTCCACTTCCGCCATCTTTCCCAGAGCCAGACTCTCCGGAACCAGGACCAGACCGCAGGCCCCGCAAGCTGGCAGGTCTATCTCAAATTCCCCCGTCATGTAGGCGAATCCCACCTTCATCGGACTCAATTCCCCCCCGCAGGATGAACAGGACCAGACCTGGGTGGAATCCTTATCGCGCCTCCGCCGCTGACTTCCTGTGACGGCCTGCCAGGTTGCGTAGCCGCCGGACAGGTTGCTGACGTTTCTGAAACCGTGAGCCGTCAATATCCGTGCCGCATAGTACGACCTCTGGCCGAGCGTGCAATAGACGATGACCTTCCGATCACGGGGAATTTCTTCTATCCTTTCGCGCAGTTCGGACAACGGAATGTTTACCGCGCCAGGAATTCCATACAGGGCGAATTCCGCCGGTGTACACACATCCAGGAGGAACGCTCCCGCTTTACCGGCGGCTTCCACCTCCTCCCAGGTTGCGGCGCAGACCAGGCCGTCCAGGATGTCCTGCGCCATGAAACCCGCAATGTTGACCGGGTCCTTGGCCGAAGAATAGGGAGGCGCGTAGGCATGTTCGATCTCCGCCAGGTCATCTACGGTCATGTTCCCCTTGATGGCCGTGGCTATAACATCGATACGCTTGTCAATGCCGCTGTAACCGGCTGCCTGCGCCCCGAGCACCTTCCGTGTTTCCAAAGAAAAGATGAGCTTCAGACAAATCTTCATGGCGCCCGGGTAGTAGCCGGCAATGTCGTTATGGTGGATGATCACCGAACTGCAAGGGATGTTGTTCGCTTTGCAGAGTTTTTCCGAGGCCCCGGTCATACCGACGGTAAGGTTGAAGACCTTGGCAATGGCGGTGCCCATGGTGCCTTTGTAAGGCCGCGACATCCGGCCGAGCATATTTCCGGCAACGATCCTCCCCTGCTTGTTGGCCGGTCCAGCCAGTGGAATCGCCGTTTTTTTCAAGGTCAGGGGATGGGTTACTTCGATTGCATCGCCGGCGGCATAGATATGTTCGTTGCTTGTCCGCAGATAGTCATCGACGATAATGTGGCCCCGGGGGCCCAGCTCGATACCCGAGTCGGCAATGAAACCGGTGTTCGGCTTGACACCGATGGATAACAGCACCAGGTCCGCCTCCACTCTCCGTCCGCCGCTCAGGTGAGCGGCCACACCGCCGTCGGCAGCCGGTTCGAAGGCCGCGACACCCTCTCCCAGCAGCAGCCTCACCTTGTGCAGCGCCAATTCACGTTGGATAATGGCGGCTATCTCGAAGTCCAGGACGCTCATGGCCTGTTTCGCCATTTCCACCACGGTGACGCGCAGGCCACGGGCATGGAGATTCTCCACCATCTCCAGACCGAGAAATCCCGCTCCCACCACAAGGGCTCTTCTGACTTTCCCGGCATCCACCATGGCGCGTATCCGGTCGGAATCAGGGATCGTCCAGAGAGCATGGACAGCAGGGTGATCTGAACCGGGAATGGCGGGCTTGACCGGCGAACTGCCAGGTGTCAGCAGAAGTTTGTCGTAGGTTTCCTCGTACACGCGCCCTGACCGCAAATCCTTGACCCGGATGCTTTTTTCGACGGGATGTACAGAGAGAACTTCGTTTCGGATGCGCACCTGGATGTTGAACCAGCTTCTGAAGCCCTCAGGCGTCTGTATCAGGAGCGATTGCCGTTCGGGTATGGTGTCTCCTATATAGTAGGGAAGACCGCAATTAGCATATGAGACATATTCACCCCGTTCGAAAACAATGATCTCCACTGTTTCGTCAAGCCTTCTCAGCCTGGTCGCCGCCGACATGCCGGCGGCGACTCCGCCAACGATGAGATATTTTGCCATGCTCTTCTCCGGTTGTTTATCCGTCGCGATTCGCAGGAAATCGCAGCAGATTCGTTTGAGGCCGCTTCACTATCGGCTTCCACGGTTTGCGCGTTCCAAGGCTCCCGCTATTGTTTCAGAGCGCTGCCTTCCTTGCCGTTCTTTCATGCCAGGTGTGCGTTCCGTTCGCTTCTGAGGCGTTGGATTACCGGCGGGAGGAGGGCGAGCAGGCAGTCGATGTCCTCCCGGGTGTTCTCCCTGCCCAGGGAGAAGCGGATGGTGCTCCGGGCGGTGGCGCTGTCCAGCCCCATCGCCGTGAGGACACGCGACACCTCCCGGCTTTCCGCCGAGCACGCCGAACCCGCGGAAACCGCCACCCCGTTCCGGTCGAATTCGGCCAGAAGGAGCTCCACATAGACCCCCCTGAAAGAGATGTTAAGGGTATTGGGAAGCCTTTTTCCGGGATGACCGTTCACCTTCACATCAGGTATCGTCTCAATGATTCCCCTCTCCAGCATGTCTCGCAGGGACCGGATCTTCACCCCATTTTCTTCCAGGTCAAGCCGCGCCATCTCACAGGCCTTGCCGAGTCCGACGATGCCGGGGACGTTCTCGGTACCGGCGCGCCGGTTCTTCTCCTGGGGCCCGCCGTGAATCAGCGGCAGGACGCGGAGGCCGCTCCTGACGATGAGCGCGCCTATCCCCTTGGGGCCGTGGAGCTTGTGTCCCGACACAGTCAGCGCATCCACGGAAAGGTCTCTGAAGCTGATCGGAACCTTCCCGACTGCCTGTACCGTGTCACAGACGAAGCTGACACCCCTTTCAGCAGCCAACTCCCCGATCTCCCTGACGGGAAAGATGACGCCGGTTTCATTGTTGGCGTACATGGCTGAAATCAGAATAGTATCACCATCTATCGCGGCTCTCAATTCCCCGGAATCGAGCATGCCGTCCCCATCCACTTTCAGGAAGGTTGCCCTGAATCCCTCCTTTTCCAGATGTCTCACGCTGTTGAAGACGGCAGGATGCTCAACCATGGTACTGATAATGTGAGACCCCTTCTTGCGCCTGGCTGCGGTGATTCCCTTTATTGCTGTATTGACCGATTCGCTTCCTCCTGATGTAAAAATAATCTCCGACGGAGAGCAGTTGACAAGGGCCGCGACCTGCTCCCTGGCCCTGTTGACGGCCTTCCTGACATTGACACCGGCCCAGTGGGTTGACGACGGGTTTCCGAAATCCTCGCGGAAGAACGGGAGCATTGCATCGATCACCTCGGCATGAACCGGCGTTGTGGCGTTATTGTCCAGGTATATTTTTCGCATCTCTTCTCCTTGTTCGAGTCCTGATAGTTATTGGAAACAGGCCGTTCCGCTAGCGCCTGGATACATAAAAACCGCGCCAAAAGCGACTGCCGTCGATATCGGAGCGGTTTTCGTTGGGTCTGCCGGAGCAGAGGACGAAGTGGGCGCAAGTAGTTAGTTTCCATCCGGAGTTTCCGGATGGCAAGTAGTTATGGTGGCCGGTTGTTTATAAAATATCTCGTGTTGCGTTCAGCAAGTACCCCAACCAAACGGTAGACAATATATACCACATGCCTTCTAATCGTCAATTCGCATTTCCCCACCATCATGCGCCCTTTCCCGGCGCCAACGCGGATGCCTTGAGATTTGGCGAAACCGCACACTCGCCACCTCTTCCCGGGCCGTCCACAAGCCGGTTGCCTTCCTTCTCTCGGTCGTGGCGTAACCGACTCGGGCCTGCATATCGCACCGGCCTGGGGACGGCATTAAAGCATTGTTGTCACTTGCCCTCTTTCCACAGATTCCGCGGAAGAGGCGAAAATAAAAGGTCTTGGGCAGTGGTGGAATAGGGGTGGTTGGGGCGGAAATAAAAAAAGGGTACGACAAAATCGCCGTAACCCCTTAGTATTTCTGGCGCGCCCGGAGGGATTCGAACCCCCGGCCAATGGCTTCGAAGGCCATTGCTC
>CAZFCG010000140.1:0-4399 GCA_964517595.1 uncultured Geobacter sp. | reverse complement strand
ATGACCTGAAGATGAGATGCAAGATGCCCATGTTATTTGTTTACAGTTCCTAAGATCGGGGTCTGCCATGTTCGAACGCCTCAAAGCCATGCTGAGAAAGGAATTCATCCAGGTGCTGCGGGACCCCAGGATGCGCTTCATCATCTTCGTCATCCCGATATTCCAGACACTGGTATTCGGCTACGCGGTCAACACCGATGTCAGGGACGTGACAACGGCAGTCTACGACCTGGACAACAGCCCGGAAAGCCGGGACCTGACGGCGCGTTTCGCCGGGTCCGGCTATTTCCGTATCGTGGAGCACATCGGAGACGAACGGCGGATGGGCGAGCTTCTTGACCGGGGAACGGTAAAGGTGGCGCTGCGCTTGAACAGGGGTTTCGGCGAGGCCCTGCGTTCCGGTCGCGAAGCGCCGCTACAGATGATCCTGGACGGAACCGACTCCAACACCGCGGGCATCGCCCTGACCTACGCGTCGAGAATAGCCGCGCGCTTCAACGAGCGGATACGGATGGAGCAGGCGGCCCGAGCCTTCGGCGCCGCCTATCGACCCGGCGGTGTGGAGACGGCGAGCCGCGCCTGGTTCAACGAAAACCTGGAAAGCAGAAACTTCTACGTGCCCGCCGTCATCGCCAACATCGTGTTCATCATCACCATGCTTCTATCCAGCATGGCCGTGGTGCGGGAGAAGGAAATAGGCACCATGGAGCAGATCATCGTCACACCCATTAGGCGGGGCGAGTTCATCCTGGGCAAGACCGTTCCTTTCATAATCATCGGATTTATCGACGTGGCAATCATAACCCTGCTGGCCTTTTTCTGGTTCGACGTCCCGATACGCGGAAGCATCACCCTGCTGTTCGCCGCCACGGCCCTCTTCCTCATGAGCAGCCTCGGCTTCGGCCTGTTCATCTCCACGGTCAGCCGCACCCAGCAGCAGGCCATGATGAGCGCCTTCTTCTTCATCTTCCCGGCCATGCTCCTCTCCGGTTTCGCCTTCCCCATCGAGAACATGCCGGAGACGGTCCAGTGGCTGACCTTCCTCAACCCGCTCCGCTACTACCTGGTGGTCATCCGCGGCATCTTCCTGAAAGGCGTGGGCATTACGGTCCTCTGGCAGCAGTTCCTGGCGCTGTTCCTGCTAGGGACCGCCATCCTCGGCTTCGCCGTGAACCGCTTCCGGAAGACCCTCTGATTATTGCCGTACCTTCCGAGGTCCTGCTTTTATCCCTTCCCTTCAGCCTTCAAACCTTCCCCCTGCTTTCAAAAATCCAGCGGACTTCTCGGCTCCTTAACCGTCCTGACCGGGACGCAGTGGGTGTAGATCATCGTTGTCTTCAGGCTCGAATGCCCAAGGAGTTTCTGGATCACGCGGATATCGTAATTGGCCTGCAACAGGTGGGTGGCAAAGGAATGGCGAAAGACGTGGGACGTGACCCTTTTCGGAATTTTAGCCTTGCGCACCGCATATTTCAGCGCCTCCTGAAAGTCGGACTCATGGAGATGGTAACGCCTCCGCTCCCCTCTCTCCGCCGTAACCGTCAGATACTTCTGTGGAAAAAACCACTGGTGAATGTACTCCTTCGGCGCGTCGGGATACTTCCTTTCCACTGCGTCATCAAGAAACACACCGTCATATCCCGCGGCCAGGTCCTGTTCGTGCAGCTCGGCAACCACCCTCATCTGGGCTTTCAATTCCGGGATGATAGACGCCGGCAGAGGCACGGTCCGGTCCTTTTTCCCTTTCCCGTGAACCGTAAGCAGGTTGACATCGAAATTGAAATCCCGTATTCGCAGTTGCAACCCCTCGAACAGCCTCAAGCCGCAGCCGAACAGCATTTTCACCACCAGATTATGGGGATACGAAAGTTGGTGGATAATGGCGTCTATCTCCGCGCGGGAAAGAACCGTCGGGATATACTGTGTTTTTTTTGCACGCGGGACGTCGCGCAGTTCTCCAAAATCCCGCTTCAGTCCGTGGCGGAAGAGGAACAGGAGCGAGTTGAATGCCTGGTTCTGGGTCGAAGCCGCGACCCTGCTCTTTACCGCCAGGAATGAAAGGTATTCCTTCACATCCTCGTTTGTCAGTTCCTGCGGCGGTTTGTCTTTCAGAAACCGCTGAAACTTGCGGGCCCATAAGGCGTAGGTTTTCAGGGTCTTACGGGAATAGTGACGTGTCTTGATCTCGGCGGCCATGGTCTCGAGGACCCTGTCCCATTCCGGAGATGCGGATCTTTCCTGGTACCCGGCATCGGTAAATTGAGACCTTCGGGAAGCATAGCTTGAATATGCCGGGGCGCCCTCCGAGAGATAATAGGAGTCCTGTCCATTCTGGCGCTCCGATCGTGTCAGAACGGCATCATTTTTCGTGTTCTTGCCCGACGCAGGCAGGGTTTCCCGGGCAATTACCTCCCTGCCCGGGAAGGGAATCCCGTTGTCATAAGAACCCGCGACCTCCTTCGTCTGAAGTGATTCTTTACTGTTCATCATCTCGAAATAGAGTGAAACCGCATGTGCGGCTCGCTGCCGTTGCGCTTCCGTCTGTTTCTTTTCCTTCAGCTTTTCGCAGAACAGACGTACCCGTTCGGCTCTGCTGGTTGAAACAGGATATTTATCGCAGAAATCGAGGTAATAGCGCAGCCACTTCCTGTATTCGCCAGTTCGCGCCGGGGGTATGTTTCTGGATTTTAGATGTTCTGCAAACTCGGTGAATATGACGTTAGGTATGCGCAACAAGGAAATCTCCTTTGACTTCAATCATGAGCGGGGGTATATTTCATTTCGCTTCAGAAATGAAGAATGCCGGAATGGAATATTGATTCAGAAGCGCTCAACCGTTGATTTGGAATGTTATTCCAGGTCACATATTATATATATCAATTAGTTACGTCAATATGTAAAATCATGTTAAAAATGGGGAGTTGAGTAGGGGCTCATCAATAAGGAGTTGAACCAAAAAGGAGAGAAAATGGATCTTAATGAACTTGCTCGTCGCTTGAACGCGCTGGAAAAAGTGGATATCTCAATTTTTCAGCGACGTGCGCGAGTTTTACAATCAATCTGGCGAGAAGAGCAGGGGTTTGGGTGTGGTGCGCACAAAACCAACTCGAACTCTCGATTTTTAGGTTCGCGTTTACCCATGCCTTGGGCTCAGGAGACGCTTTCTAACTTTTTAACAACCAACATACGAGAGGTCGTCCGTCGCGAAGTCTGCGATCCTGAACGCAGCGCGGGAAAGTTATATGGAGTTCCGCGAATATTCAACGATTTGCTTTCTAGCCAACCTCTATGCTTCAATCTTTTTGGCGAGTTATCCATTGATCTGCCACTTGCATCCAACGTTGTTAGAGAACTTACCAAAGGGAGATTTTCACAAGTCAATTCTATAAGTTTTGAGCACTCTCCGGGCCGTCGTGATGCCCGTTATACTGGGGATCGTTCTGCGTTCGACGTTTTTATCGAGTGCGTAACTTCCTTGGGGGGACGCGGTTTCATAGGAATTGAAGTGAAATATCACGAGAACTTAATTGGACCTCCTGGAAAGCACCAATCACGCTATGACGAAATTGCAAACTATATGGCTTGCTTTGCTCCAGATGCCGTAGATACACTGAAGTCTGAACCTCTCCAGCAAATTTGGCGTGACCATTTACTGGCTGGCATTTCTCGTGAAGTCGATAAATACGATGACGCTATGTTTGTGATGCTGTATCCAGCTGATAACGAACATGTACGGAATGCCGTAACGGCTTATCGCCATTGCCTCACTGACACCTCCTCTTTCTCCGATTGGACACTTGAAGACATTACCCGCCTAATTCGAGCACATTCCACACCGGAGTGGAATGACCGATTCATAGACCGCTATCTTTCATTCGAAAAAATTGAAACGCAACTGGATGGTAATTGATGGCACATGTTGTGTTTCATACTAAATGAAAGGATTATTGCTTTGAGTCGCTGGATCAAAATGGAACCAGGGTATGTCTGCCCTCTTTGCCCGGATCATAGGGATGATGTTTTTATCTGGAATAATATTTTGCAGGCTCCCATCTGCCAAGGCTGCAATTACGAACTTTGGAATGATGTTTACGATCATGAGTTCAGACCCGAAAGCATGCTGTTGGATCGACTGGAGAAACTAACCAGTCTGGGCTACGAAGAATATCGTCTGATTGAGCTGAAAAGTGTTGTCGCAGATAGGTTGGAGCAAGGCCCTGTTGATCAAGATGCTCTGGAAAAGATTGTCGCAGAGTGTTCAAAATTGGAGGCGATCATAAACACCCCCAAGAGAAAAGAGAATTAGGCCTTTTAAAGTTGAGTAGTCTGAAAATTAGATCCCAACCAGACAGTTGGACACCGCCTGCCCGAAAAAGCCGGGCTGGCGGGTCAACTGCCG
>CAZFCG010000139.1:0-4436 GCA_964517595.1 uncultured Geobacter sp. | reverse complement strand
TAATATTTAAGCCGTTATAGTAAAGCCCGTTATAGTAAAGCAAATTTTTCGACAAGAGCAAACCCGGGGCGACCAGGCGGCGCAAAACAACCGGGTCCGTGAATCATACTTGCGATGAAAGTCCAATAAAAAAAGAGACTTAGGCGATTTACTAAGTCTCTATTTTGCATCCATTTCAGAAATTGTTGCCGTTTTGTTGCCGTTTCACCTTTTACCGAGATGCCCGGTCGCGCCTTCCTCCCAGACGGAACAACGGACATTTTTGAACCAAGTGAAATATTTGTTGACGACGCGAAACACTGTGTAGTAAGAGAATATCATAAGTTAAAAGCGCGGGACGGAGATACCACCGAAGGAACAAGGTCACTCAACGCCGCTGCACAACCACGACTTTACTGTGGCTCTGTGTAGCGGCGTTTTTTTTTGACCCGAAAGGAGATGAGTCATGAAAAAAATGCTGAGTTATCAAGAAATTGAGACGCTGACCGGGATGACCCGCGTCACCATTTGGCGATTAGTCAAAAAAGGGGAATTCCCTCAGCCGCGAAAGGTGACGTCTCGATTGGTCCGGTTTCTAGAGAGCGAAGTGGTTGAGTGGGCTGAGAGCCGAAATGTTGCCTGAAAAAGAAAAACCCGGCAATGGTCGCCGGGCGCATAAAAAAAGGCCCGAACACACTGACATGAGGCGGGCCGAAGGAGCATTTGCTTGATCAAAACTATACCAAATCCACCGATGGGAAGCAATCACGGCATGACTTCAATATCCAAAGAAACTTTTCTGAAAGCCCGCGAAATGTTTCTTGGGGCTGTCCGCAAGGCTACCGGCGGCGCGCCTTCCGAGGTTGAGCCGGGCCGAATCGTACGTTTTTCGACTTCCGACAAGCGTGGTGATACGAGCGGATGGGCCAAGTTATTTGATGACGAACAGGGTGGAGCTTACGGATGCTGGCGGCAGGGTATTTCTGGAACCTGGCAGGCGCGTGAACCCCGCTCACCAGAGGAACGGCAAGCATTCGCGGAACACGTCAGACAGGCGCGGGCGGCGGCTGAACGGCTGTTGGAAGAACAGCGGGCCGAATGTCGGGAGAAGTCAGCTGAACTTTGGGAAAGGGGCCGGGACGTTGATGGAAAGCATCCCTACCTTCTGGCGAAGAATGTCAAACCATTCGGGCTGAAGCAGATAAAGAACATGATTGTGGTGCCAGTCCGTGACTCTGACGGGACTCTCAACGGTTTGCAATTCATCATGCCGGACGGAAGCAAGAAGTTCAAGACCGGAACGATGGTTGCCGGATGCTATTTCGCCATAGGGACACTGAAGGGAAATACCCTGTTGATCTGTGAAGGACTCGCAACCGGCCTGAGCCTCTACCAGGCCACCGGTCACATGGTGGTTGTCGCTTTCAGTGCCGGAAACCTCAAGCCGGTAGCCGAGGCCCTGCTGGCAAAACACCCAGACATTGAAATAATTCTTTGCAGCGACGATGACTTCGCCACCCAAGGAAACCCCGGCCTGTGCCAGGCGACCGAAGCGGCGCGGGCAATCAACGGAAAGCTGGCTGTTCCTTCTTTCCAGAACGCATCCACCAGGGGGACTGACTTTAACGATCTTAGGAAAATTAGGGACACTCCCCGGTTTATAGGAAAATTTGGAAAGTTAGAGGAAAGTTAGGGACACTCCCCGGTTTATGATGTTTAAATACGGGAAGTGTCCCGGATTATCCTCGGATCAGGGAAGAGGTCGACTTCCGGGCAACACGGTATCGCGGAAATCGGTGTTCCATTGCATGATTGCCCACCATCCCCACAGGAAAGAACGCGGGATAGCGTCAAATCTCCTCTGCGCCAAACGAGGCCCGTGCCGTGCTCCAGGGAACAATCTGCGGTCTCCGGAAATTACGTTTAACACTCGCGATGCTTTCGCCGCGAATTTCTATCTGGGTCAACTGCTGCGGCTGCATCCCGGCATTATTCGCCCATTGAAAGGACGGAATCGCCGAGGGATCGAAACCCATGATATTTGCTCCGACCATATCTGTGGCCAAAGGATTTGTCCCGGCTATAATAAGGTCCATCTTGACCAGATCACCACTCTCGGGGCCGTTCCCTTCCATTGCCATCGAAGCGTCGATTACGACCAGCCCCAGTTTGTTGGCTCTCACGATGTCAATAACGGCGCCGGCCACACCCGAACGCTCGATGCCGGCTGCCTGGTCATGCACCAGACTTCGCACGGACCCATAGGTTCTCCCCGGAAACGTTCCGATGAGATTCTTCATCCCCAGGGTCACCCCTCCCAACGTATGAGTCTTCATCATCGGAACGGAACAGAGCATATCGATGTCGGTCAATGAGCGATGCAGGGAAATTGTGTCATATACGAAGCCATTGGGCACATCCACTGCCACCATATCCCCGGTGTGGAGATTGACGAGAGGAATTCCCAGTGACCGGGCAATCTCGGAATATCCCAGAACATCGAATATGTGCTGCTGCATTCCATCCAGAATTTCCTGTTTTCTCGTCCGGTAAACCACGCCATCCAGAATATTGAAGTTCTTGCAGGCTGCCGAGCCTTCGCCAATGGAAACCTGTTTTCCCGCACCCTGCATGAGCGTTGCGAGAGCCCTGACTACTGCAGGGTTGGTAGTGGAACGTGGATTGTCGGAAACAAGATTCGGCTTGAGCATGATCTTCTGCTTGCCCAACGTAACCGCGCCGATACCTCCCAGAAGGTCAATCGCCTCCTCAACCGCCAGGTCTGTTCTGCCATTCTTGATCCTTACGATGCTCACCACCGCTGATTTCAGCTCTCCCCCTCTGACCAGCGTCCAGTTTCCGGTTATCTCATCACATTGAGCACCCACAAGGGTTGCGCCTTCCAGGAGATTCCCCCATGATTCGCCCGGGTCGACTGCTACCGTGGCAGATCCCCTCGTCGTGGTGACCAGCTGTTGTCCCGTGGTGTTCACCGTAGCGACAGCCGGACCGATTCCGGGTGGCACGAGATTGACACAGGAGGGACCCGGGTCGCTTCTGCTGAACGGCGGCCGTTCGGATTGCGGTGTACATGTCATCCGCATCACACTGCGCCCCCGATACATGACTTCTCCGCTCCATGTGCCGTTGCCTGTGGTCAAGTCAATACTGTCGGCAACATATTTGGGAAAGCCCATGCTGATCCCGGCATCATTAGCCGTCTTGTCGGTTACGGGCATGGTAAGGGTATACACACCGGTTTGTCCCCGATATTTACACGAAATCATCACGAAACCCTCGCGATAGGGAACCAGAGGCTTTGTGACATCGTAATAGGAGACGATAGACAGAATGACTTGCAGGGTATCGGGCATCTGAAAAGCCCCTGGGAGGAGTTGCCGGTAGAGAGAACTGTTCACGGGCTGATAAACAGCGGTTATGCCCCGCTGGCCGTGGTACATCCAATCCTTCTGTGCCGGAAAGTCGTTGTTTCCCGTCCCTTCATCCGACCCTCCGGAGCACCCAAGCAGAGATGCCGTCATAATGCCGGCCGCGACTCCGGCCCCGGCCTTCAGGAACTCCCTCCGGGACAAACTTTTTTTCTTCATCTGCGTACCGCTCCTTTCTTGGAATGAGGATTACCACATGGTTCAGCAAGAAGAACTCCGTCCATTCCGGGCGCTCTCCCATGGAAGAGGGTTTCCGTATGCGCCTGAAGTATGCGAAAAACATTATTCTTATACTAATATTATTGATTTGATATAATAAATAGCTTATTGATTTCAAGCAAGCGAAAAATCCCCCATAATCAGCAAGATCCGGTTACAACCGCAGACCTTTTTTCACGACGATGACTATGAAGCCTATCTGTCCTTGATGTCCGAGTGGTGCGGCAAATATTAGGTTCAGGTCTGGGCTTATTGCCTTATGCCGAACCATGTTCATCTCATTGCCGTTCCTGCAACTAAAGAAGGGCTGGCGCGAGCGATTGGTGAAGCGCATCGCCGATACAGAAGGCGGGCGGAGTTCCGGGCGCGGAGTTCTGGGGACAGTGTATGGAGTCCCGGGGACAGTGTATAAAACTATCAACTCTTTAATATTCTGTCCGTACGCAGTAACAGCTGTTTACTCTAGCGGGTTAAAGTCCCGTCCGGGGAATTATACGTTCACCCCGGTAGCTTAAGGAAGCGGCGTTCTGGTAACAGGAGGTCGTAAGTTTCCAATTGGCAAAGCAGCAGGCCGTAACGAAAGTGAACCCATAAGTAGCCTCGTCAAACTCAACCGAAGATGCCGACCCAGTGGACATATGGGGAAGGTCGCAGTCACAGGTTCAGATAACGGAAGCGACCTGTGTAATCTTCCGGGGTAGCAGGAGCGGCATGTTGCGGAAGATAAGCAGCCCAGTTGTCACTGGTAATGCAATAATGCACCAAAAATGGTAACGAAAAGTGTACCAC
>CAZFCG010000138.1:0-4521 GCA_964517595.1 uncultured Geobacter sp. | reverse complement strand
CACGTGTTCGCCCGTGCACTTGCATACTGCCATGATGCTCTCCTCTCCTGTGGTTGTGATGTACGGCAAAAAAAACCCGCACCAATACTGATATCTTCATCAGTATCAACACGGGTTTCGGTGAGTCTGTATGAAACAGAGGTCGAAATAAGCGCTTGATAAATGAAAATTTCCGCGGGCGGACGAAATAGTGCTCCCCCGCGGCGGGAATTGAGGCCGGAACATGCGGAACGGCCCGTATTCCGAATACAATTTATTATAAAATTATATTTCGATACGAAATATAAAAAATTATATAACCATATATAAATGTTGATACGCGAGGAGACTTTTGCCTTTGAAATAACATAATTAAAAATTCTGCGTCAAGAGGTTTTGATAAACCGTTATCAAAAACTGGTAAAGAACATTCCGTCCGACCGGCAGATGTTTTCAAAGGCGGTTTTTTGCACAAGGCCCTCGAGGTATCCAGAAAGCACGTATTGCTCAGGATTGAATGGCTGGAAAGAAGGGCGTCATCGCAAACGGGTGATTATGCGGGCGATTCAAACAGCCGTTCTATACTTTTAAACCGCATGTCGCTATATATCACAATAAATAACATTCGGCAAGGGGGAATTCACTGCTGGACGATAATAAATGGTTAATTTTGAAAGGTTTTTCTCCGGGTTAACCGGCTGAAAAACAAGAGCGTTTGGTTATATAAATATGACCTATCGAGCTATTCGATGCGCTAAGCCGGCATAGGAGGCGCCCCCCCGACATCCGTTTTCCTGTTCAGCAAATGATTGCCACGCAAATCTCCGTTTCCGATCCAGTGCGCGATGTTTTCCAGAAAAGAACGCGCGGCGGGGGAAAGTTCCCTTCCACGACGGGAGGCGCAATAAAGCTGCCGCATAATGGCAATTCCCCGCACGGGGACACGGAGCAGTTCACCTCGGTCGCACTCTTTACTGACCGACAGCTCCGACAGGAAGGAGACGCCGCCCCCGTGGCACACGGCCTGTTTTACCGCCTCATTGCTCCCCAGACAGGCCGTGACATTCAGGGAATCAGACTTGATCCCGGCCCTTTCGAGGGCCTCGACAACGGATTTCCGTGTGCCTGAACCTTCCTCCCGGAACACAAAAGAAGCGCCGGCCAGTTCTTCCGGGGAAATCTCGCCCTTATCCTTCCATGGGTGGCGGGAGTCGGCAACCAGCACGATTTCATCACAGGCCAGTTGATGAAATTCAACCGAGTCATCGCTGTAGATTCCGCCGATGAAACCCATCTCTATTTCATTACCCTTCAGCCTTTCCAGGATCTCATGACTGTCCCCCTGAACAACATTGACGGTCACTCCCGGATGGATTTCACGAAAAAAGGAAAGGAAACGGGGGATCATGTAGATTCCCGGTATATTGCTGGCGCCAATCCGCAAAACCACCTGTTCCAGACCCTTGAAGCGCCGGATTGCGGCGGTCATCTCTCCGGTTCCCGCAAGTATCTGTCGGGCGAAATCATAAAATATCCTGCCACCCTCCGTCAGATATACGCCCTTGCCGGTTCTGTCCAGGAGCCTGATTCCAAACTCGGACTCCAGGGCTGAAATGTGCTGACTGACAGTGGATTGGGTAAGATACGACTTTTCCGCTCCCTGGGTGAAACTTCCGGTTTCAGCAACCGCAACAAACACTTCCAATTGCTTCAGATTCATATATCATCCCGTAGCACCAAGCGGCCTCATCTGACGTAGATTTTTTCACTCTCTGACAGTGCGCCGGCAAGGCCGATTTGATTGCCCCACTGGTCATAAACGCTCTTCCCCTCCCCCACCTGCTCCAGCAGTCCCGCCGCAACCAAGGCATGGCGCACGGTCATTCCCGGCAGGAGATCATACTTCTCGTCATTGACATACACGTTCATCATCGAGCCTCCTTGATCCGGTTCTCCACCTCGGGCTTAATTCTATCCCTTTTCCCCAACCACTGGATGACAACATCCCGCAACCATCGGCCGGAGTCGCTGTAAACCAGCTTCTCGCCCTTCATAGCGCCTCCTGTTATCGCAAAGTCAGGAGACGATCTGACCGCTTCGCCAAATGATTTGTACCCATCCCCTCCGGCAGCAAGAAAATCGTTCGTGGCGACGGTGTATTCCCTGCCGGGGTCAAGCGGTCTGCCTCCGACCTTTATCTCGCCGACCCGTGAACCAGGGGGGGCCGTAACGTCATAGACAAAGGAGAGACCAGAGACCTGTGGAAACGCGCCGGCGCCCGTTTCAACGCCGGAGACTCCGTGCTCCAGGGCCTGGCGGATGCCCTTTCCGCTGACCCGGATGGCGACGATATAGTTGTTAAAAGGCAGCACGGTGTAGACATTCTTGACAAGTATCGGGCCTTTCGGGATACTTGCCCGGATGCCTCCTCCATTGATAATCGCGGCATCGGCGCCTGACACTTCCCGCATGATGTCCGCCACCAGATTTCCCAGATTGGTTTCGCGCCTTCTGACATCAGCTCCGTTCAGATCCACATCGGTCTCCCCCGCACGCCCCTCAAGGACGGCATCCGCCTCTTCACGGTACTTTCCGACCAGGGACAGAACAGCAGGATCGGGTTCGCCCATGTCCGGGCGAATCTCCTCCAGCCTTCCTTCGATTGCTGTAACATTTCGCCCTTCAATGGTCACGTCAAGCACGCCCAATGCCTTCCCGTGTTCCCATGCCTGCACGATGACGGTATTGCCCACCCGCGAAGGAACGTCCACGCGGGTATGGGAATGCCCGCCGACGATCACGTCTATACCCGGCATCCTATCAGCAAGCGCCCTGTCCGCCGCATATCCCAGATGGGAGAGAACGACGATTATATCCGCCTTCGAGCGCATCTCCGGCAGATAGCGCGCTACCGTCTCGACGACCGGCCGGAAGGTGAGCCCCGCGACATTTTTCGGATGCGTCGCAAACGGCGTCTCTTCGCTGACGACGCCGAGAATCGCCACCCTGGCGCCGCCCACATCCCTTATGACATAGGGTTTCAGGGCCGCAAGTCCTTCTACGTTTGCTCCCAGGACAGGAAACCGGGCCTCGGAAATCCTCTTCACGAGAGTGTCTGAGCCGAAATCAAACTCGTGGTTTCCAACCACGAGGGCGTCTAGTCCCATGAGATTCAGCAACTGGACGGAGGCCTGTCCCTGGGATAGATTTGTCCAGTTGTCACCCTGGAGCACGTCTCCGGCGGCCAGAAACAAGGAAGGCTTTTCCTTGCGCAGGAACGCCACCTTTGCCGCCAGCCATGCGGCGCCGCCCATCCTGACATCAGCCCCGTATGGCCGCCCGGGCTCAGCGAAGCCATGGAAGTCATTTATGTAAAGCAAGCGGAAAGAGTGGGTTGCGGCAAGGGAATGGGAAGACAGAAGAAACAAGGCAAGAAGTGCGCCCGCAATGGCGCGCGTTATTATCATGGTACGCTCCGGAAAAGCATTTGCGAGGATGAAGAATGTCGAAGCCGAAACCCGTCAGCAGAGAAAAAAGGAGCGCGGTGGGGGTCTGGTCCCGGCACTGAGTGGAATGGACTCGCAGGAGAATCTGAAAGAAGGTTAATCGCCACTATCCGCAAGCGGCAAAGAGTTCCCGGCCTGGCAACCCGTCGACTCCAGCGTGGGATAATATTCCTTCGGGCAATTCCGACACAAAGGCTTCCAGTTCCTGACGGGTATTGAGATTCGCGAAAAGGCGGCCTCCCCGGTTGAATTCCTCAATCTCCGACTCCTTAAGATAGAGGGTGTCCAGAGCCTCGAGAAGATGATATACAGACCTCCGGTCCCTTTCCAGGTACTGCTCGATTCGTCTTATGGCGCCCCTGGCAAAGAATGAGTGAAACGGTTCAATCCACTCCCCGGCCCGTGCGACGCATGCCTCATGGGAACCGCATGCCATCCGTGATTTGAGATATCTGACATAAGAAAGTGACAGGTTAGGCATGTCGCAGGCTATGAAGTAGGCGTATTCGGACGAAGAATGCGTGAGTCCGGAATGGATGCCGCTCAAGGGCCCCTTCCCGGGAATGATATCGCTGACGATGCGGGGACCGACGTTTTCGTAGCACTCGGGACGATTGGTTACGATGATTACATCTTCGAATTCCTCTGACAGGACAGAAGCAAGAAAGCGGGAGAGAACCGTATCACCGATCTCCATAAACTGCTTATCAAAACCCATCCGGCTGCTGAGTCCGCCGGCCAGTATCACTGCGCTTCCGAATTTCTTCATAACGGCGTACCTCAGTGGGAACCGGGGCGCCGGTTCATGGCGCCGGCGCCCCGGATGTCCATAGAAAGAAAGCAGGCCCGGTCAGGGATGCGAAAGAGTCCTGATACCCCGCGCCGAATCGCTTGATTCATCATTCTCAGTCAAGTCAGCGCTTTTTCCCCTCTTCCCTGCCCCTCTCCCGGAGGTCGAGGGAAACACGAACCCTTTCCCTTGGGAGAGATACCGTGATGAGGGTCAAGCATTTTTTATGTTGTAAGCCGGGTCAAA
>CAZFCG010000137.1:0-4649 GCA_964517595.1 uncultured Geobacter sp. | reverse complement strand
CCCTTCTCAGGGGAGGCTTTAAAGCTTCCCCCCTGAGAAGGAGGGACTGAGGGGGGTTGGTTATAAACGTTACAAGGTATTAGTACGGAATACTTCCACTGTGTACTGTCCGATTAGTCGGCATTTCATTCACTAATATCCGCCGGTTCAGGCCGGCATGGTCGCCTCTTCGAAGGTCACGCCCTGATCTTCGGCGAGCGTTCCCTCAAGGGGCGCCAGCCAGGTGGACCAGCCCAGCCTCGGCGCCAGGGGATCATCACGACCCAGTTCGCACATGGGGACCTCATCTCGCCGCAGACTCGGACGGATCCCGAACTCGAATTCCGCTCCCACCATGTATCTGATGAGGGAAAAGAGGGGTTTCAGCCGGTCTCCCGACGGCAGCAGGCCGACAAAATCCCTGTAACCCATCGGCTCAAGGTCCACACGGAAAGAGGTCCGGCATTCCCACGCCATGGAACCGCACACCGCGTCCACCCCAAGACTTCCGTTGGCAACGCCTATGCTGCTTCTCTCCTCCTGTTCGATCTCGATTGTCCGCTGGAGAAACTGGGCCACCGAGGCCCGCGCCCCGATGCAATACTCCACCACCGCCGCTATGGTTCCGGCGGAGGCCGTCTGGCGGGAGAGCAGGCCGCCGCAGAAGACCAGTGACTCCAGAGGATAGCCGACCCTGTCCGCCAGACCCGGCGTGCCCAGGCCCAGAAGGCTCAGGATATAGCGGGAATACCGGTCACCGGCCTTTGGGCGATAGTGGGCGATGAAGAAGTTCTTCTTCCATGCCAGGTAAAAGAGGGAAATAAGCCGGTGATGGAAGATGTCAAGGAACGCGGCAAAGGCGCCGTCCCTGGCCGCGGCCCGCTCCATGGCCATGGTGGTGTACCAGTGGGGCAGAACCCCGGATGGTCCGATCAATCCCATGAAGTCCACCTGCATGCGCGCTGCTCCGTCCTCCCCGGCGCGCCTCAGGTCCGAGATCTCGCCGGCGGGAAAAGCGAGACCCGGCTTCACCGAAAAGCGCACCCCCTCCTGTTCAGGAGAAAGGGCCTCCCCAAGGGGCTTTTTATGGGAGCAAACCGACTCCAGGAGTTGCACGGCGCGGAAAAACGACAGCCGGCAGAACTCGTTGAAGAGCAGGTTTTCTACAAAAGAACCTGGTTGCCGTTTCTCGGGGGCCACTCCTTCAACCTCTCTTTCCTCTGGATTGTGAGGGCTATCATCCGTGAAAAGGAATTCACCGACACATACTGGCCCAGGAAACGCTCCAGCACGCAGGCGAACAGATAGAGCCCCGAGCCCACGTACTTCTCCTCGTCAAAGGTAATGGAGGTCTCCACGCCGCGGCAGAAGGACTGCCCCATGCGCCGCGTCACATGGCGGGTGGCCAGGGAGACGATTCCGTCTATCTGCTGCCTTGTTACCGGTGAATTTTCGAAATCGTACAGCTTGAGGATCTCACGCAGGGAATCCTCGCCCCCCTCCACCAGGGAAAGGTAGTTCAGGGACAGGTGGGAGATGAACCGCCACTGGAACGCCCCTCCCAATGCCGGCCGACGGGTGGGGGTCGGCTTGATGCGGCACGAGATGCGGGCTACCGGCGCGGCCATTTCCATTTCAAAATCGCCCCCCGCGTCGCCGAAGGGAAGGCGGGATGGAAGGTCCCGGTTGGTGCAGGTAACATGAACGGTGAGGGTCTCGGCCACAGGCTCGGCCGGCTGGAACCGGAGATCGCTGAAGGAGAGATAGACCGAGGTTCCGCTGTCCCCCTTCCGTTCCGAGGGCCGCCGCTGGACGTGCCAGAATGCGCCGGCGCCCTGTTCATCCTCCGGCTCCCGGTGGTGGCGGATGGAATAGAGAGGCCGGTATTCCGCCAGGGTCTCGGCGGTTGCGGCCCTTGAGGCCGCCACTTCGTCCACGGTAAAGACCTCCGTCGCCTCAACGCGCCTGATGTCCGGTATGACCAGATATTCGGTCTTGCGGTGCTCCACCCGGATCGGTTCCGCGATTCGGCGGAACAGGTTGACCACCGGCGTGGCATGGAGAGTAAACGTCGAAGCCGAAAGGAGCAGGGCGGCCCCGGCAGGCCTGTCCAGGTAGAATCTGATATCGATGGTGTCGCCGAACCGCCCCCCGCGCAAGCGATCCAGTCCCGTCAGGTCAAAGAAAAGGAACTTTTCCGGAAAACAGAAGTACTCGAAGAGGAGCAGATACCCGGGAAAGGTCCTGGCCGAATAGGGGAGAATCCTTTCCTCGGGTTCGAATCCGACGGGCCTGACGCAGGAAGGCTCAAGGGAGAGTGTCTCATGGCCGCCCGTGCCGCCGGCCCCTTCGCATTCAACGGCGAGGACGTTGTTGAAGAGAAGTTCGTAGAGATGAGACACGTGCTGTCGCTGGCCGTTGAGGAAAAAACGGAGGCTGTCACACCCCGGGTCCGCGAAGGTGAGGCCGTTGTGGGCCTTCAGGCGAAGCGACAGGACCTGCCGGGCGTCGCGTACCGGTTTCTTCGGGTCTTCGAGGGCGGCCGAAACCACCTCCAGGGGGCGAAGGGTTACCGGGTAGGACGTGGAAAAACGGCACGGGACCCCCTGAACCGGCTTTGAAAAGAGGGAGGTGTCCCGTTCAATACGGTAACCGCCGGGAGGGACGTTCTTCAGAATCGGGTCGAAGGTCACCACCGACATGGAAGGTATCGGGTTTGTGTAGTGGGGATAGAGGATGCTGAGCAGGGATTGGGTGATGTCGGGAAAATCATCGTCCAGCTTCTTGTGGACGCGCGCGCACAGGAATGCGAACCCCTCCAGAAGTCGCTCGGTATGGGGGTCCTCGCACTTGTCCGGCTCCAGGAGAAGCCTGCCCGCCACCTTGGGGTACTTTTTGGCGAACTCGCTCCCCATCTCGCGGATAAAAGAGAGTTCTCGTTCGTAATATGCAAGAATATCGTCATCCATGCCCGTCTCAGTCGGGGATAAAAAACTCGCCCCTGTTGATGTCCAGATAGGTGTCAAAGGCCACAGGCTCGGTAAGGGGGGTTACGACCAGGAGCGCGGTAACCCTGAAACGCAACGTCCTTTCGCTCTCTCCCGGCACATCGAAACGCACCGTGAGATTCTTCAGGCGGGGCTCGAAGAGGGAGATGGTCCGCTCTATCTCCTGGCGGATCCGGATCCGTACCGACGGGCTCCTGGGATTGAGAGAGGTAAAATCCCTCAGACCATAGGTAAACAGCGATGATTCCAGATGGATATCAGCTTCCGGAACCTGCTGGATCGTTCTCCTCGCATTCAGCAGGTTCTCCAGGTCGCGCATCACCGCCTTCCTCACCTGGGTAAAGGAGGGAACGCGGTTCTGGACAGGCTCGCGGGTCAACTCCGGTTCAAGGTCGATGAGCCTGTCCAGCAGGGATGCCTGTAGGAATGGTCTGTCCTGCATGGCGCTCTCCCGCGAGGTTTATCAGGATCCCTTGTTGGCCTGCAGGTCCCAGTTAGCGGCGACCTGTCCGCCGCCACTGCCATCCTCCCGTTTCTGCTGGGTGTAGGTCCACTCGATCTTTCCGTAATCAAAGGCGACTTCCTCCAGGGGGAAGTTCTCGCCGCCATGGGAAGAGCCTCCGCGGCGTACGGAGGTGATGATGCAGTTGCTCAGCTTGTATTCCATGTACTTCACCTTGTCGCCCCCGGCCCGGCAGAGCTCCAGCGTGACCTCCTTGATGTGTTTCCCCTGGGCGCAGGCAAGGGCCAGCTTGGGGGAGGCCTTGTCCAGGGCCTTCACGATGGAGAAGTCCTGGAAATCGGCCCGCTCCGCCGAGGCGCCGCCGGCCGTGCTGGCGGAGGCCGACTTGGGTTGAGAGACCCCCCAACTGTAGGAAAGCGTTTCGATCCAGTCCTTGTGCTTGTCGTCCGTACTCTCACCCGGAATCCCCTCGATCTTGATGAACGCGTCAAATGCCATTTTTCATACCTCCTCTGTTTGTTTGTGCGTTTCTGATGACACCGATGCCATACAAACGGAAACGAGCATGGTTACTTCTTCGCCGGCGGCGGCAGGTTGGCCACCAGGCGCAGGGAAATCGTCAGTTCGTCCAACTGGTAGTGGGGCCTGAGAAAGGCAACCGCCCGGTACGCGCCCGGCTTGCCAGGTATCTCCGCCACCTCCACCCTGGCCTCCCGCAGGGGGAAGCGGGCCTTCATCTCCTGCCCGGCGTCGTCGTCCAGGAGGACGTAGTTGCTGATCCACCGGTTCAGGTAGTCCTCGACATTCTTTCTGGTCATGAAGCTGCCGATCTTGTCCCGCATGATGGACTTCAGATAGTGGGCGAAACGGGAAACCGCCATGATGTACTGTAATTGCGCCGAAAGCTTGGCATTGGCGTTGGCCGCGTCGCTGTCGTACACCTTGGGCTTGTTGCAGGTCTGGGTGCTGAAAAAGGCCGCAAAGTCAGTCCCTTTGCAATGAACGAGGGGGATGAACCCCAGATCCGCCAGTTCCTTTTCACGCCGGTCGGTGATGGCTATCTCCGTCGGACATTTCAGGGCCACCTCCCCTTCGTCGGTGCGGAAGGTGTGCACCGGAAGCCCCTGAACCAGGCCGCCCCCCTCGACTCCCCTGATGGCGGCGGTCCATCCGAATTTGGAATAGGCGTCGGTTATACG
>CAZFCG010000136.1:0-4871 GCA_964517595.1 uncultured Geobacter sp. | reverse complement strand
ATGCAAGATGCCCATGTTATTTGTTTACAGTTCCTAACCCTCGCATAAGGAGGAAATCATGGGCCTGACCAATGAACTCGCGGAGTGGACCTTCGAACAGAAGTGCATGAAAGCTGTGGAATCGCTGCGGAGGAACGGATTTACGGCCTTGTTCCTGAAATCCTCCGAGGAGGCATCCGACTACATCCTGTCCGAGGCGGAAAGCGCCCTCAGTGTAGGGTTCGGAGGCTCCATGACCATAAAAGACCTGAATGTGGAGCTTCGCCTCCTGGAGCAGGGAAAAGAGATCCTCAACCATGGCGCTGTAGGGCTTTCCTTTGAAGAGCGGATGGATATCATGCGGCGTCAGCTTACCTGCGACCTGTTTCTCTGTGGAACCAACGCCCTGACCATGTCCGGACTTCTTGTAAACATCGATGGCGTGGGCAACAGGGTTGCCTCCATGATCTTCGGTCCGAGGAAGGTGATTGTCGTTGCGGGCCGGAACAAGCTCGTGGATGGAGACGTGGCCGAGGCCGTGGACAGGGTGAGAAACTGGGCCTCCCCGCCCAATGCAAGAAGGCTCAATTATCGGACGCCCTGCGCCGCCACCGGCTTCTGTTCCGATTGCACACTCCCGGAGAGGATCTGCCGGGCGGTGACGGTCCTGGAGCGCAAACCGAAATATACGGACCTGCGTGTCCTTGTGGTGAACGAGGATATGGGCCTCTGAGGCGATGTTCCTGAGGGCGTTCCTGGATATCTTCTTTCCTCCCCTCTGCCATGCATGCGGTACCCCTGTCCAGGGCGAAGGGGTACACCTGTGCCCCTCCTGCCGGGAGAAGGCGTTACCTGTTCCTTTACCCCTCTGTCCCATTTGCGGCCTTCCCTTTGCAGTGGAACAAGGCATCGACCACCCCTGCGGTTCGTGTATTGTCTCGCCCCCTCCTTTTGTCCGGGCCAGGTCGGCGTATTGCTTCGAAGGTCCGGTCCGCCAGCTCATCCATGCCTTCAAATATGGAGGAAAGGTTCATCTGGCCCCTACCCTGGGACTTCTGACCGCCGTTTCCCTGACCGGTTTCGCCAAAGAGGCCGACCCCCACTTCATTGTCCCTGTGCCCCTGCACGACAGGCGGCTCCGCGAGAGGGGGTTCAACCAGTCGCAGCGCCTGGCCCTGTTCCTCTCCAGAAGCTGGGCCGTTCCATTGTCCGTCGACAACCTGCGCCGTGCTCGCTGGACCGACCCGCAGGTCGGACTCTCCGCCGCGGAACGCAAGCGAAACGTTCGCGGCGCATTTTCGGTCGCGAAGCCGCAAATCTTCGAGAAAAAGCGGCTTCTGCTTGTGGATGACGTTTTCACCTCGGGCAGTACGGTATCCGAATGCAGCCGAGCCCTGAAGAAGGCAGGGGCTGAGCAGGTATGGGTGTTAACTACCGCCAGGGCGCTATCCGGCGCCGCTGCCCCCTGAGGCGATTTTTTTAACAGCTTGACATATCTGATTGCTTGGGTTTAATTTAGCGAAAATTAATTTTGGTGGCGGTCGATCAATGAACCCGGTGAGACGCGCCGGGTGTTTTCAGGAGGAACCAGATCATGAAAAGTCTGATTGCATTCGCCGGGGTCGTCTGTCTTGCTGTTTCCGTTCCGGCATTGGCGTCCGATATTCACGTGGGAAGCGTCAAGACGGCGCGGGGCGCCGCTTCTATCATAAGAAACAGGGTTCCCATGGAAGTGAAGGCGGGCGCAAGGCTCTTTCGCAATGATTCACTTAAAACAGGTTCAGACGGTGCCCTTGCCATGGTCTTTCGTGATGATACCCTTCTTTCCATCGGGCCGGACAGCGAGATTGCCGTGAAGGATTTCCTTTTTTCTCCCGCCGAGGGTAAGTTGTCTTTTGTGGCCAGGCTGCTGAAAGGGACGGCCGCCTGTGTCACCGGCATCATTGGAAAACTGTCGCCGGAGTCGTTCCGCTTCGAAACCCCTGTGGCAAACATCGGCATTCGCGGAACTTCATTCGCGGTCAAGGTCGAGGGCCAGGAAGACTAAGCGAAAGCGTTGCCTTGATTCGCGACGCTTTATGTAAAGAGGTGTCCTTATGAGTCGTGTCGGAATAATCATTGTAATGATGTTCGCCTTTCTCTTTTCCTCCTGCGCCACTGATGGGAACGTCGTGCTGCTTCTGCCCGATGCGGACGGCAAGGCGGGAAGTATCGTAGTTTCCAATCAGGCCGGCGCCAGCGTAATAAGTGAGGCGAAGACAGCCGTGGTGATCCCTTCAGCGACGAGCGCGCCCTCCACGCCCACGCCCATGGATGATGAGGCCATCGGGAAAAACTTCGGTGAAGCCATTTCCGCCCTTCCGCTTCCTCCCGTCCACTTCAACCTCTATTTCAAGCCCGGCTCGGTCGAACTGACATGCGAGTCAAAAGCCCTACTCCTGAAGGTCCAGCCCACTATTGCGGAACGTCAATCCACCGATATCAGCGTTGTCGGGCATACCGATCGGGTGGGTACAAGGGAATACAATCACAAGCTTGGCCTGGAGCGGGCTCATCTGATCAGAGACCGGCTTGTCAGGCTGGGCGTCAGAGAGGAGCACATCGAGGCCGACTCCCATGGCGAGGACAATCCGCTTGTAAAGACGGTCGACGAGGTCCAGGAGGCCAGGAACCGGCGGGTGGAAGTGATTGTGCGCTAGACCTGAATTCGAGCGTTTTCGGCGCCGGAGCGCCAAGGGAAGACAAAAGGAGGGGTAAGACGATATGTCTTTTCTGGCGGTACGGGCCGCGCTCCTGGCTAAACCCAGGACCATGCGCGGCTGGATATTTCTTGCCGGCGTCTGTGTTACCTTGCTCACGGCCCTCATCGCCATCTGGCCGCCGGTTTTTTTCCGATTTCTCGACAGCAAGATATACGATACCCTTTTCATCTCTTCCCTCTCTCCTGCCCGCGATGCGCACCTGGATAATCCCCTTATAGTGGACATCGATGAACAGAGTCTTGCCAGGCTCGGTCAATGGCCCTGGCCACGCTATCGTGTGGCGCTTCTCCTGAAAAAGATACAGGAACAGGGCGCCTCGGTCATCTGTCTCGACATGTTCTTTCCGGAAAGGGACAGGACCTCCCTTGCCGTTGTGCGGGAGGAGATGCGCAAAGAGTTCGGTTTGCAACTGAACCTGAAAGGGATTCCGGCGGATCTTGGCGACAACGATGCAGGGCTCGCCCGCGTTCTGGCGGGGGGGAGGTTCGTGCTGTCCTATGATTTCCTCTTCAACGGAGAGGCTGCTCCGCCGGAGGGGTGTCCATCCCACCCGCTGAGCCCTGCAGTCATGGGGAAGAATGGCGTTTCGCCGCTTCCAGAGGGCCTTTTCCGGGCCAACGGCGCCGTTTGCAGCCTGCCCGCGCTCACCGGCGCCGCGGCTTCCTCCGGCTTTTTCAATGTCGTTCCCGATGCCGATGGCGTCCTGCGGCGCATTCCGCTGCTCATGGAATTCAGGGGGAGGATCTACCCTGGCCTTGTCCTGGCGACGGTCCTTCAATCAAGGAGAAGTGACGTGCCGGTTCTCGGAACGGACAGGCACGGTTTGCGAGAGATTATCCTCCGCGATATCGCCATACCGGTGGACTCAAGGGCCTCCATGCTTGTCCGTTTTCCCGAAAAGGGGAAACATTTTGCCAAGATTTCCGCCAATGATGTCCTGTCGGGACGTGTCTCGCGAAACCGCATGGAGGGAAAAATCGTTATCCTGGGTTCTTCCGCCGCGGGCCTGGAAAAACTGCACGCCACACCCGTCAACCCGGCCTTTCCCGGCGCCGAGGTCCATGCGGCCGCCATCAGCAATATCCTGAACAACAGTTTCATATCCCGCCCGTACTGGGCGCCGGGAACGGAATTGCTCACGGCGCTTTTACTCGGCATTGTCTCCGCGCTCCTGCTGAGTTGGACCCGCTCCCTCCTCGGTTTTTCCTTCATTGCCGCTGGATGTGTCGCCCTGTGGCTTACTTCCGGATGGCTGATGGGAAACAGGGGAGTCTTCGTTTCCCCTCTCTTTCCGATGGTTACCCTTGCCTGCAATTTTTCCATCATCACCTTCATCAAATACCTGCGTGAGGAGCAGACCGTTAAGGCCCGCAACAAGGAACTGGTGGTCATGCAGAACTTCACCATCCAATGCCTGGCCGCCCTTACGGAAACGCGCGACAGTGAAACCGGCAGGCACATAGAGCGTTGTCAGCACTATGTAAAGATCCTTTGCCGCCAACTGGCGACCAGTCCGGGATTCGCGCATATCCTTGACGAAGAGACCATAGATCTTCTCTGCCGATCCGCTTCCCTGCACGATATCGGAAAGGTGGGCGTTCCGGACAGTATCCTCCTCAAGCCGGGCAAGCTCACGGAAGACGAGTACCTGGAGATGAAGAAGCATACCGTTTATGGCCGCGAGGCCATTGAGAGGGCGGAGCATCTCTACGGCAGGGACGTCAACGATTCTTTCCTTCGTTTCGGCAAGGAGATCGCCTATTCCCATCATGAAAAGTGGAACGGAACCGGATATCCGGAAGGACTCTCTGGGGATGATATCCCCGTCTTCGGCAGGATCATGGCAGTGGCCGACGTCTATGACGCCCTGATCTGCCGCCGTCGCTACAAGCCGTCCTTTACCCACGAAGAAGCGGTGGAGATTATTTCCAGGAACAAGGGAACCCATTTCGACCCGTTTGTGGTAGAGGCGTTTCTCGCGGTCAAGGATGAATTCAGCGAAGTGGCCCGGCGGTTCCCCGACGACTAGCCGACCTTAGAGCTTGTCCGTAAATAACGTTACGAGAGAACGCGCCCGGATTTATGCCAGATTTGGACGGACTGATTGAACAAAACCGCAGGCGTAGCAGG
>CAZFCG010000135.1:0-4929 GCA_964517595.1 uncultured Geobacter sp. | reverse complement strand
AGATGGCAGCACTGTTTCAGAGCCTGGCGCCACCGGCTCCACCTGGCGAATCCATATCACCAGGCCGCTAATCAAGCCTGTATATGATCGGCATGCTCAGTTCAACCCATTCCGGAGGCCGTGGAAACGGTTCCACCTCGTGAATGGTGTCGACCACATTCCTGTCCAGGATCTCATGGCCGGAACTGCTCCTGATCCTTACCTTGTCCACCTTCCCGTTCTTCAGCACCTGGAAGCTGACCACGACCCTCCCCGTCCACCCCATTTTCTTTGCCCTGGGCGGATAGGAGAGGTTTCTTTCAATGAGCTCCTTGATGTAGGCATAATGCTCCCGGGTATACCTGCCGCGCGCCTGTTCTCCCGAGGTGCTCCCCCCTCCTCCCGAAGGCGCGAGGGATGCCGTCCTGACCGGCGCAGCCGGTCCCTTGTTTCCGCTTCCGCCCAGCGGCGGCGCCGCGACCTTTTCCGGCCGGGCTTCAGGGGCCTTTGCCGCTACGGCGACCGGTCCAGCCTGCTCGAGCGCCGGCCGCGGAATATCCGCGGGCGCGTTCCGCGGCGTTTCCACCTTCTCCACCTTCCTTGACGGAGTCTTCTCCCGAACCTCCGCCCGTCGTTTCGTGGGAGGCGCCGCGGGCTGCCTGATCTCCGCCGTCTTTCGCGCGGCATCAGGCGCTCCCGCGTCCATGAGGGTGAAATCGATGACAACCGGCCTTCCCGGATGAGCGAAGCTGTTCCCGACGGAATAAAGAGCGCAAAGAAACAGTCCATGGATCATCATGGAATACATGAACGCCTGTCCGCCGCTGTTCATCTCTTGTTCTCCGTCTGGAGGCTCACCTTCTGAAATCCCGAATTCTTAACCATATCAAGCACATCAACAAAGGTCTGGAGTTGCAGGTCCCGGTCTGCCCTTATGAGAAAAGGACTGTTCCTGTCGATGGGCTTCAGCGCCTCCCTGAGCTCCGGGATGGTGACCCGGCCGCCGCTGAAATATACTGTTCCCTTCCCGTCTATCTCGATGGTCCTCACCTTGAGCGTTTCCTGGCTGCTCCGCGACGCCTTGGGAAGATTGACCGCTATCCCGCCGGTGGCGATGAAGGTGGAGGTCGTCAGGACGATGGTGAGAAGCACCAGCATGATATCCACGAACGGAATGACGTTGATGTAATCAAACCCTTTCTCTTCCATGCATGATCTCCCATCGCAGAATCAGTACCTTGGCCCGTCTCAGGAGCAGGTTGTAAAGAACCACGGACGGAATCGCCACCAGCAGCCCGACGGCGGTGGCCTTGAGGGCCAGGGCGAGGCCGACCATGATCTTGCCAGTATCCATGAATCCATCGTTTCCCATGGTGTAGAAGGTGAGCATGATGCCGAGCACCGTTCCGAGAAGCCCCAGGTACGGCGCATTGCTGCCGATGGTGGCGATGACGTGCAGCTTTTTGGTCAGTTCCAGTTCCAGTTCCTTTTTTTCCGCAAATTGATCCGGACGTATCCGCCGGTAGACAAGCCACCGCTCCAGGGCGCATGCGACCGCCACCACGCTCAACAGAACGAGCAGCCAGATAATCCCGTAATCGACAACTACTTTAAGAGACTCCATGGGATGTTCACTCCTTTTCCAAATCCCGGCCTCCGCCTATTTGAGCGAGTACCTCAGACAAAGGCCCTTCAAACGCCCTATGGCGTCGGTTTCCTTCACATCAACCACCCGGGCGCCTTCAAGCCCCCACGCGCGCTTCACTTCGTCGAGACACTTTTCCCGCACCACCCACAGATGCAATGGACCCGGCAAACCCAGGAGAGGAGAAAGGGACGGCGCCCATCCCCCTCCCCGGATCTCCAGCGGACCCACCTCATCAACAATGATCACGTCGGCCGGGGAGCAGCGTTCCGGGGAAAGGGCCCTTCTTCCGGCGGCCATTCCCTCTCCGCTGAAGACATAGGGAGTCGATGCAGCCGGGCCGTTTCCGGGGGCGCGACGGCAGAGCGGGGTCAATTCGTTGTCCGTGATATCCAGAAGGTTGAATCCGCTCCGCGCCCCGTTTTCCCAGAGGCCCTCGGCGATTATGCCCGCGACCTTGAGGCCTTCACAGCGCAGATAGTAGAGCAGAGCCAGCAAAAGGCTGGACTTGCCGCTGTGCAACGGACCGGTGAGGATGACCACCGAAGGTGGCGCGGAAGACATCTGTTCACGCCTCCTCGTAATAGGACCCGTTCATGCAAGCCCTGCACAGCGGTCCTTGTCCGGTAACAGGGTCAATGGCATCCTTGCCGTCGAACACCTTTTCTCCGCATCCGGCGCAGATAACGGTCCTCAGGGGTTTCCCCGGCAGGTCCTCCTGTTTCAGGGAAACCTTGACCTTCTTCCAAACCAGAAGTTCTTCATCCGGCAAGGTCAGAACATACTCTTTCGCGTCAGGTCCTCCGTTTTTTTCCTTTTCGCCCGGAGTAAGGCAGACCCGCCATGCGATATCCTTTTTCAGATTGACGAAGGTCGCAGCCATTCTTCCGTAGTCAACATACTTGAGGTTTCTCCGCCCCAGACGGACGCCGGTCGCCATCAGGACGGCATCGGCGATGCAGCGGTCGTTTTCAATGAAGACGATAAGGTCCTTCACGTCTTCCGGTGAAACCAGTTCAAGCCCCTTCTTGGCAATACGGACCCCCAGCGACTGGCCTGTGCAATAATGGCCGTGGTATTCGATACAGCGTTGCAGGGTTTCCCTGACATCAGTAATCAGCATGTAACAAAACCTCCCTATTTATTGTTTCTGTGTTTAGCAGGCATGCAGACATCTGCATTTCCCTATCTTCCTTGGAATGCAGACCCTGAAGCTCTCCCGCAGCGAATGGATATCCACCTCCCTGCCGTACAGGGCGAAGAGGTTTTCACTGGTAATCACCTTGTCCGGCGGTCCGTCTCCGATTATCCTTCCATCCTTGAGCATCACCACCCGGTCCGCCACCCACAGGGCGTGGTCAGGAAAGTGGGTGGACTTGATGAAGGTATACCCTTCATCGCACAGGTCGATGAGCCCTTCCAGGAGCTTTATCTGGTTGCCGTAATCCAGGCCGTTGGCAGGTTCGTCCATGATGAAGGTATGGGCCCCCTGGGTCATGGCCCGGGCGATGAGGGTGAGCTGGCGTTCGCCGCCGCTGATGCGGGTATAGGGCCTGTCCCTCAGGTGGAGGATGGAGAGTTTGTCCAGAGCGGCCTCGGCTATCTCCATATCTTCCTCGGAAAAGCGGGAGAAAAAGTTCTTATGCGGTATCCTCCCCATTAGGACCACGTCGATTACCCGGTATGCAAAAGAGGCCCGGTGTATCTGGGGCACATAGGCGATGCTCCGCGCCAGGGCCATCCGGTTAAGAGAGGATATGGCCCGCCCTTCGAACAGCACCCGCCCCTTGTCCAGGGAGTAGAGGCCGAGAAGGCTCTTCAGGAGGGTGGTCTTTCCACTGCCGTTGGGCCCCAGAAGCGATATTATCTCGCCCCTTTTCACCGACAGCGAGACGTCCCGCAGAACCGGATTTTCGGGGAATCCGAAGGAGATGTTTTCAGCGACCAGCAACATTGATTATGCCCATCCTTTCCGCGCGTTTTTCAGCACCAGTATGAAAAAGGGGATTCCCATGAGGGAGGTGACGATGCCGAGAGGAATCTCCACGGTAAACAGAAGGCGCGCGACATCATCCACGGCAATGAGGTAGATGGCCCCGACCAGGGCGGAGACAGGCAGGAGTATCCTGTTGTCCGGACCGACCAGCATGCGCGCCATGTGGGGGATGATCAGGCCGACCCAGCCGATGAGGCCTCCTATGACCACGGTCAGGGCGCTGATGAGGGTGGCGAAGAAGATAAGGGCAATGCGGATGCGGGTAACGTTGATACCCAGGGATTTCGCCTCGTCGTCCCCCATGCTCAGTATATTCAGGAACCTGGAGAAGAGGATAAGGAGCAGAATCCCGCCGCATATGGGAAAGGACACATACATGACGGTCCTGCCGTCCGCCAGGGAGAGTCCTCCCATGAGCCAGTAGACAATGGCGGGCAACTGGTTGTAGGGATCGGCGACGTATTTGACAATGGACAGGAGCGAGGTGAACAGGGCGCCGCTGATAATACCGCCCAGGATGAGCATCAGCAGCCGGTCCCCATGGTAGAGCCTGGCTATTCCGATGGCAATGAAGACCGCCAGAAAGCCGCAGACAAAGGCGCCCGATTGAACGGCAAACCAGCTGTTGGAGACGATCATCCCCAGCGCGGCGCCAAAGGAAGCCCCGGCCAGAACGCCCAGGAGCCCCGGAGAAACAAGCGGATTGATGAACATGGCCTGAAAGGCGGCGCCGGACACGGAAAGGGCGGAACCGATGAGGGCAGCGGCAATGATGCGGGGGAGTCGTATGTCCAGCAGGATATTGGAATAGAGCGCGTATTTCCCCTCATCCATCGAACCTGCCCCGGCGGCGGTCGCCAGGTATTGAAATATCTCCCCGAGGCTGATTTCGTATTTTCCCAGGGTCAGGGAAATCAGGATGATGAAAACAAGAACAAAAACCAGGCAGGGTATCCAGAGATCCTTTTTCAAAACGGAAGATTCTCCTTAAAAAGTAAGATGTTACATCATAACAAAACAGGCCGGCGGAGCATGACACTCGCCGGCCTGTTTCAACCGAAGTGTTCACTCCTTTCCAAACACGGGAGGCGACGCTGTTTCCGGCGGCGCCCACAGCCCGATGCCCATAGCGCCATGCCTTAGGGTCAGCGGGTCGGAGAGACGGATATATGTTTATTCTTATGCGCGTATATTTTATTTAATCACAGCTTTGTCCGTTAAGTTTTTGCGTTATGCGATAATCCCCTCATCCGCCCCTGCGGGGCACCTTCTCCCCAAGGGAGAAGGGACATTTTTGAAACCCTCTCCC
>CAZFCG010000134.1:4134-5193 GCA_964517595.1 uncultured Geobacter sp. | reverse complement strand
CCAGATCTACACCACCCACACGCCGGTCTATGAACTCCTGGCGAAATTCCATGACCCCGATCCCGAACAAACCCGCTACATCAAGGTCTGGGGGAATCACGACCTCTACTGGAAAGGTAACCAGGACATCTACCAGTCCCTGTTTCCGGGGATTCAGATCTACGAGGCCATCCTCCTGAACAATGCCATGCTAATGATCCACGGCCACCAGGCCGACCCCATGTGCAGCGGACCCGTCGCCGCCGTGAGTCAGTTTTTCGTTAACCATATCTGGGCGGATCTGCAACGGGGCGGTGTGAAAGACCCGACCCGCGCCGCCACCAATCCTGGCCTTTGCAATGAGGTGGACGAACGCCTCCATAAATGGGCGACCAACAATGACCGGGGTATCACGACCATCATCGCTGGTCATACCCACCGGGCAGTCTTCGAGAACCTGTCATTGACGGAGATGCGTCTGCAAACGCTCAGATTGAAGGGCGAGGTTGCCGCCGATTTGCAGGCCCGGCGAGATCCCCACTATTACAATACGGGCTCTTGCGTGCATCCTATGAGCATCACCGGTTTGGAAATGCTGTGTGGTAGTGAGATTCGATTTAATTTGATTGAGTGGCAATGCGACATAGAGGGGAATATGCTGGCGATCAAAAGAGTTGCTATATGAGCAAGATCATGTCTGCCATTTCTGAGATTCGAGATACATAATAAATTTTGGAGAGCCAACGGCTATCAATTCCATGTTTTCCATAATATGCCCCAGCAATCTGTCCGTAAATCGCCCCGGTGGTGTCTGCATCATCGCCAAGGTTTACGGCCATCAGGCATCCTTCTTCAAAGGTGTTGCTGTGGAAGAAGGCCCAAAGGGCGGCTTCCAGTGATTGAACTACATAGCCGCTGCCCCGGATTTGTGGGGGATTCTTGTATTTGAAGGAACCCGCGGCGATTTCTGCAATCTCCGCTATAAGGGGCTTCTCTTGCCAGTAGCCAGATACCGGGCAATAGTGATCGGACAGGATAGTTTCTTTATCGTTGCTGTTTAGAGCTCCGACAATAAGAGCC
>CAZFCG010000134.1:3777-4022 GCA_964517595.1 uncultured Geobacter sp. | reverse complement strand
ACCGGATTTCTCAATGGCCTCCCTGGGGTTGTCAGCATAGAATAGCGGCACCGGGGCCAAGCGCATGAGGGAGCCATTTCCGGCGCTGTAAGAATCGGAGGGGCCACTGATGGAATTTCCTGTTTTTAAGAAGGTGGAAAGGGCGGTCCTGGTGGTGCTGCCGATATCGAAACATGTCCCTGTGCTGCTTAGGTGTCCTTCCTTCCACCAGCGCACGTATCGTTCCATTTGATCCTTCGGGTTGA
>CAZFCG010000134.1:0-3671 GCA_964517595.1 uncultured Geobacter sp. | reverse complement strand
AAGACAGAGGGCCATGGAGGTATCGTCGGTCCATTGGCCGGGCTCCAGATGGAAAGGGCCGCCGCCGATCATGTCTGTGATGGGCGTGAAGCTCCCTGGTGGTTTGAACTCCAGGGTTGTCCCTAATGCGTCGCCAATGGCGAGCCCAAGCAGGCAGCCTCGGTAACGGTCGCGTCGCTTTTCATCGGTCGTCATGACGCCGTCATTGTCCTTTCTCCCAGGATAGAACCATGTTTACCTGCTCCGGCATTTCGGGAGATGGCCAGTGTGCCTTGACGTCGGTACTACGAAGCTCTTTAATCTTCATCAATACGTTTTCACCTGCAGCAATACCATGGCGGACCAGCCAGCAGCCGACGACGGTACCGGTGCGGCCCCTGCCACCCCAGCAGTGGACATAAATGGGCCGATTATTTTCGAGAGCATCATCGATCCGATCAAGAATCTGCACCATTAACTCCCGGGAAGGAATCCCAAGATCGCGGATGGGCAAGCGATGGCAAGTGACCGGGGGGCCACCGTCGGCAATTCGTTTCAGAACCGGTGCATAATCCGTGAAGGGCAACCCGTTATGATCCAGTTCATCCTGTTCCATGAGGTTGATGACGCTCCGGATACCACATGCAAGAAGATCTGCCATCTTCTGCTTCATAACGTCTTTTTGCCGGTCACCAGGATAATAACCCGCCAGGAACTTGCCGGGGATGACCCAGTAGCTGCGGGGGAAGGGTGTTTTCACTTTTTGGAACCTTTAACGTTTTTTATATTACGGACTTCTTCGAAAAAATTATCATGATCGCCACGATCAATTTCCTCGCGTGTAAAGCCCATCATTTCCAAATAGTCATCTTCCATTTTTTCATAGCTTGTTTTACCGGCTTGGACCTTTTTCTCAGTATCTTTGTACCATTTGCGGCGTTGTTTATCCATCTTTCACCCTCGCGAATTTTAACGTTCCTTGCTTTTTCCATGAAATCCACGCTCACCGCTACTGTCGTTCCTCTTTTTGTATCCCTTCACATTCCAGTTCTTGTCGTAAATCTTGTCGCCTTTTTCGTAACCGGTGTGGTTCCAGTTCTTGTCATAGACGGTAGTCGTGCCGTCCGATTCCTTCTTGTATCCTTGTAAGTTGTAATTCTTGTCGTAAATGGTGGTGTCAGCGCAGGTCATACTCACACATGTGCACGTGGTGGCAACAATAAACGCTTGAAGCCAGATAATCTTCCACATGTTTCCGTTATCCTCCTTCTTTTTATACACAGATTACTCACCAAATCCCAGGAGATTCAGGATGCCGAGTTCTTTTCTGCATGTCGGGCAGATAGTCCCGGCATCCTGAGCCTGGATGGAATTGAGAAAGATCCGGCCCAACTCCTCCACGGGATGCACCGGACGGTCATCCTCGAAAAATACCCGCCCGCATTTTTCACAGATTCTTCTCATCGTGACACCTCACTGACGGTAGCTCCGCCGCCGGTTCAGCCCTGCCATAGTCCCTCCCTTTTCCGCCGGGTTCGTCATGAAAAACGCCATGTGGATGGCGACGTCTTCGTAAATCAAGGCGGAGCCGGTAATGTACTTCCCCTGGAACCGGTAATCCTCGCCATATCCGACGGAGGGGAATTTCTGGACCTCGCAGGTGCCGATATCGTGCAGAAATTTTTCAGCAGCCATAGCGGCGACCTTCGTCCGGGAGGGTTTCTCCAGTATGGCATCCATTATGTAACTCTTGACGAGCTTAGGATGGAGAACCCGGAAGGCTTCCGGTCGGGAGACCATATCCATCCCCGCCACCTCTCCATTGAGCATCACGAGAATTCCCCGCTGGTCGGGAAGCAGTGGAAAATGACCCAGCCAGGTCTCCAGATCCTCCCTTCGCGCCTCATGGACATCCCGCATGGCCGCCGTGGGGGATTCGATACGGGCGGCCTCAGATTGATCCCGGATGGCATCCCAGACAGCGCCCTGATCGGACATGTAACGCTGGGTTGATCTCAGGGATTGATGCACCGACTCGTTTTTCACCCGCCGGAGCTTTGCAGTCATGATATGGCCGGATTCCGCGAAATGGGCGCTACGATATGACCATCTTCCCTGCTCGGTGCAGCTCACGGGGATGATGGTTTCGGCGGTCTCCTTTACCAGGATCGTGGTGTTGAGGACACGGTTCTGCTTGGCCCCGGCCAGTTCTTCGCCGTCCAGGAGTAGCACCGGTTTCGGTCCGCTGTTTCTGACCTTCAGTTCCGGGACGCTGCCTCCCTCTGTAAGTTCGGTAATGGTAAGGAAATGGCTCTCCATGGCCTCCTTCAGCGTCAGATAACATGGCCCGGCGCCATTGCCCGAAAACAGGGGAATCATCGCCACCTGCTTATGGACCTGCATCTCCCCGCGTCTGATCTTCTCCAGATGTCCCTTGATCATCTCTCTCGTCCTCCTTTCCCTTCTTTGGCATTGACTATATGAGGTTGGCTCTGGTAATTCAATGCCGTGACGACATACGCAGGTCGCATTATTTTTCATAAGCCGTTTTTTTCCGTAATCAGGGAAGGAGGCAGGAGACATGACCAGAGACTGCAGCGCCCAGACGAAACTGATCCGCCTGGGGCGGATGCTCAAGATCTTCATGGAGAAGGAGCAGGTCGCCAGCACCTGGCTGAGCAAGTATTTTCAGACGACGCCTCGGACGATCCAGCGGGACATCCTGCTCCTGAAGGAATCCGGCTTTCCCCTCCACGAGGAAAAGAAGGGGACTTACCGTCTGAGCCGGGATCTGGTGAAGAATCTGGAGGTTTTCGACGAAACGGAGCTGGCCTTGGTCGTGGCCCTGAAAAACATTGTGGGTCAGTTGGGACAACCCTTCCAAAAGGCTGCGGATGGCGTTTTGGACCGCCTCTATGACTGTGTCACATCTATGCCGGTCTTTGTGAAAATTGACGATGCGATCCACCTGGATAGCGCCCTGTTAAACAAGATCGTCCGGTCCATCAGAGAGAAAAAACAGGTTGCATTCCAATATGCCGCTGGCAAGGGTGCACATCCTGTCCAGATGGAACCTTACCGAATCGCCTATTTCGGCGGATTCTGGTATCTCATCGGCAACGAGCCTGCTACGGGGATACTAAAGCGTTACGCGTTGGACCGAATTAGTGAGTTGAAGCTCATGAAAACAGCAATCACAGCCATCCCGGACGGTCTGGATGAGATGTTGAAGCAGAGCGCCAATATATGGTTTTCCGATTCCCGCCACCTGACAATCAAGGTCTTGATCGACGCCCAGGTCGGCCACTACTTCAAGCGCCGCAAGATTTTTCCCACCCAGGAGATCCAGGAGGAACGCCCGGATGGGTCGATGATTGTTACCTTCCGGGTAGGCCACTACGAGGCGATCCGCAATATCCTCAAGTCCTGGATACCTAATATCGTGATCCTGGAACCCGAAGATTTCAAAAACGCACTATTGAAGGATGTGAAAGGATGGGTGAAGCGACAGGATAGCTTGGTATAGCCCAGGTTGATCGGGAGGCAGGCGTCGCGCCAGGGCATTCCTCTGCCCCATCCCTGTCACGCCGCCTGCATTCTCATATTGCCGCGCTCGGGCAAGGTCGTCGCCGGCCATTTCCGCTGCCCCATGGACCGGCACCGCCCTTGCTTTTCTTCGCGCGGCGCTCTAA
>CAZFCG010000133.1:0-5273 GCA_964517595.1 uncultured Geobacter sp. | reverse complement strand
AGAAAGAACAAGCTGACCATCAAAATCAAACCAAACGGCACATCGCAGGAGTGTTTCCAGTGCGGACACACTCATCCGGACAACCGGGAAACCCAATCCGAGTTTGTCTGCCAACGCTGCGGCTTTACGGCGAATGCCGACTACAACGCTTCGCTCAACATCAAGCGAAGAGGAGTGGAGGTGCTCTCATCAGGGGCCTATGCACTGCCGCCCAGGAGACAACTGTAAGACGCCGGCAGGCAAAGCCCGCGGGCGCAGGTGCCTATGAATCGCGAAACCCCCACTACAACGAAGCCGTTCCATCAGCGGCGCAGTTTAGTGGCGGGTAGTTCATCAGTGGATTAAGAAAGAGCTGGCACAGCAAACGTTACGGCGGTATTGATCGGCGGAACCAATTGACAATTTTGTTAATGCTCCCCGGAGAATTTTGGTATAACCTCGTAAAATAATCCTTCTCATGCAGCCTCAGGAGGTACAATGGCACTCCCCACTCGTCCTGCTCTCCAGTATCGCTGGCAACTACGCGAAGACAAAAACAAGCCCGTTCTGGTCTATTACGGGTTACGCAATCCCCCCCGACACACCCGGTCTATTCTGGAGGTTGCTCCGGAAATAGCAAAGGATATCGCCTCGCTGGATGGAGGCCGCCCTCTTTCCGACTTGCCGGAGACGTTGACCGCACATCCCGGATTCGTGAGCCTGCTGGAAGAGGGTGTCGTTGTCGACGCGGCAAGCGTCCGGCAACCAGCGACCCGGGAAAGCCGCCGGCAGTGTATCCGCTGTATCAATGACGATTATCTCATTCCGGGCCTCGAATTTGACGAAAACGGCCTGTGCGCTTTCTGCCAATGTTATGAACGGGCGGAAAAGGCAGGGGCCTCGGCCGGTCCGCAAAATTTCATCACCGAAGAGGAGCTGCTCAAGGCGGCGCGCACCAATACCCAATCCCGCTTCGATGTCATGGTGCTGTGTACGGGGGGGAAAGACTCAACCTATCTATTGTGGTTGCTAGCAAAAAAACTGGGCTTGCGTGTCCTGGCCGCAGCCTGGAACATGCCTTACACCAACGACACCTGCCGCGAAAATCTCCGCCGGTCCATCAAGCTGCTTCCGTCCGCGGAACTGATCGAGCGGACCCTGTCCTGGGACATGATACGGCAGGCCATGCGGGAACAATTCGCCGCTGTCGGCGTTCCCTGCCTCTGCCCCACCGTGGCGCATGTCCTTTTCTTCCCGGTGGCCGTGGAGGAGCGGATTCCCTTCATCATGCACGGCGTCGAGGAGGTCCAACTCGCCGTGTTCAGCTACGTCATGAACGAATTGAAATCCCCGCAAAAAGGAGCAAAGAGCCCTGCTCTCTCCCAACGGGAAATGACCCTCAACTTTTTCGACATGGTCGCCCACGCCCCGGAGCCCGTTTCGCCGTATGCCATGACGGCTGAATTTCTCCTCTACCAACGCTCCGTCCGGCAGCGTCTGGACCCGCTCTACCGCCAACTTGACCAGACCCTGGAGGCGGCCCGCAGGGATCCGGACCTTGCCATACCTGAATTCCGCAGGCTGAAGACCAACGAGAGCTACGGTACCTGGAAGGAGGTCGGCGATCTGATCAAAAAGGAGATGGCGTGGGAAATGCCTCCCGATCACAAAGGAATGCTCCATACCAGTTGCCGCATTGAAACCGTCAAGGATTACTGCCAATCCATGCGGTTCAGGAACATGCGCAGCACCTTCTTTCCCCAGTCCATCGTCGAGGTTAGCGCCGGCATTTATTTCGGCCTTATTACCAGGGAGGAGGGGTTGGCCGAGTTGGAACACCTTGGGTATCATGGGGAACCCGAGCCCCTTGCCCCGTTGCTCGGCGACCTCGGCCTGCAGGAGCAGAATCCGGAATAGCAAGGGGAAATGGGCTTCTCCTTCTGCAACGACAGTGAATGTGCCAGGTAACGACACTTTCCCCTTCGCCAGACACGGGCATGCCGATGTTTGCCACCCCCATTGCCATGGCCGTGACCATGGCGCCGGCCAGGAGGTAGTAATGGATTTTTTAACTAGAACCCGCCCAATCATGGGGGAAAGCGGTTTCGCCATTCTCCGGGAAAAGGAGATTGCCTTTGCCGGACTGGGCGGCGTGGGCGGCGGGGCGTTTCTCGCCCTGGTCCGTTGCGGCGCGAGCCGTTTCAGGCTGGCGGAGAACGGCATTTTCGATCCGCCGGACATGAACCGCCAGGCAGCGGCCTTTGGCTCCACCATGGATCGGCCAAAACTCGATGTGTACATGGAGCTTGCCCGTTCCATCAATCCCGACCTGGAAATGGCGCCGTATCCCCATGGCGTCACAGCCGACAATCTGGAGGAGTTCCTTGCCGGAGCGGACGCCTATGTCGCGGCCATCGATGCGGAAAAAGGAGAGGATGTGAAAAGGATGACCCCGGCCATGCAGGAACGATTCGGTATTCCGGTCTTTACCTGCGGGGCTGTCGGCTTCGGGTCGATCATGGTCAATTTCGCACCCGACGGGATGAAAGCGGACGAATTTTGGACCCTCGCCATGAAGGGTGACCCCGGGGGAGGACTTTTGCCCACGGCCATGCAACACCATTTCAGCGGCCCGGCCATGGAACGGATACAACAGGGTTTGTCCTCCGGCAAGGTAGCGACAACTGCCATCGGCGGACTGGCTGCCAATGCTCTGCTGGCCAACGAGGTGCTGATATATTTCCTGGCCGACACGGATCTGGTGGAGCGAGCCACTGTGTTCGCCCCGAAATATGTGACCCTCGACTTCATGACCCAGCAGTTGAGTGTGGCCGACATTACCCGGCCTGAAAGATCCTGATGGTTACGGGGTTTTCTGAAAATGCGGACAGGGCCGGAACCTGAAAAGGTCCACGCCCTGTACCGGAGAATGGTAGCGGTAGACCTCTTTGCCGAATACCTGGAAACCTTCAACCAGGAGATGCCATGAACAACGAATTCCGTATCGCACTTTTCACTCCCGAGGACGCGCCCGATATCTCCCGTTTCTACCGGGATACGTACGGTGACAATTTCCCGATTAAATATGTGTACGACCCGACTGAAATATCCCGACGGTACGACGGCGTGAACCATCGGACCGCAGTGGTGCGCGACAGCGAAAACAGAATCGCCGCCATGGGCAGTATCTTTCGCTTTGCGCCCAATCCCCTGCTCTATGAGGCCGGCCAGTTAATGGTCTCCAAACTACATCGGGGAAAAGGGTTGTCCAACATCATAGGTCGTACGGTGCTCGAAGAATATCCGACCCAGATTCCTGTCGGCGCCGTGTTTATCGAGGCCTTGTGCAGCCACACCTTATCTCAACCTTCCGCAACGAACTTCGGGCTGCTTCCCACAGGAGTGGAGTTGGAGTGGCTTCCGGCCATGGGGCCGAAAAAGGACGCTGGACCAGCCGTCAACATCACCCTGCTCATGCTCTTCCGTGTCTACAGGGATGCCCCGCACACCATCCACACCCATCCCGCCTATGTCGATTTTATCGCACAGCGCATTCGTGAACTCGGGGTTGAAAGAACTTTCGAGCCGGGAGATTCGCCGGTGGACGAATCGACCGAAGCCCAATCGGATATCCAGCGCGACAGCTCCATTGCCACGCTTTCAGTTGTCCGACCGGGAAAGAATTGGCCCGCTGTGCTGGCCCGGTTCGAGGCCGAGGCCTCCGGGTGTGCCCTGCATGTCCGGTTGAATCTCGGTGATCAGGCAACTCCCTGGGCCATCGATATCCTGCGCGGCAGACAGTTCTTCTTGAGCGCCTATCTTCCCCTCTGGTTTGAAAAGGACGGTATCCTCCTGCAGAAACTGCCCGCGGATCCTGATTTCTCCGTGCCCCGGTACGAGTCGGAGAGGGCAAAGGGGCTGGCCGAGGCCGTGCGCGCCGACTGGGAGGCTGTGACGGGCAGGGATTGATGCAAAGATGCTTGTTGTCCATCTCCTGATGGATACTTCTGATCGGACCAAGGCAAACTGCTTGAATATATTGATTACTTAGCTAAACAGGCCTTGTTTCTCGGCGTGGCGCCGCAATTTACCAGGGCCATGAGGGGGGCCGTAGGTAAGTTTTCCAAGTTATCAGGAATGCCCGTAAAACCCCGTCGTTCAGGGCGGGGATATAAGGTCTGCCGCGAAGCGGCTCAGAGTCGTGCCCAAGGGCGGGGCACGCCCGGTTAGCCTGCCAAGCGAACGGTGCGGTAATGCCGTCGGCAACAGGAACCGCCAAGGCAGCGGTCTAGCCGTTGCTTCTGGAATCCTCGTCCTTCAGGGCGGGGAGGATGTCAACAAGCAAACACAGAAGACACCACAGGACGAAATTGATTTAGCGCGTAAGCGAATGAGAGAGGTGACAGCATGAACACCGCATCACGGCAGATGACGGGATTCCCGGTAATGCCATTGGCCTCGAATATTCCAAGGATATCTTTCGGCGAACCAAGGCAGAAGAAGGAATTGGAAGAGCGTTTTTCTGCACCATGGTCGGGCGGAAGATCATAATCCTTCACAGTTTCATAAAAAAGACGGACAAGACACCAAAACGGGAACTCGATATAGCGCTTTCCCGGCAGAAGGAGGTAATGAATCATGGTAACTACTCAGCTTCCATGCAGTCCCCATAAATATGATAGTCAGAGCAACGATTGGGGCGCCGAACATGTAATACCAAGATGTGCTTTGCTTTGAGCTGAGCTCCATCGCCACTGGCCATAACAGTCCAATGATGAGTGTGAGTGCGGACGGAACCCAAATTCTACAGAAAGCTCTAGATCTATGTTCTGCTGCATAATTCCAGCGATCGAGTAGGAAGAACAGAAAAAAACCGTCACAATGCAGGAAAAACCTGAACTTAAGGGAAACAGAAACCAGGAAATGCTATAGGGCGTAAGATCAAGCAACGCCTGTATTGCCTCTTGTCCCTGACCGACGGCTATCAATGGATAGATTGCCAGGAGTTGGATGATAAAAACCGGCAGGCAATTCATCAAAGCTTCCGAGAGAGATAGCAAGAAACGAGCGATTGTCACACTACGTGACGGAGAATATGCACCTACCCCCTCCTTTCAGAGACTCCGAATGGGACCAAAGAAAAACAGCTTCCAAATTTTGCTTCTAAAGCCTTTTTCCGAAGCGTCCAATACCTTGGCCTACCGTTCTTTCAGACTTATCCAAACCTAAGTAGATATATCTAAATATACCTACGTTGGATTTGGCGCTAAATTCCTGCTTCACAGAGGCCAGTT
>CAZFCG010000132.1:3804-5305 GCA_964517595.1 uncultured Geobacter sp. | reverse complement strand
AGATGTAAAACGGTATATTTGTTTGTTCCGAGTCCCTAAGACCCTTATCCGTCGGGAAGGAGAAAGCCGAGAGGGCGCTAGCGGAGTTTTTCCAGCCACCGGCGCAGTTCCGCGCACACCGACTGTTGTTTGGCCAGCCTGCGAATCGTCTCTTCAGGGGACAATTCCTTTTCCAGCAGCTCCTTGATGTTTCCCGCCAGCATGATGCATTCGTCCAGGGTAATGGTGGTCTTTTCCCCGGCCGGGCAATCCGGTTTTTTGTCGGGAAGGGCGAGTTCTTCCAGGAATTTCTCCACTACCGCGGATTCTCCCGAGTAGAATCGTCTCTTTTCCCGGTGCAGCAGAAGCCAGTGCCGGGCAGGGAGATCCGCTGAACCGAAGTCGTAGGGATGCAGATGACGCTTCACCGATGGGTGGTCCATGAAAAGAAGCCATCCCGCGGAATCAATGGCGCCGGAGTTCATGAGATCATCGCAAAAGCAGAGCTCGTTGCAAGCGCCCCAGTAGAAGGCCACCCGGAGGCCCTTTCCGGTGTACCCGACCGATCTTTCGAACATGGGTGGCGCGGGGAGAAACAAAGGTGTCAGCCCGGCCTTTATCGCTTTCGCATCCATGGGGGCTCCCTGGAGATAAATATGTCGGGAGATCGTCCCGTAACGGGCCTGGCGGATCGCGGGCCCGTTCTATGAAATATCGGCGGATTTCGCGGATTGTTGAGCCTGAAGGGCGATTTTTTTTCGTGAACGTGAAAAACCGCCCTGTCCAATGGAGGAAAAGGGCGGTCGGAATGCCTTGCCGTAGGGGATGATTTCAGGCGTTACTTCCTGGGCCTGACCTTGATCTTCGGTTTTCCGTCTTCGATGACAACCCGGAATTCCACGGGGTTTTCCCGGTATTTTTCAGGGAGTGTGCCGCGGCACCTGTCGAGGGTGGCCGCAATCCTGTCTGGGGTGAGTCCGTTGGTGGGGATGTTGCATGACCGGCATGCTTCAAGGTACTGGAGGAATACCTGGTCCGTTTCCGATTTTGTCTCCTGCCTTTGCGCGGGGGCGGGCGCCTCGTTCTGATGACGCTGCATCTTGAAACGGTCCCTGGAGTATTTGCCGTCTTCGATGAGCCGGTTCGTCCTGTTCCAGTACTGGCGATAGCTGACCAGCCTGGATTTCAGGGAGTTGTAGCGGAAAAGGAGCATTGTGTTGGAGATGGTGGAGGCGGTATAGCGCCTGGACATCCTGTCCACCTCTTCCAGCAGCTTCAGCGGTTCCCGGCGCTCGATTCCCAGGAAGTACTGCTCGTACTTGATGACCAGTTCCTTCAGAAGGTTTTCAAACAGATCAATGTCTTCAGGCACTCCCATGGGCTCTCCATCCTGTTTCCACCCGGCGGGGCGTCGGCCGGGGGAATAAAAGATGGTGAAATCCTAAAGGGCATGGGGGTTGTCTGTAAAGGAAAATTTTATTACCCGAGACTCTTGCAAAAGTGTCGAAAAATACTCCCCCTC
>CAZFCG010000132.1:0-3765 GCA_964517595.1 uncultured Geobacter sp. | reverse complement strand
TTTGAGATTTGCAAGATGCTCACCCGACTTTGTGGTGTTTTTTTGGGTGTTGGGATGGATCTTGTGAAAGGGGGTCGGTCCGGGGAATGTCGATTTGCGGTGAAAGACGCTTCCCGGTTTATTCCCTTTTATTTCCTTGACTTGCCCGGGATGCTCTATTACATTAAAACGCTCATAAAACCGGACAGTTAACCGAAAGGAACCCATAGATGGACTCAACAGCTTCAATCGTTCTGGCGGCGGGCAAGGGCACCAGGATGAAATCAGATCTCGTGAAGGTGATGCATCCCCTGGCGGGCGAGCCCCTTATCTCCTACCCGGTTACGGCCGCCCTTGCGGCAAACGCGTCGCGTGTCGTTGTGGTGGTGGGACATCAGGCCGAAGCGGTGCGCGCGCATTTTTCCGGCCGGGAGGATATGGCCTTCGCGCTCCAGGAGGAACAGAAGGGGACCGGCCATGCCGTGGCCTGCGCCGCCCCCTTGTTGCGGGGCTTCCGCGGCAGGGTGCTGATTCTCTGCGGTGATGTGCCGCTCATAGGTGCGGACACCCTCCGCGGCCTGCTGGCCGTTCACGGGGAGAGCGCCGCCGCCGTAACCGTCCTGACCGCCGTGGTGGACAATCCCTTCGGTTACGGCAGGATAGTCAAGGATGAGGCGGGCCGGGTGACCGGGATTGTCGAGGAAAGGGACGCCACTCCCGTGCAGCGGATGGTGAGGGAGATCAATTCCGGCATCTACTGCGTGGACGCCCCCTTTCTCTTCGAGGCAGTGGCCGGACTTTCCAGCGACAACGCCCAGGGGGAATACTACCTGACCGACATTGTGCGGATGGCGGTGGAGCGGGGACTCTCCTGCGCGGCCTTTTCCGTGGAGAACCCGGTGGACGTGATGGGGATCAACGACAGGATACAGCTTGCCGAGGCAGAGGCGATATTGCGGAAGAGGATCAACGAGGCCCATATGCGCGAAGGGGTATCCATCAGGGACCCGGCCGCGACATACATAGACAGGGGCGTAACCATCGGGCGCGACACCATTGTTCACCCCAACTCGCACATATCAGGCGGCGCCGTCATCGGCGAGGGATGCCTTATCGAGCCATCGGTCGTCATCCGTGGGTGCAGGATAGGCGCCGGAGTGGTCGTCAAAGCGGGATCGGTCCTGGAGGACTCCGTTATCCATGCCGGAGTATCCATCGGTCCCATGGCGCACATCCGGCCGGGCACGGAGCTGAAGGAGAGGGTGATCATCGGAAACTTCGTGGAAACCAAGAACACCGTCATGGGGACCGGGTCCATGGCCTCCCACCTCTCATACCTGGGGGATGCCGCCATCGGCATTGACGTGAACATCGGCTGCGGCGCCGTAACCTGCAACTTCGACGGGGTGGAGAAACAGCGCACCGTCATCGAAGATGGAGCATTCGTCGGCAGCGGCGTGCAGTTGATTGCCCCGGTCAGGGTGGGGAGCAACTCCCTGGTGGCGGCGGGCGGCGTCATTACCCATGACGTTCCCCCCGGTTCCCTGGCCATCGCCCGCTGCAGGCAGGTCAACAAAGAGGGCTGGCGCGACAAAAATACTGGTACCATGTAACATTTAAAACCAACCCCCCTCAGTCCCCCCTTCTCAGGGGGGAAGCCTTTGAGCCTCCCCTGAGAAGGGGAGGTTTGGAGGGGTTAGACTCGAAAGAATAAACGTTACAGAGTATTAGCGAGAAATAGCCAACCATACAATTCATACGGAGCTGACATGTGCGGAATAGTAGGATACATCGGAGGCCGGGAAGCCTCCCCCATCATCCTTGACGGATTGAAACGGCTGGAATACCGGGGTTATGACTCGGCTGGAATCTGCACCCTGAGGGACGGCGGAGCGGATATGCGGCGCAGCGAGGGGAAGCTCTTCCGCCTGGAAAGGCTCCTGGAGTCCCAGCCCCTCACGGGTAATATCGGCATCGGCCACACCCGCTGGGCCACCCACGGCAGGCCCTCGGAGGTCAACGCCCACCCCCACAAGGCGGGACCCGTTATCGTCGTCCACAACGGCATAATCGAGAACTACCTGGCGCTGAAGGAGATGCTCATCGGCCGGGGCCATCATTTCAGCAGCGAGACCGATACGGAGGTCATCTCCCATCTGGTGGAGGAAAAGTACAAGTCGAACCCCGATTTCGAACAGGCCGTCAGGGACGCTCTTCGCGAACTGCGGGGCGCATACGCGGTCTGCATCCTCTGCGAGCGGGCGCCGGACGTCCTCATTGCCGCCAAACTCGGTTCGCCGATGGTGGTCGGACTCGGTTCCGGGGAGTTCTTCGTCGCCTCGGACATCCCCGCCATCCTGTCCCATACGCGGGAGATGGTGTTTATGGAGGACGGAGAGCTGGCTGTCTTCCGCGACGGCGCGGCCGCCTTCAGCACAATAGCGGGAGAGACTCTGCTCAAGAAACCGCGCCACATCGACTGGTCTCCCCTCATGGCGGAAAAAGGGGGATACAAGCACTTCATGCTCAAGGAGATCTTCGAGCAGCCCCGCGCCATCAGTGACACCCTCGCCGGCAGGCTCCTGGAGGAGGAGGGGGACGTCTGCCTGAATGCCCTGGGTATCTCTGAAGATGAACTCCGCGCGGTGGAACGCATCTGTATCGTGGCCTGCGGCACCTCGTGGCATGCCGCCCTGGTGGGGAAATTCCTCATCGAGGATTTCTGCCGCATACCGGTGGAGGTGGACATCGCCTCGGAATTCCGCTACCGCAAACCCATTCTCAATGAGCGGACCCTGGTAATCCTCATTTCCCAGTCGGGAGAGACCGCGGACACCCTGGCGGCCCTGCGGGAGGGAAAGGCCAGGGGCGCCAGGAATCTCGCCATCTGCAATGTGGTGGACTCCTCCATCGCCAGGGAGTCAGACGGGGTCATCTATACCCATGCTGGGCCCGAGATCGGCGTCGCTTCCACCAAGGCCTTCATCACCCAGTTGATAGCCCTCTACCTCTTGACCATCAGGCTGGGCCGGACCCTGGGCACGGTGGACCGGGAAAGCGGACGGAGGATGATCTCCTCCCTCGTCCAACTGCCGGGGCTGGTGGACGAGACCCTGAAGATACATCCGGAGATTGAGCGCATAGCCCGCATCTACCTACATGCCACTGATTTCCTCTACCTGGGCCGGGGCATTACCTATCCCATAGCCCTGGAAGGGGCGCTGAAGCTGAAGGAGATTTCCTATATCCACGCGGAGGGATATCCGGCCGGAGAGATGAAGCACGGTCCCATTGCCCTCATCGACGAGAACATGCCGGTTTTGGTCCTGGCGCCCCGTTCCGCCAACTATGAAAAGACGGTTTCCAACATGGAGGAGGTTATCGCCCGCGGAGGCAGGGTAATAGCTCTCTGCACCGCCGGGGATGAAGGACCGGCGAAAAAGGCCGAGACAGTAGTCCCTGTTCCCCCGTGCGACGAATACCTGGCGCCGGTGCTCCTTGCCCTGCCTCTCCAGCTCCTCGCCTACTATGTGGCCGTGTTGAAGGGGACCGACGTGGATCAGCCCCGCAATCTGGCGAAAAGCGTCACGGTGGAATAACCCGCCTGCAATGCCCGGGGGAAAGGGACGACGGACTCTCCCTTTCCCGGCGTACGCAGAGGCTTCTTGAAGGGGAAATAAATTCAACGATGGAGCCTCTGCAAATTTCAAAGAAGTCCCCTCTCCCCTGGTGGGCATAAGCGCTAACTTAAATATTGCTTTTTAGCGTAACAATGCTACCATTGCT
>CAZFCG010000131.1:0-5525 GCA_964517595.1 uncultured Geobacter sp. | reverse complement strand
TCAGGACCACGGAAAGAAGCCCGGACTGGCCGGGAACACAGGGACATCGAACGCTAACCAAAGACCGGATTTTTGTTTTCGGCAAACGGGAATATCATTCATAACTATATCATGTATCAATATATGATACATGATATGATAAAAGGAGAGCCAGCGTGACCAAGGTAATCAGGCTCTGGCCGGACGGGAAGATCACCTGCCCGGAATGCAAAATGAAAATCACCGTTACCCCGTCTCCTTACAGGGAATACCATTGTCCAGGGTGCGGTGAAATATTCACCGTCGTTTCCGAAGACGACGATTTCTTCCGGGAATGCGGGGAGGAGGATGATCCTTGAAGCCGGCCAGATTTATTATCTTCAACGGCCTGATGATCATGGCCGTATTTGCCGCGGGCCTCTGGACCTCGACACAGCTGGTAGCGAAGTGGCTGGCCTACCAGCCCAAACTGGGTCCGCCGCTGTTCACGATACAGGACTGGCCGGTCTACGCCCCCTGGAAATTCGCGATCTGGTATTTCCATTACGGGGCCTATGCGCCCCGGCAGTTTGATAATGCATTATGGTTTACATACCTGGGGAGTGTGGCGGGGGTCGTGCTTGCCGGATACCTTTCCCTTGCCAGATCGCGCCGGAAGGCCATACCTTCCAGTCACGGAACCGCGAGCTGGGCCTCAAGGGAAGACCTCGGGACAGCCGGTCTTCTGGAAGGGAAGGGCGTGGTGATTGGCGTATCCAGGGAGGGGAACTATCTGCGCCATGACGGCCCGGAGCATGTCATGGCGATTGCCCCCACCAGAAGCGGGAAGGGCGTGGGCATCATCATCCCGACGCTCCTGACCTGGCCCCATTCGGTCATCGTTACCGATATTAAGGGAGAAAACTGGGGGATAACCGCCGGATACCGGAAACGGGCGCTGAAAAACCGGGTCATGAAATTCGATCCGACGGCCAGCGACGGCAGCAGCGTGAAATACAATCCCCTGGAGGAAATCAGGCTTGGAACCCTGAACGAGGTGCGCGACGCCCAGAACATCGCCGATATCCTGGTTGACCCGCAGGGAACCGGCCAGCTCGATCACTGGGCAAAGACCGGCCATGCCCTCCTTGTCGGGACAATCCTTCACATACTCTACGCCAGGGAGATCCGGGGCAAGAACCTCGCGACGGTTGCCTCGTTCCTGTCCGACCCGAGCCGGGCAATCGACCAGACCATTGCCTCGATGCTCACCGCCAAACACGATCCGGAACTTAAAAACGGCTGGGTTGACATGGCGGGCCGGAAGACGGCCACCCATCCGGTCGTGGCGGCGGCCGCCCGGGAACTGCTCAATAAGAGCGACAACGAGCGATCCGGCGTCCTGTCAACCGCCATGAGCTTCCTGGGGCTTTACCGCGATCCCATCGTTTCCGCGAACACCTCCCTCAGCGAGTTCAAAATCAGCGACCTCATGCAGCACGATGACCCGGTAAGCCTCTACCTGGTCGTGCCGCCGTCGGATCTCAGCCGGACCCGGCCCCTGATGCGCATGATCATCAACCAGGTAGGCCGGACCCTGACCGAGTCCCTTGAATTCCGGGAAGGGAAGCCCGTCGCGGCCTACAGGCACAGGCTTCTGCTGCTCCTGGACGAATTCCCCGCCCTCGGCCGGCTGGACTTTTTCGAATCGGCCCTTGCCTTCATAGCAGGTTACGGCATGAAGGCCCTGCTGGTGGTCCAGTCCCTGAACCAGCTCAGAAAGTCCTACGGACCAAACAACAGCATCATGGACAACTGCCATGTCCGGATCGTTTTCACGCCCAACGACAACGAGACGGCGGAACTCATCAGCCGCATGCTTGGCCAGAAGACGGAGATAGTAAACAACCAGAGTTATTCAGGGAACCGGCTCAGTCTCTGGCTCAAAAACTGTTCCTTCAGCACCCAGGAAACCGGCAGGCCGCTACTGACATCCGGCGAGGTATCAATTCTTCCCTACGGGGAGGAAATTGTTTTTATCGCGGGACATCCCCCGATTCACGCCGAAAAACTTTTCTACTACAAGGACAGGAACTTTATCCGCCGGATAGTCCAGGCGCCAGGGAAAAGTGATGTTTGCAGGCAGGCGGAACCTTCCGGATTGCCCGGATTCACGGAAGAGGGGGCGGCGGGGGAGGGTGGGGCAGGGATTGCCGGTACCCGGTCAAACCGGGATTCAGGGCCATTGCCGGAGCCGGACCTTCCGAACGAAGATGAAGATGAAACCGGAAAACCGGACGGGCCGGAAGACCGGGACGAGGATCTGAGCGAGGAGGAAGACGACTATCTGCACAATATCCTGATTCTGGCCCAGATACGGGAAGATGAACGGGAGGAAAGCGAACACGACAGGGGGATCTCGTTTTGAAAGATTCATTTCAAAGAAAAGTCCGTTGCTCGGTGAGACTTTCGGCTGACCTGGACGCAGCCCTGACAAAACTCCAGGGGCAACGGCGGGGAGTGTCCAGAACGGATATCGTAGAGGCGGCAATCAAGGAATTTCTCTATCCTCAGGGTTCGGACAGGAAAGAGGCGATTATTGGCCGGTCCCTCGACAGGATTGAACGGCGTCTCAAGGCCGTGGAGAGAAACCAGGAGATAATCGGGGAGACCCTGTCCCTGTTCATCCGGTCGTGGCTCACGAACACCCTGGAGCTGCCCGAGGACCAGAAATCGACCGCCGAAAAAGCGGGAGGCAGGAGATTCAGGAAATTCCTGGAGGCCCTGGCGCTGAGGCTGCAATCCGGGCGGTCCCTGTTCGGCGACCTCCCGGAGGACGTGTTTTTCAAACCGGGGGATTTCTTTCCGGACCCGGAAGGGGAGGGGAGCGATGACGACACAGACTAAAAAAACGGTTTCCATCAGGGACACCAGCCCCGAGCGGCTGATTACCATGCTGAAAACCGCCATGGGACCGAATATCGGCAGCCTTCTGACCGATGACGGCGTGATTGAACTTATGCTCAACCAGGACGGCAGGCTCTGGAGCGACCGCCTTGGAACCGGGCGGCAGGACACCGGCCATACCATTACCCCCCAGGACGCGGAGAGGATTATCAGGCTGGTTGCCACCGGAACGGGAACCGAGTGCAACGAGCTATCACCGCTCCTTTCCGCCGAGCTTCCCGGCGCCGGCAGCCGCTTCCAGGGGGTACTTCCCCCCATTGTCCCGGCGCCTATTTTCACGATCCGGAAGAAGGCGTTGTTGATTTTCACGCTTGATGACTACGTGAGCCAGGGGATCATGACGGTACGCCAGAAGGCCGCCATCCTGGAGGCGGTTCACACCAGGCGGAACATCCTTGTTACCGGCGGGACCGGCACCGGCAAGACCACCCTGGTCAACGCGGTTCTCAACGAGATCGCGGCCACCAACGACCGGATCGTAATCATCGAGGATACCCTTGAGCTTCAATGTTCAGCTCCGGATACGGTTTTTCTGAGGGCAAAGGAGGGGGTAGCCACCATGAACGACTTGCTCAGGGCCACCATGCGCCTTCGCCCGGACAGGATAGTTGTCGGGGAGGTAAGGGGGCCGGAAGCCCTGTCACTGCTGAAGGCATGGAACACCGGCCACCCCGGAGGCTGCGCCACCGTTCACGCCAACAGCGCCCGTGCCGGACTGACCCGCCTTGAACAGCTCATCCAGGAGGCGGTAATAACCGTGCCGAAAGAGTTGATCGCCGAATCGATCAACATCGTGATCCATATCGAAAAGTCCGGCCATGGCCGGAGAATCAGGGAGATTGTCAGGGTCGATGGTGTGGAGGCGGGAAAGTATCTGATGTTGGAGATTGATTGAGAATAGAATAAGCCGACGATATTTGAATAGATTCTTTATTGTTCGACATATTTGAATATATTTTAAATTATAAATACCGCCGTAAAACCTCGTATTTTCAACATTTAGAGAGATTGTTATCAAAAATCGCCGTAAAACCCTGCCTCTTCAGGGCAGGGATATAAGGCGCTGATTTTCTTTGATTCTAATTTCATGGTTTAGTATCATTAAGCAATGCAAATACGCAAGGCATACAAATACAGGCTTAAGACCAGCTCCGGCGACGAATCACTTTTCAGCCGCCACGCTGGCTGCTGCCGTTTCGTCTGGAACAAGGCGTTGGCCATGCAAAAGGAACGTCTTGAAGCCGGGGAATACTGCTTAAACTATGAAAGCCTTGCCAGCCTCCTGCCGCAGTGGAAAAAGGAATACCCTTTTCTCACCGAAGCTCCTTCCCAAGCGTTGCAGCAGGTCCTAATGAACTTGGATAAAGCACTGAAGGAAGCCTTCGATAAGAAAAACCCGAAACGGTTTCCGAACTTCAAGAAGAAGTTCAGAAGTACTGACAGCTTCCGGTATCCCCAAGGCTTCAGGCTGGAAGGTAATCGCATATTCCTACCGAAAGTCGGCTATATCGGATTCTTCAAAAGCAGACCGATAGAAGGAAAACCGAAGAATGTCACCGTTACCCGACGGGGAAAGCACTGGTTCGTCTCCATCCAGACGGAGTTCGAGATCGCCCAACCTCGGCATCCTTCCAACTCAATCATAGGCGGCGACCGCGGAGTAAAGCGCTTCATCACCCTTTCCGACGGAAAAAGCTACGAACCATTGGGCGTGTTCCGGAAAATGGAGCGACAACTTGCCAAAGAGCAGAGAAAACTCTCCCGAAAGGTGAAGCGGTCGGGAAACTGGCGTAAGCAGAAGGAAAGAATCACCCAGCTCCACATCCGCATTGCCGATGCAAGAAGCGACTACCTTCACAAGATCTCCAGCGAAGTCAGCAAAAACCACGCTGTCGTCGTTCTGGAGGATCTTCAGGTAAAGAACATGACGGCCTCGGCAAAGGGAACAAACGAAGCACCAGGCAAAAACGTGAAGCAGAAGGCCGGACTCAACAGGTCCATCCTCGACCAGGGCTGGGGCGAGTTCGGTTGGCAACTGGAATACAAACAGGCTTGGCGAGGTGGATGGGTGCTCTATGTTTCAGCCGCCTATACAAGTCAAACCTGTTCACAGTGCAATCATGCTTCTCCGGGCAACCGGAAGTCCCAGGAACTGTTCGTCTGCGAGAACTGCGGTCATACGGCCAACGCCGACGAGAACGCGGCAATTAATATCGAAAGGGCGGGGCACGCCCGGTTAGCCTGTCAAGCGAACGGTGCGGTAATGCCGTCGGCAATAGGAACCTCAAGGATTGCGGCCTAGCCGCTGTCCCTCTGGAATCCCCGTCTGTTCACGGCGGGGAGGATGTCAACAAAGACCGCCGTAAAACCCCGCCGTTCAGGGCGGGGATATAATGCGTTGTTTTGTTCGGATACTCACGGCGGAGATGATGTCAAAGAGAAGCTTTCGAAGAACCGCGGGACTATGACGCTATGGACATCCTCCCCGAAATATTATTTGACTCTGTATCAAATATCATGTATCATTTATTTATACATGATACATATAAATACACGGTACGGTTAACAGGGGAGGGTATATCATGGCAAACAGGGCTCCG
>CAZFCG010000130.1:0-5638 GCA_964517595.1 uncultured Geobacter sp. | reverse complement strand
AGAGGCCGCCCGGCAAGCCGGCCATGATAACCCTTGCCCTGGAGCTCAAGGGGATAGGCCTTGCCGAATGGAAGCCGGAAAGGGTGCGCTTCTTCCTCTCGGGAGAATTCGCCCGCGCCGCCGACCTCTATCTGCTCCTCAGCCGCTACCTGAGAAGGATCGTCGTCACCCCTGAGGAAGAAGGCACACCCGTCGTACTTGATCCGAACTGTCTGCAACCGGTGGGCTTCGGCGGTGATGAGAGACTGTTCCCGGCCTCGGGGCAGGAGGCGTCAGGCTTTCACTGCATCAGGGAATACTCCGTCCTGCCGGAGAAGTTTCTCTTCCTGGACCTCACCGGCTGGGGCAACTGGCGAAACCGGGGGGAGGGCGCCAGGTTCGAGATCAGGTTTGAGGTCGAGCGGCCGCCGTTTACGTTGGAAAACGTCACCAGGGAAGACTTCACCCTCTTTGCCACGCCGGCGGTGAACGTCTTTTCGCACAAGGCGAAGCCGATAATTCTCCGCCATGAGGAAACTGACTATCCGGTCATCCCGGAGGGCAAAGCCGGGCATTATGAGGTCTATTCCATCGAGAGAGTTACGGGGGTTATTGAAGGATTGGTGGAAAAGGTTACGTTTGTGGCATCCGGTTCATATGGTTCGAGCGCTGCTCCGAATCCCTCCTACCACGAGATGCGAAGTGAGTCTGTGTACGGTTATGAAACATCCATCTCGGTGAAGCTTCCACCGAAAGCGCCGAAAGGAGTTCCGCAGCACATCAACTCCCTTTCTGCGGAACTGCTGTGCACCAACGGACGGCTGTCGAAAAGGCTTCGTGTCGGGGACATCAGTGAACATAGCCGGGTATCCCTGAATTTCGTAACCTTCACAAATTGCAAGAAAGTTACCCGCTCACTGTTCGATCCTCTCGGAGACAACCGCCTCTGGAGGTTGTTTGGAATGCAGTTCATCAACCTCAAGCTGCTGACAACGGTAAGCCTTCACGCTGCGCTGAGGCTACACTATGTCTCGGAAGGCCAGGATAGGCGCACGGCGGAGCGCAACGAACGGCGCCTGGTGGGGATACAACGGCTTGATGTTGAAGCATGCGACCGGATTGTACGCCAGGTCATGAAACGGGGCTGGACCATAAGAATTATGCTGGACCCAGAGTATTACTGTTCTTCAGGCGATATGTACCTGTTCGGCTTGATGCTCGACCATTTCCTGCGAGGGTTTGTCTCCGAAGCTTACTTCTCCAGGACCATTATTGAAGATGTGCGGGGCGGCGTTGAGTATGAATTGCCGACGAAGATGGGGAGAAGGGCTTTGGTGTGAAAGGAAAATCGTAGCCGACCCTTGACAGTCGGATCGTCATGGTGGACGAAATAAAACAGTTTCTCATTCAATCGAAAAGGAGAGAATCAATGGGATATTCTCTGGCCATAGATATGAAATATCAAGTTGAGGCTTACAGCTTGATTAACAAATTCCGAGCTATTAATGATCCGATTGTAACAGGAGTGAAAAATACATTCGGTTTTTCGCAAATAGAAATTTATGAGGTCGTTGAACAATTATTAAAACGGGTGGAAAACCCTTCCACAATAGATCAGGGAGGTGTCAATCTCTGTGGCCCCGCTGCCGTCATGTTCTGCTGGTTATGCAAGCGTCCGGATCTTTATGTTCAGTACGTAGTCAATGTCTATGAGCGTGGAACAGGAAGAATGGGGAGCCTGTTTGTACGGCCGGGCGAGGATTGCAGAAACCATAAACCAAAAAAAATCGCCAGCGTTGACTGGATTGCGCTTGCCGCCCTGCGGGATTCGGAAAACTCATACTTAGATATTGACAGCGAACCGAATTATTTCGGCGCCGTCACAATGCCTGACGATATTGTGAAATGGTTCAATAATATTGGATTTAAGGCGCTGGAACACAGGACGGCTGCAATGTGCAATGAAGGATACGAGACATTGAGGAATGCCGTTCTCCATCTTAAGGAAGGGTGTTGTGTCTGCCTTCTTGTGAATGCAACAAAACTATTCGGCGGGGATTGGTGGGACCTTAATCTGACAGCGAATCATTGGATTGTAATGACGTCGGAACCGAAGATCAACGGCATGAGCGTACTATCCCTCCCCAGTGAAAATGGCCTGCTCGACAAACCGGTTGATATTGATGTGTATACATGGGGCGAAATAAGATCTTTACATATGTTCCTAGATGATTTTCTCGATGGTTTTTATGGTTTTATCGCAGCCCAATATGATGACAACTCCGCATTCGCGCGAAAACTCTCTCTGCTGTCCGAATTCGGAAAGAACTTTCCCTAATGAAAAACATAAGCATATCAGGAATGGAGAAATAGATTTTTATATAATAAATAGCCGACAAGTGAGGTGACTCATGAGAATGATAATAGCAATGTTCTTTCTTGCATTCTTTACCGCGTCATGCAACCTGTCCACCGTGAACACAGTCAAGAAACCCGTAACTCTCCACATAGTATTACAAGAGAGAATGTCATCGGTTAACAGCGTAGAATTTTCACCTGACGGGAAATACTTTCTGGCGCGAGGAGGAAGTCGACCAATTTTTGTCTGGAGTGTTAAAGATCAAACACTATACAAAGAGATTCAAATAACTGACGAATGCTTTGACGCTATTCGATCGAAAGTCAGCCCCAGATCATTTGTTAATGCTAACTTCACGCCAGATTCCAAATCAATCTACGCAGGACTTGATAACGGCACGGCCGTGACGATTCCATTGCACTCAGGTGAAATAACCGCCTATAGCTTCGGGGAAGAAGAAAGGAATACAAAACATTCGGTGATGAGCCGCTCCGGAAAGATCCTCGCAATGGATGGCAGCTATTACAATACCGCGAACAATCAGTTGACACGTACTTGCGGTTGGGCACGTTCCGATCTGGCCATTTCCGATGACGATAAATTTGTTGTTTCCAGCAGTTATCATCTCAGTTCGGTAGATATTTACGAGATAGCGACCGGTAAAAAGATTCGATGGCATCCAGCATCCTTTTTCATTATCTCACAGAAGGTGCACGGCATTGATGTCTCGCCGGATAATGACACTATTGCCGCTGGGCTGGGCAACGGGGACGTCAGATTGTATTCAATCCGGCGGAACAATGAAATCGGAAACCTTTCCCAGGGAGGATGGGACGTGAAAGCGCGATTTTCCCCTGACGGTAAAATGCTGGTAAGCGCTTCGGATAACAATAAAGTCAAATTATGGGATGTGGCAAGCCAATCCAGAATTAATACCTGGAAAACCGATGATTGGCCAAACATGATTAAGTGGCTTCGCGGAACGCCCTGGATTGCTATTGGCGCTGACAGCGGAGAGTTGATTATCGCATCAACGGAAACAAAAGAAGCAATATTCAAAGGGAGAGTTATGGAAAACAGGATTCTGGACATGGACTATCTTCCTACCGAACGCTTGCTCCTCTTGTGCGATAAAGCAGGAAATATTTTCGCCTTCAAAATCCAATAGCGCCGATAATTCGATATTTTTACGAAAAATCACAAACACCAATAAAGCATCGGGAATGGATCACCATTTTATTTTATAAGGAGCCTGCCGTGTTTAACAGCGCCGCATCCAAAGCACATTTCACCTTCAAACTGCTTGGTAATTCATTGGAAACTCGGGTGCTTCACTTCGGGGTATCAGAACAAATCTCCGGTATTTTTGTCTCCCAACTATCCCTTGCCACCGTGGAGGAAATCAAATCCTTCGACAACATAATAGGCAAAGAGGCGCTGCTGACCATCGTCAACAGCGATCCGATCTCCGGCGGCGGTGACCGTTATCTCCACGGTGTGGTTCGGAGCTTCAGATACACCGGACGGAACGGCCGTTTTTACCTCTACGCGGCTGAGGTGGTTCCTACCTTCTGGCAATTCTCCCTACGAAAAAACTCACGCATCTTTCAGAAAAAGCAAGCTCAGGAGATCGTCCAACAGGTTCTTGAGGATGGCGGGATAACTTCCGACCGTTTCCGCTTTGCCCTTGAAAACACAACGCGACTCCGAAAATTCTGTGTTCAATACCGGGAGACCGATTTCGACTTCATCAGCCGAATCCTGGAGGAAGAAGGAATATTCTATTTCTTCGAACATTACCAAGACAAGCACATCATGGTCATGAGCGACACTCCCGCGGTCCATCTTCCGATCCAAGGGATCAAAGCCATAACCTGTAACTCCCATGGAGGGCTTGTAGCGGAAAAAGAGAGTATCAGCACGTTCACCTATTCCCAGCGCCAGACACCCGATGCCTACACCCACCGAAACTTCAACTTCAAGAATCCACCCCTTGACCTTACCGCAAAGGGTACCGGTCAGCAGCAGGGGAAATTCGAAATCTATGACTATCCTGCTCTGCATGTGGATCAAGACCGAGGGAACACTCTTGCATCGGTTCGTATTGAACAACTGACCTCATTGCAAAAACTAGGAAACGGCAAGAGCTCGTCCTGTCGCCTTATCCCCGGCTGCACATTCACCCTTGCCGGTCACGACTCGATTAGTCTCAACGGCAATTACCTGCTTATCCGCGTTGCCCATTCCGGATCCCAACCCCAGTCATTGGAAGAAAAAGCCGGTGGCGGAGCATCATACGGCAACAGTTTCACCGTCATACCGGCCACGACCACGTTCCGCCCCCCCATCACCATTCACAAGCCGGTCGTCACGGGCATCCAGACAGCCACAGTCGTCGGTCCCAAGGGCGCAGAGATCCACACCGACGAGTATGGCCGTGTGAGGGTTCAGTTTCACTGGGACCGGGAAGGCAAGCGTGACGAAAATAGTTCCTGCTGGATCAGGTGTGGTCAGGCATGGGGAGGGTTGAGTCGTGGCGGGCAATTCATACCCCGTATCGGAGATGAAGTCCTGGTCGATTTTGTTGACGGAGATCCGGATCGTCCCATCATCACCGGCAGCGTATACAATTCCGACAACATGCCCATCAACGACCTGAAGAAAAGCATCACCCAGAGCGGCTTCAAAACAAAAACACACAAAGGCAACGGGTTTCATGAACTGCGCTTCGACGACGCCAAAGGAAAGGAAGAGATCTACCTGCAGAGCGAAAAAGACTGGAACATCCTGGTCAAAAATCGCAGGGGAGAGACCGTTGGAGGCGACAGCGGTACCGTGGCCAAAAAGAACTGCGACCTTTCCGTGGGAGGCGACAGCTATACCATCGTCACGGGCAAATCAACGGACATTGCCAAGGAGATCATCATTGGCGCCGACGACAAGCTCACCATTGTCTCCGGGGCAAGCTCGATAGTGATCACACCCGGCAGTATCGAATTCAACAGTCCCATAGTGAAAGTCAACTGCGGCGGTGGCGCGCCCATGCCCGCAAAACGGCCGGTAACCGGAAACACGGGCAAGGGCGGCGGTAGTGGAGGTGGAGGAGGAGGCGGAGGAGGAAGTTCGGTTACGTCCAAGCCGTCTGTCAAATCGGCCTCCAAACCAGACCCCACCCAGCCGGACGACGGCTGGAAAGCGGGACCGGTAAAAGATGTGGACGAGCCGACAACAGAGGCCAATGATCATTTAACCCAGATTTTCCATTAGCAGTTTTGGTTGTTTATGCTGATAGAGCTGGTG
>CAZFCG010000129.1:0-5659 GCA_964517595.1 uncultured Geobacter sp. | reverse complement strand
GACTTTAGACTTTCGCGTACTTTGAAAAAAAGTATCAGAAGCACAAAATAATACTTGACATGGAGGCCCAAATCGTGGGCCGCGCCTTACTCGCGACTTTATGTTTGAGAGCGAGTAAGGCGCGGCCTCTAGAGGGAAATCATTTTCTCTCTGGAGGCCGCTATGGACTACAAGGGATACCGACATATCCCCAGAGCCCTGTTTGATGCTATCACATTTCTGGCAGGGGCTCTCCCAAAACGTTCTGTTCCAACTTTCCTGGAGCTGCTCTTCGGGGCAATGCTGACACAGACCGGGTTTGTTACTGATGCCTACCTGGCGATCGATGCCGGCAGGCACTGGAACAGTTATTACAAATGGCTCCACTTCGGACTGGCTCGTCAGGGAGGCAATTCAGGCAAACTGGTTGCCGCAAAAACTCTGTTGCGCGTGATTGTTCCTTTATTTGAAGGCTTCCAGACCATCCTGTTGATGGATAGCTGGTATATGCGCCGCTCCCTTATCTCGTATGCCCTGAACCATGGCCTGCAGGTGATCGGTCAGGTGCGCCGGGACACTGCGCTCTTTCATCTGCCTGAGCGTACCGGCAAGAGGGGGCGCCCCAGAAAGTACGGCGACAAGGTCTCCGCTGAATGGGTCGATTCCTTACCGGAAGTCAGCATGAAGTGCCTTATCTACGGCAAGACTCAGATGGTGTACTACCGCTCTGCCATCCCCCAGTTACTGGTGCTCTTTGATGATGCAAAGGTGAAAGTCCTGGCTTCTTTTGCTCCGTGGCGCCAGAAACAGCCCATTACAGCCGGAAGAGTCCGCCAGGGGCTGCAAAGGTTTTTTGACCATGTCAACATTCGGGCCATGTGGCACCCGAAGTCGGGTAAATTCGGACCCCAAAAACAGCCGGTTGAGGACGTATATCATCCCAAACGGGACAAGGTCGCGTAGATCCCAACTTATTTGACAATCAAAGAACTGCTCCACGAACCACCTCAGCGGTGGTAAGGGTGTGATGTAACTCTAAAGTCCAGAATTGATGTTTTTTAGTTTGAAAGCGTATTATGGAAAGGTCTTCGAGGACCGTATCACCGTCGGCTGCGGTTGCAGCGCCGGGCATCTTCATACGGACATGGAGAATGCCCTGAAGGAAATCGCTCCGGAACTGCTCGAAGTGCCACAGGGGAGCTGTGCTTTCCGCTGCCCCCGGACCTGGAAGGGCGCGCGGTTCTCGACCTGGGATGCGGCAACGGAAGGACCGTCTTTGCTGCGGCGCGCCTGGTCGGTCCCGCGGGCCGCGTCATCGGTGTGGATATGCGTGGGGAATTGCTGGAAACGGCGCAAAAGCACATTCCGGAACATATGAAAAAGTATGGATAAAAAGAGACGAATGTGGAGTTCATGCAGGGGTATCCCGAAGATCTCCTGTCTCTCGGCATTGCGGACAATTCGATTGATGTTGTTGTAGCAAATGAGATTATCAACATTTCAACGGACAAGCGCGCGATCTTTTCCGAGGTAATTCGCGTGCTGAAACCGGGGGGGAACTCTGCTTCACAACGGTGCTTGCAGATCGGCGACTTCCTTCCCCGCTTGCAGATGATTCCTGCGTTCTCAGAGCCGGTCTGGCCGGTGCCATGTACTGCGAGGATTTCCGGAGACTTCTCCGGGGAATAGGATGCCAGGACTACAGGAACATCAGCAAACAGCCCGTCCCTCTGCGCAAACCGGGCGCCGCGGACAAGGTCGGTCTGGCAGGTTTCACCTATCGGGACGTCAGGACCTTCAAGCTGCCTCTGGAGGATATCTGCGAAGACTATGGTCAGGTTGCCGTCTATAAAGGGACCATGCCAGGTTTCCCCGAGGCGTTCCCCCTGGATGACCACCACCTGTTCATCAAGGACAAGCCGATGCTGGTAACTCGGGCGCGATGGTGGAGGAAACCCGTTTCGGAAGGCATTTCGAAGTAATGGGCGACAAGTACGTCCATTACGGGCCTTTTGACTGTTCATAGGGTAGCTCATTTCCCTGTCTCTACACGAAAAACTGAAGAAAATAAGCCCCGCGGCTCTGCTGCCGTAGGGCTTATTTATTTTGCGCCGCGCTCTCGTTTTTCAGAAATATTGGTCGCGTATTCCCTTGTCACTCTTTTACACAGCTTTTATCCGGCAACAGGGAGTTGCCCCTCTGCTTTTCTCTTCTTTTCCGGGTCCCCGCTTTTCCGATCTAACCTTCACGAGTTCTCCCACTATACTCAGGGCAAGCTCCTCGGGTGTCTCCGCGCCGATGTTCGTCCCAATGGGGGAATGCACTCGCTCAAGCTCCTCCTTCGAGAAGCCATGGCTCATCATCTCCGCGTACACCAGGTCTCTCTTGCCGCGACTTCCGATCATCCCGATATACGCAGCATTGCTTTGCAACACCTGCTCCAGCACATCCTTGTCGTAAAGGTGCCCCCTGGTAACTATCACCAGATAACTGTCCCCATCGATATCGAGGTGGGGCAGTATTTTGAAGGTTTCAATCACCCTGACCTCTATGGGCTCCGGAAATCTCGTCCGGTTTGCATAGTCTGAGCGGTCATCCATGACGATAGTTCTGAAACCGACGCTTTCACTGAGGGGGGCGATTTTCTGGGATACATGCCCGGCGCCGAACAGATACACAACGCCTCCCTGTCGCAGAGGTTCCACCAGGAAGCGATGCTCATCGAAGGCTTCCGAATGGAGGGTAATCTTCGCGGGACCCGCTACGAGCTTTTCCAGCAGATATGGATTGCAGTCTATGGACCCAATCAGTGTTCTGTCGGGTGTCAAAAGACACTGCTGCCTGCTTATACTCGCTGATTGCGTGTCTTTTCCCAGAAGCGTTATCAGCCATCCTTTCTTGCCCTGTTCCACAATTTCAGATGCCTCGGCATAGATTTTCAGATTGTTTTCATCACGGGCGTCAATGAAGTCGATCAGGATTTCTCCCATACCGCCGCAGATCATGTCCGAGCCAGCGGCATCCCTGCTTGAGAGATCAAATGATTGAATAACCGTTTTGCGCGTCCGGATGCACTCCACGGCGCTATCTATGACCCCGGCTTCAAGGCGGCCGCCGCCGACAGTGCCGACAATCGAACCGTCGTGACGCACAATCATTTTCGCGCCTTCTGTGCGCGGCGCGGATCCTGATTTGTCAAAAATGGTGGCAACGGCAAAGCTCTCCCCCTGTCGCAGGAGTTCCGACATCGTCTTGTAGAGTCTTTTCATATCAATACCTCCCAAGCATTGTGCAGTCTGATTACCTCACTTTGTCACATCTGATAAACAGTATTTCCGTCCCTCATGTGAGGCTGATGGTAGCCGGAGGATTTATCCCCCGGTGACGGATTGCGGTTTTCCAAACGTCACGTACGTGACGGGTCGACGAGAATAATATTGACAACCCGGATATGAACCGCCGGGCTAAAGTCATTCTGTCCCTTCGGGTTGAGATCTGATGAAGTAGAATTAAGTAGCGGGAATAAACCGGTTACGGCAGATATGTAATCGCCTGTATAGCGTATCTTCAAAAAAAACCCCTTCCCTTGGGAAGGGGGAGGGGGAGGAACATGCCATCAGACCTCACGACATGCACTGGAACAGCATCATGCACCAGAAACAGTCACCGCATGGGACGGTGTTGGTATAGCAATCCTGCTCGAACTCCTCGCAATAGATATATTCGCAGGGAAGGAGATTACAGTTGGAGCAGAAGGGATACTCGTGCTTCAGCACCTCTTCCCGAAACGCCCGGTACTGAGGGTCGTTCCATATCTCCAAAATCCCTTTTTCGGCAAGACTGCCGAACACCTTTTGGTTGACATATTTCTTCCTGCCCGAGAAATGGCACTGGAACTTGTGCCACAGGAAATAACAGGGATGCGCTTTGCCGTCCCAGGAAATGAATACGCCGCCATTATCGATAAAATCGCATTTCCTTTCTTTCCTCGGTGCGACTTCGGGAAGCCGCAGATCGAGGCCGGTTTCCCTGGCAACGATCCGCGTCCGTTCGAACGTTTGCTCCACCTCATGCGCAAGTTTCTCATCCCGTTTCATGAGGTTTTCCAGATGCAGGAAGATGTCGCGCTTGCGGGCTTCCGCCATCATGGCAAGGACGAAATCCACCATCCGCTGCTCTTCGGGAGTCCTCAGGAATTTGCAGTGATAGACATGGAAGAAATTGCTCATGTCTATCCCCTGCTCCTTTGCCTTCTTCCGCCATGAAGAAAAAAGTTCAACCGCTTCCCGGGTATTGTAATCATAGGCAATCTGGGACACATGGTCGGCATCATACGGGAGGAGATGGGAGACGATGGCAAAGGATACACCCAGTGAGGCAGCCCAACGGAGTACATCCGGCAGTTGATGAATGTTGTCGCGCATGAGGACGAATTCTACCCCGACCTGAAGCTTGTTTTCCGTGTGCAGCTTCTTTGCCTTGTTAAGGGCGGAAAACGCCCTTTCCAGGTCTTCCACCTCGCCTCCTTCCCTGATCTTCCGGAAGGTTTCGGGGCAGATGGCGTCAAGTGAGAGGCAGATTCGGTCCAGTCCCGCGCGGATCAGTGATGACGCCCTGGTTTCATCAAGCAGGAGGCCGTTGGACTGGAAACCTACCCAGCTTCCAGGAGGCATCAGCATCTTCCCTCTCTGGATGAAAGCTTCAAGGTACGGGTGGAGAAGCGGTTCTCCGATGCCGTTGAGTATCATCGCCTCGGCCCGCGGCAGCGCGGGTTCTATGGCCTGAAAGGTCTCGACGGACATATCCCCTTCCACGAGACCTGCGCCCATGCTCTGCTTGACGCACATCTGGCACTTCATGTTGCAGTAGGTTGTGGTTTCCACGAATAGCCGTGATGGATAGCTCCTGACAGCGGGCAGCAGCTCTACTTCGCAACGATGTTCGGTTGTTTTCAGTTCAGTGGTATCCATGGTTCAGTTTCAACGGTTCCTTTTATCTGTGCACTATTCACGGCACGTCGCATCTTTTCGGCATAATGATGGGGGTTGGGAAATATTTTTTCTGAAAATAGAACGCCAGGTTCACCAGGCTGATGAGAACCGGCACCTCGACCAGCGGGCCGATGACCGAGGCGAATGCCTGGCCGGAGTTGAGGCCGAACACGGAGATGGCAACGGCAATGGCAAGCTCGAAGTTGTTGCTGGCCGCGGTGAACGACAGGGTGGCGCTCTTCTCGTAGTTGGTGCCCAGTTTCTTGCTCATGTAGAAGGAAACCACGAACATGACCACGAAGTAGATGAGAAGCGGGATTGCAATCACGACCACGTCGAAGGGCCTGCTCAGGATCTTGTCTCCCTGGGTGGCGAACATGACCACGATGGTGAACAGGAGGAAAACCAGCGTCAGGGGGCTGATGACGGGGGCGAAGGATTTCTCGAACCATTCCTTCCCCTTGATCCGCGTGAGGCTGAAATGGGTGATAATCCCGGCAAGGAACGGTATTCCGAGGTAGATGAAGACGCTCTTGGCTATCTCGCCCATGGTGATGTTCACCACGGCCCCGCTGAAGCCGAACAGCGGCGGCAGGACCGTCACGAAGATGTAGCAGTAGACCGAGAAGAACAGCACCTGGAAGATTGAGTTGAACGCAACCAGGCCGGCGGCATACTCACGGTCGCCG
>CAZFCG010000128.1:0-5854 GCA_964517595.1 uncultured Geobacter sp. | reverse complement strand
CTTTTTTTACGCGCGGCAAGCCACAGGCCGAAGGCGGAGGCGGCTACGGTCACTACGTCACCGGCGCTGTGAAAGGCGTCGGCAATAAGTAGTTGGGAGCCGTACATCGCCCCGATCGCCCCCTTTACCACAGCTACGCCGAGTGTGACAAGAGAAGAGACAAACGCGACCCTCTGTCCCCTCCTGAGCAGCTCTTTTTTCTCCACGTCACTGTTCATGCCGGTCAGCCGTCACTCGCCATTATTGAACCTGCGAGCCATGCGCGCACCGCACCTGGGGCAGGGGGTAAGGAAACAGGGGCTTCCGGGCTGCTTCGATACCACGAAGCCGCATGCGGGGCAGATGCAGAAATCAGGTCGTCCTTTTCCGGCCACGGTCATTCCTCCCCTGCCCAGGAAACGTCTCCACCACGGGCCGCCGCCCCTGCCGAAACCTGCCGGCATGTTGACCTCCCATCCGATCCGATTCGTCCCGTCACACCGAAATCAGCCGACCACACTGTACGGGCGCTGCTTGCCTCAATCAAAGAATCGGGCGCGGCAAGCAGCGCCCGTACGAGAATCGTATCACCCTCATCGCAGATTGAAAGACGCCATCCTGTCAGTGGTCGCAGACGTTGGCGCCGGTCACCAGGTTCCCGGACAGGTAGTCCATGACCACAGATTCCGGATCGGAAGAAGGGGCACCCACGATGACCTTCACCCCGGCTTCCGAGAAAAGCTGCTGTGCGCGGTTACCCATTCCTCCTGCAATCACCAGGTTTACGCCCCGTTCCGCGAGCCATCCCGGAAGCAGTCCCGGCTGATGGGGAGGCGGGTCAAGTTCGGTCGTACCCACAATAGCCTTCAATTCCGGGTCCACGTCCACCAAAGCGAATTTCTCGCAGTGGCCGAAGTGCATGGAGAGAACCCCTTCACATACGGGTATCGCAAAGCGCATCATCGTTGAACCTCCCTTCTTTCATTGCCCGTGGCTGTTGTTTCCATTATTACCGTAACGATATCGCTGAAGGATCTGCCCGCCTCCGTATCCGATTGATGGTACGAATAGGGCGTTCCGTCATCTCCCGCGGTCACGATTCTCGGGTCCAGGGGTACCCGTCCGAGAAACGGGACACTCATCTCCAGCGCCATGTCTTCACCGCCGCCGCGCTTGAACACGTCAACGGTTTCGCCGCAGTGGGGGCAAACCATGCCGCTCATGTTCTCGATCACCCCGAGGACAGGAAGGTTGAGCTGACCGCAGAAGCTGATGGATTTCTTGACATCCGTCAGAGCCACGTCCTGGGGGGTAGTAACGACCACCGCGCCGTCGATATTTTCCAGGGTCTGGATCACGGTGAGAGGTTCGTCTCCGGTACCCGGCGGACAGTCCACAATCAGGTAATCCAGGTCGCCCCATTCCACCTCTCCGATGAATTGCTTGATGGCGCCCGCCTTGGCCGGCCCCCTCCAGATCACCGCCTCCGCCTCGCCCGGCAGGAGAAAACCGATGGACATCACCTTCAGCCCCCCGAACTCGGCGGGGATAAGCTTGCCCCGGTCCGACGGCCTCATCACGGTCCCTTCCAGGCCGAGCATCTTGGGAACGCTCGGACCATGGATATCGATATCCAGAAGGCCGACCCGGTATCCGCCCATGCTGCTGAGCGACACCGCCAGGTTGACCGCAACGGTGCTCTTCCCTACCCCTCCCTTGCCGGAGAGCACCACTATCTTGTGGCTGATGCGTTCCAGCGCTTCATCGACTCCGGATTTTTCATTCTGCCCTGTCTGCCCGCCCGAGCAGGAACCGCTCGAGCTATCTTGCGCCTGTGCCATTTTTTCCGCTCCTTTTGCTGTTGTTGTGCTGAACCCCGCTGCAGCTGGGGGATGGATACGCATTACTCACTGCGTATCAGAATTCAAATGTTTTTCCGGAAACGCCGGCGACCACGCCATCTCCAAAAGCATTTTCCAAAGCCTCTACCGCCCGGCTGCCGGTACAGTGGCAGGGCACGATCAGTTCAGGTGAAAGGAACCGCAGTGCCTTTACCGTGTTTTCAATACGGCTGTCGTCGGCATTCAGGAGATGAAACCCGCCGATGACCGCCCTGAGCCGTGAAGTCCCGCTTTGGAAAAGCGCCTGGTTCAGAGTGTTGATGAGACCGGAGTGGCAGCACCCCACACATACGATCAGTCCTTCCGGTGTGCGTATCCAGAGGGCCATGTCGTCATCAATAGGGTCGGGACGGCTCAGTTCCGGGTCCAGAAAAAAAGCGCCGCCCGTATCCTCGTACTCGGAATTCCGGGGAATATAGCCGGTCAATCCGACGTCGCGGAAAAGCTCCCTCCTCTCTTGTATCCAGTGCATTCTCGGCGAAGACAGGGAATCAAGAGCCCACATGGACTCGCACTGCATACCGATGGGTTTGGGCTGCCCGGCGTCCGATCCGTACCTGGGAAGCACCGAACATGGATGGCAGCATACATCCGTTTCGGGTGCGATTCTCAGGAGCCTGGATATTCCGCCGGTATGATCGTAATGCCCATGGCTCAACACCAGGCAATCGGTCCTGGACAAATCGATGCCCAGCTTCTCCGCATTGGGAGACAGAGCGCCCCCCTGCCCCGTATCAAGCAGGATGCGTCTCTCCCCTGCTTCTACCCAGAGCGACAGCCCATGCTCACACGACAGACCATTTCCGGCATTATTGTCCACCAGAATCGTAATTTTCAGAGAGTTGATGTTCATGAATTCCCCGGCCGGTGCGCGAATTTTCCCTCCCCCATGCCATGACCTGCCCATGGATCAGGAGTTCCGCCCGCACGCTACACCTTCCATCTCACTACAGACCGAGCGACTCCCATACCCGCCGGATATCCCCGGCCGAAGGGGCGTCGATCTCCACCACCGCTTTTTCCTGTATCTGGGCCAGCGTTACAGCCCGGTCGTAACGGATACGACCGGCGATACGCGCCCCGGACCGGACCGCCAGCGCCTCTATCCGCTCGGTCATCTCCGGATTCAGGTCCCACTTGTTCACGCACACCGCGGCCGGAATGTCGAAGTGCCGCGCCAGTTTCAGCACCCGTTCCAGGTCGTGCTCTCCGGAGACCGTTGGTTCGGTCACCACCAGCGCCTGCGATGTCCCGGTCATGGAAGCGATCACCGGGCAACCGATGCCCGGCGGCCCGTCCACGAGTACCAGTCTGTGCCCGTTTTCCTCGGCAATGCGCTTCGCCTCGCGGCGAACGGTGGAGACCAGTTTGCCGGAATTCTCCGCTGCAATCCCCAGCCGGGCATGGACCATGGGACCGCAGCGGGTCTCGGACACCATCCATTCGCCGCAGAGAGATTCAGGAAAATCGATAGCCTGTACGGGACAGAAACGAACGCACACCCCGCATCCTTCGCAGGCGACGGGGTCAACGGCATAGGCTTCGCCTTCAATGCCCGCGATAATCGCACCAAACCTGCATAGTTCCAGACATCTGCCGCACCCCGTGCAATCGGCCGCACGGATTACCGCCTCGTTGCCGCTGCGGAATTCGTGACGCTCCCGGACACTCGGCGCAAGGATGAGATGCAAATCCGCGGCGTCCACATCGCAATCGGCGAGCACCGGAAAACCGGCAAGAACGGCAAAGGAGGCCGTAATACTCGTCTTGCCGGTCCCTCCCTTGCCGCTGATGATTACAAGTTCCTGTATTTTTGGCTCCGGCATGTCTCACGCCCCCCCGGCATTTCTGAATTCCCTGATGTTCCACAGCAGAGTCGCGAAATGCGACGCGTATTCAGGCAACGCGTCCACAATCAGTTCTCCCCGCGAATACGCCTCGGCAATGCGCCGGTCATCGGGGATTTCCAGGAGTATGGGAATGTCCTGTTCACGGCAGAAGCGGTGGACCCGATCGTCGCCGGCGCCCATACGGTTCACTACCACACCGAAGGGGATGGAAAGCTCCCGGATCATGTCCACGGCCAGCCGCAGGTCATGGAGGCCGAACGGCGTCGGCTCCGTCACCAGCAGCACGAAATCCGACCCCCGCACCGTGGCGATGACCGGGCACGATGTTCCCGGCGGGGCATCGAGAATCGCGGCCGTCTCTTTTTTCAGCCGCGCTTTTACCGCCCGGATCAGGGGAGGCGCCATGGCTACCCCGATGTCGAGCCTTCCCTGAATCAGGGCGATGCCGTCCGCGTCACGCGACTCAACGACGCCGATGCGTTTTCCTGTCTCGCGAATCGCTCCCCGGGGACACACCAGCGCGCAGCCGCCGCAGCCGTGACACAGATCGGGAAACACCAGCGGCGTTGAGCCGAACGATACGATGGCATGGTACCGGCAGAACCGGCCGCATTCGCCGCAGGTGGCGCACAGCGATTCATCAACCTCGGGAATGGGGATAGTGACGATTACGTTCCCGGTATCCCGCCCCCGGAGAAAAAGGTGGGCATTGGGCTCCTCCACATCACAGTCGAGCAGGTGCACGCCGGCGCCTATGGTCCGCGCCAGATTGACGGAAACCGTGGTCTTGCCGGTCCCCCCCTTGCCGGATGCTACGGAAATAATCATGACCAGTGCCCGTCCACATCCGCGGAGTTCAGCGTGGCAAGAGCACCCGCGCGGTACGCCTCAAGGGCCTCCGCTACCGTCGGCGCTTCCGTCGTGTAAATCCTGATACCGGCCGCGTTGAGCGCACGGTGGGCATTGGGTCCGCAATGTCCGGTCACGACGCACTTCGCACCCTGGCGGACAATCGCCTCCGTCGCCTGTATCCCGGCGCCGTGAGCGGAATTGAGAACCTGCCGGTTATCGACCGCTTCGAACGTGTCGTTTTCCGTATCGTAGACGATGAATCCCTGCGCCCGGCCGAAGCGCGGATCCATGGGCGCATCCAGTGTTGTTCCCGATGTGGTGAAGGCAACTTTCACGATGGGTCTCCTTTTTGAAATGCAGGTTGAAAGACTGAAGGCTGAAGGTACAAATGAAGAATACGCTCGTCAGCCCACACCTTTTTCTTTTCACTTTTTACTCATTACTCTTCACTTTTCATACGTTCAATAGCGTCAAGCCGCTGCCTGATCATCTCAAGCTCCGCTTCAAGCGTATCAGCCTGCGCCTTCAGCGCCTGCTTTTCCACCTCCGGGTCGGGCCGCATGGCCGGCCCCGGAAATCCGGCGTACCCGTACCCGCCGAAACGCGCCCAACCGGGCAGACCCGTGGCATAATAACAATGTCGCCAACCACGGCCGCCGCCGACACCCATACCGAAGCCCCGACCATACCCCTGGTTCGCGTAACCGGGCATACCGTAACCGGCGCAGAATCCCGCCGCACGTCCGCTCATTCGTCCCATTCCCCTCGGTCCCGTTCCATCTCCTCGCGGCATGATGCAACATCCTTTCGTTGTCTCCGCATTACCCGGCCGCCCCGCGGCCGGTAACGGTTTCACCCTTTTCTTCTCACTTTTAACTTTTAACTTTTCACGCTTCACGATTCTTTTACGCCCGCGCCATCGGCGCGCCGCACTTCTCGCATTTCCGCGACGCGCAGGGCACACCCCGTTCATGTGGCTCGCGATGTCCGCAGGCGGGGCAGACACACTCACCAACCGGACCGGCAGCCATGGGGCCGCCCATCCGGCCACCTCTTCCACCGCCAGATCGACCCGTTCCGCCTCCTGAAGCACCCATACCTCTTCCGGAACCACCACCCATTCCCGATCCTCTTGGCATGTCACACCTCCTTCTCCCGCAAACTTCAGCATGTTCGATAAGATGTTTTTTATTACTATGTGCATTGTACACATATAAAATAAAAACTGCGCACACGTCTGTCAAGAAAAAAAACGCACGTCTGAAAATTTTC
>CAZFCG010000127.1:0-5881 GCA_964517595.1 uncultured Geobacter sp. | reverse complement strand
GCCGTAGGAAAACCACGCGCCGCTCTTGTCGATGATCCCCCGATCCACCGCCAGGTCCAGGATATCCCCGATGCGCGAGATCCCCTCGCCGTACAGGATATCGAACTCAACTTCGCGGAAGGGGGGCGCCACCTTGTTCTTCACCACTTTGACCTTGGTTCGGGAGCCGATGACGTCGTTCCCCTGCTTGAGGGTGGCGCTCTTCCTGATCTCCAGGCGCACAGACGCATAGATCTTCATCCGTATCTGGTTGATGAATATGACGCAGCAGTTGGACTTTGAGATAATACCGGTGAGCTTGCGCAGGGCCTGGGACATGAGGCGCGCCTGGAGGCCCATGTGCGAATCACCCATGTCGCCCTCGATCTCCGCCTTGGGCACGAGGGCCGCTACGGAGTCCACCACCAGCACGTCGATGGCGCCGCTGCGCACCAGCATCTCCGTGATCTCCAGGGCCTGCTCTCCGGTGTCAGGCTGGGACACCAGCAGGTCATCGGTGCGGACGCCCAGTTTCCTTGCGTAGCCGATATCCAGAGCGTGCTCCGCGTCAATGAAGGCGGCGATGCCGCCCAACTTCTGGGCCTCGGCCACGATATGAAGGGCCAGGGTCGTCTTGCCGGACGATTCCGGTCCGAAAATCTCCACGACGCGGCCCCTCGGAACCCCGCCTACGCCAAGGGCCATATCCAGGGAAATGGAACCGGTGGGGATAGCCGCAACATCCGGCAGAGGCTCATCATTGCCGAGACGCATTATGGAACCCTTGCCGAACTGCTTCTCAATCTGGCTGACCGCGAGATCGACCGCTTTTTCTCTTTCCAGCATCAAGTTGCCTCCTGTTCCTTCATCTCCGGATAATGCCCGACGGGATTCAGTCCCCGGTCCCGAAGCGCGGATGTCCCAGAATTAGCACATTTTTCCATGGGTTTTCAAGTTTATCTTTGTCATTTTGCCGGATACGGCATGAGAGACCGGCATAAGAATCCCGCGGACAAAGAAAATGGATGGTATATTTGGTACATTGAGTACGGGACCGGGGACCGTCCAATCAAATCCGCCGCACGGCATCCATTTCCGGGAGCGCCGCGCACGGATTTTCAGCCCTCCCCTTTCAGGTTCTCCGGCAAGGCCCGACACCGGTAGCCGTTATCAATCAATGTCAGCCAATCCCATTCGGAGTGTTTTATGGAAAAAATAATCAGAGATGAGATCATCCGCTTCGTCCGCGACAACCCCGGCAACCGTTTCCCCAACAGCGACCGGCCATATTTCGAGGAACCGCTGATCGGTTTCGCCTCCGCCGACGATCCCCTGTTCAGCGAATACAAGAGGATTATAGGCGCTTTTCACCTGACACCAGGGGAGATCATGGATAACACCTACGGGTCTGGAGTCGGGGAGGCGCGAACCGTAGTCTGCTGGATCCTGCCCATATCGCGAGCGACCCGGGAAAGCAACCGCCGGGAAGAGAAGATGCCGTCCCGGGAGTGGGCCATGACCCGCTCCCACGGAGAAGACTTCAACAACCTGCTGCGCATGCACATGGTGAAAACGCTCGGGTTGTGGGGGATACAGGCCGTGGCCCCGCTCCTTTCAGGGATGTGGAGGCCGGTGCTGGACCCAAGGTCGGGAATGGCTTCCACCTGGTCCGAGCGCCACGCGGCCTATGCGGCCGGGCTGGGAACCTTCAGCCTGAATGACGGCTTCATTACCGAAAAGGGGATAGCCCACCGCTGCGGAAGTATCGTCACCAATGAGAAGATTACCCCCAACAGGAGGACATGCGGGACCCCCTGGAGCAACTGCCTCTTCTGCCATGACGGGAGTTGCGGACTCTGCATCCAGCGCTGCCCGGTCGGCGCAATTTCACGCCAGGGGCACGATAAGGAAAAATGCCGGGCATACGTGTACGGTGAATTACGGAAAACCGCCGGGGATATTTACGGCATAATGGAGACCGGATGCGGGCTCTGCCAGACAAAGGTGCCATGTGAGTCCAGGATCCCCTGCGGCATGGAGAATAGCGCCTGTCAGGGTCGATAGGGGGCGGACCCTGGGAAGATCGTGCAATCCTGATTCACATTGAGAATTATTCGCCGGCCTCTCCCGCTCCCGGCGTTGCCGCGGAGTCCGGCAGTGACAGCAGGTGCCTTCGCAGCCAGTCCATGGCGGTGAAGGATGTCGCCAGCCTGATCCGCTCCCGGCTTCCGGTGAAGGCATATTTCTTGGAAATGCAGTCGCCTCGGGAAGCCAGGGCAACAAACACCGTGCCCACAGGCTTTTCTTCCGTCCCGCCCTCCGGCCCGGCGATGCCCGTAACCGCCAGGGCGATGTCGCTGCCGCTCGCCGCGCGCATGCCCCGCGCCATGGCCATGGCCACGGCCCCGCTGACCGCGCCCTCCTTTTCCAGGAGTTCGGCCGGGACCTGGAGCCTCCGGATCTTCGCCTCGTTGCTGTAGGTCACGGCCCCCTCAAGGAAGTAGGCCGAGCTTCCGGCCAGGTCGGTGATGCGCTTGGCGACCAGGCCGCCGGTGCAGGACTCCGCCAGGGAAACGGTTACCCCCTTACGGCGGAACAGTCCGGCCACAACCGTATCAATGGTCTCCCCCCCTTCGGCGATCACGTGTTCACCCAGCCTTTCCCTCACCTTTTGCGCGGTCGCATCCAGCATGCTCTTCAAGCGATCCTGGTCTTCACCCTCTCCGCGCAGCTTCAGCTCCACCTCGGGAAAGTTGACGCAATAGGCGATTTCCAGCCCTTCCCTCGGTTGCGCCAGATCCTTGACCTGGCTTTCCAGACCGGTTTCCGAAAGGCCCAGGATCCGGATGGGTCTTGTTTCGATGAAGGTGGTCCGTTTGGCGCGGGAAAGGATGAACGGGATCACCGTCTCGTCAAGCATCCGTTTCATCTCCACCGGTACGCCGGGAAGGAACATGAGAAAACACCCCTTGTGGGGGACGATAAAACCGCAGGCAGTTCCCACGGGGTTCGGTATCAGGATGTTCTTGGCCGGCAGCAGGGCCTGCTTTTCGGTTCCGGGCAGCATTTCACGCCCCATCCGGCGATAGCTCTCCTTCAGGTGGCGGTGGGCCTCTTCGTTGAGGATGAGGCGGCGGCCTACGGCCTTCGCCACTGCCCGGGCCGTCAGATCGTCCACGGTGGGGCCAAGCCCGCCGCTGGCGATGACGAAGTCATTGTGGACCGCCAGTTCTTCAACGGCCTCGATTATGTCCGGTTCGACATCTCCTACGCCGATGTGCTGGCGAACCTTGAAGCCGGCATCATAGATGCGGGAGGCGATATGGGCCGCATTGGTGTCGGTGATCTCGCCGAAGATGACCTCATCGCCGATGGAAAGGGTTGAAATCTTCATATGAACCTCAGAAAAATGTGGAGTGCGATACAGGAATAAATGCCGGCAACCACGTCATCAAGCACCACCCCGTAGCCATTTTTCATCCGCCGGTCAAAGAATCGGGCCGGGGGAATCTTGGTAATATCGAAAAAGCGGAACAGGATAAATCCCGCGGCGACCCCCTGCCAGGAAAGGGGGACCGCGGTCATGGTAATTAAGTAGCCCATAACCTCGTCGATGACTATCCTGCCTGAATCCTTCTCCCTGAAGAACTCTTCAGCGAGCCCCGACACCCAGCATGAGAAAAAGAAGAACGCCACCAGCGTGAAGAGGTAGAGTGGCAGGGGAAGCCGGGACAGGATCAGGTAGAGGGGCGCCGCCGCCAGGGTTCCCACGGTGCCGGATGCGAACGGGCTGAAGCCGGCGCCGAACCAGGTCGCGAAAAGAATAACGAAGCGCCTCATTCCGCCCCTGTCTCCCTTTCGATGATCCCGTACACGTCCCGCAGGGGGATGCCCCGCTCGCGGGCTATCCGGCTGCACTCATCGAACTCCGGCGCGATCCTCACCAGGGCGCCCCGGTCGCGGATGACCTTGACGCGCACCATGCCCAGGCTGGTTTCCCGCTCCTCCAGGCAACGCCCCAGCTTCAGGCGTCTGGTCGTGTAGTATCGCACCCCGATGGCGGTGGACTCCAGCAGGATCATGCGGGCAAGGGCATCCAGCAGATGGGGCGGAGAAAGAACGGTGAGGCGCACGCCGGGCCGGTTTTTCTTCATCTGCACTGACGAAAACGCCACATCGAGAGCGCCCGCCTCCATGAGCCGGTCCAGCAGGAAACCGAGCACCTCCGGATTGCAGTCATCCAGATTAGTCTCCAGCACCCGGATCTCGTCTTCCTCCGGAGAAGGGCCGGTCGTGCCCAGGAAGATGCGCAGCACATTGGGCGCATCCCCGTAGTCCCGGCGCCCGGCCCCGCAGCCCACCCCTTTCACGGCAAATACCGGCGGCCGCTCAAATCCCGTTGAAAGGGAAGCCAGGATGGCGGCGCCGGTAGGCGTGACCCGCTCCCCGTTTCCCAATTCGCCATGCGCCTGGAGTCCCCGCAGCAATTCCGCGGTAGCGGGCGCGGGCACAGGGAGCCTGCCGTGACAGGTCCCGACGAAACCGCCGCCCAAGGGAAGGGCAGATGCGCATATGCCGTCAACCTGCAGGTGGTGGAGGCAGACCGCGGTCCCCACGATATCCACGATGGAATCGACGGCCCCCACCTCGTGGAAATGAACGGAGTCGAGCTGGACGCCGTGGACCTTGGCCTCAGCACGGGCGAGCCGCAGGAATATCCGGCCGGCCGTTTCCTTCACTTCCCCGGGGAGCGAACTACTTTCAATCATCGCGGCGATATCGGTGTAATGGCGGTGCGGCTGGTCTTCCGTGACATGGACCTTGAACGACACCGCCCTGACGCCGCCACGAATTGTTTCTTCCGCGGACAGGGTGTAGCCCGACAGAGGGAGTCCCGCAAGCGTGTCCCTCAGCAGATCCAGGGGCGTCCCCAGGTCCAGCAGAGCCGCAACGGTCATGTCGCCGGAGATGCCGGCATAGCAGTCAAAATAGAGGATGTTCACAGCACCGCCTTTCAGTCCTTCCGATTAATCAGACTCGCCGCGCAGGCAGCGCCGAAACCGTTGTCGATGTTGACAACCGTAACCCCTGAGGCGCAGGAATTGAGCATGCCCAGGAGGGCCGCGATACCTCCGAAGGACGCGCCGTAGCCCACCGAGGTGGGCACCGCTATCACCGGCCTGCGCACCATCCCGCCCACGACAGAGGGAAGGGCCCCTTCCATGCCCGCCACCACTATCAGGACAGAGGCAGCGAAAAGAATGTCTTTTTTTCCCAGGAGGCGGTGAATCCCGGCCACGCCCACGTCGAAGAGCTGCTCCACCTTGTTTCCCATCATGCGAGCCGTCACCACAGCCTCCGCGGCCACCGGGATATCCGAGGTGCCCGCCGAAACCACGAGGATCATCCCTTCACCCCTCATTTCCACCGGTTTCCGTTCGATGGTCAGGCAGCGCGCCTCCGCGTGATAACTGGCCTCAGGAAAGGAACCTGTCAGCATCCGGGCCTTTTCTCCGTCGATGCGGGTTACCAGCACGTTGTTTCCCTTGGCGGAAAGGGCGCCGACGATGCGCTCCATCTGCTCCACGCTCTTGCTCTCGCCGAAGACAACCTCGGGAAACCCCTGGCGCAGGGAGCGATGGTGGTCGATGCTTGCGCAGCCTATGTCCTCAAAGGGAAGATGGCGCAGCCGGTCAAGGGTCTCGTCGACCGAGGCGACGCCGTCTTTCAGGCGAGTCAGGATGGCCCGCAGTTCTCGTGTTTCCATGATAAGGCCCCGACTTGGTGGGTAGAATAAGTGAGATAAAATAGCATCGATTCGTCGGGAAGCGAAGTGATAAATGATTAAGAGCTTGTCCGTAAATAAACATTCCAGGCTCGCATCCCGTCTTCACGCCATCTT
>CAZFCG010000126.1:0-5940 GCA_964517595.1 uncultured Geobacter sp. | reverse complement strand
CAGCGGTCGCGGGCAGCATTCCGGCTGTCTTTGGCTGCGTCAATCAGCTTGTCCACCTCTGCGGAAACCAGGTGTTTTCGATCCTTCATCATTTTGTCCAATGTTTTGATATCTTCATAGCAATGTCATTGACCGTAAGCTGAGAAAGACCAACTTCATGATAGCGCACGCGGCATTGGCCCACAAGCTGGCGCGAGCAGCGTACTACATCATGCGGGACCAGGTTGAGTTCATGCCTGAGAAAATATTCACATAGGAACTGGCTGGAGCGGTGAACCCGCAGTGGGGTTGGTAAAACCATGAGGCCTGATTGGCTGCCGCTCCTCCCAGAATACATATCAGTTATCGATGTCTTTACTGCCCACGCCGTGAGCCACCAAGGGGCTGGTTAATAACCACGAGACCTGAAACAACCAATTGGACACGGCCTGGAACCGAAGGTTTTCTGGTCCGCGAAATGCGGAAGGGGCTGTTGAACCTCCATTACTTCTGCAACAAGCCTTGATCCTGATGGGTGACTGGTGCAGCTAAAGCTGACATCAAAACATGATAGAAATAACGGCAATGGTAACGATGCCGATAACTGGAAACCGCAAGGCTTGAAAAACATCTTTTTCTTGCATAGGGAACGTCTTTGCTCTTGACAGGCAGCCTTTTAATGGGTGACACCTATTGACACCCTCGGCAGGTGAAGTTTTCCGAAAAGGATGATTTCACCTGCTTTTTTATTGTACGAGGAAAGGAATAAAGGGGGATTTTGAAAACTGATTGCTCGGTAGATGGTCGTCGACCACAGCGACGGCCATCTTTTTTCGCAAGAGTTGAAAAAAGCCTTGACGTGGGTCTGCTCGAGGGTGTATTGAAATCGATATTCATAATCTGGAGATGACCACCATGATTCCATATCCCTCAACCAAGAAACTCGCTGAATGCCGTAAGCCAGTCTGGATGGACATCGCTGCCGGATTCCCCGATGAACGTGACTGTCTGGCCGCGTTTATAGCCTTCGAGTCCGCGGAGGTTCTGGAGGGCGTCAAGCCGTCCAGCCTCATAAACCTTCCGGACCGGCCCCGTCGTTGCGGAAGAAATCTCTACGCCATCTGGAAGGAGCACGGTCGGGAGATAGTCCGCGGGAGCGCCCTGGAGGTCATGGTCATGGCTGATCGTCCAGGGTCCCTGCTGCTGCTCATCTATGACCGCTCCTCTCTGGAACGGCTTTTGTCGAACAGGAGAGTCATCGCGATACTGCGTACGGCAGGCTACCGGTGCGATGGAAACGCGGATTTGCTGTTGACCGAATTCTCATCCCGGTTCGAGTCCGACGAGATCCCCCACGCCATAGGGATTATCCTCGGGTATCCCCTCAAGGATGTGGCGGGTTTTCTGGGGGTAGGGCGGTTGCAATTCACATGTCAGGGGCCGTGGCGCATCTATGGCGACCCTCAACAAAGTCTGATGCTGGCGGAAACCCACCGGCAATGCCGCCGACTTATGGCCTCCAGGCTGATGTCGGGCGGCGGCCCCTTTGAATGCCTCGGCGTCTATGGCGACGCAGTCAAGCGGAAAGAAACGTTTTTTTATCCACGAATTGAAAACAACAATCAATATCGCAAAGGGGTCGTGACATGTGTGTAGCTCTGATAGGCGGAATGGATCGTCTTGAACGTCAGTACCTTGAAGAAGCGGAGAAATTCGGTGTCGACCTCCGGGTGTTCACAACTTCCGAGGCCAGGATCAATTCAAAGATCCGCAACGTGGACGCCATGCTCATCTTTACCAACAAGGTGTCGCACCAGGTTAAGAAGCAGGCGGTAGTAGCGGCCAAAGCCAACAGCATACCGGTTTTCATAAGTCATTCATGCGGGATATGCACGCTCAGGGAATGCCTGGGTTGTATCAATACCATCAAGGGGAGGGGAAAAAATGAGTAATGTCGTGAGAAGGATTCTGCCTGTAATGGCCTTTGTGATGCTGACCGCAGGGCCGGCGTTTGCCGCCCATCCGCTGATTACCGATGACACCGGCACCCAGGGGAAAGGGAAGTTCCAGGTAGAGCTGAACGGAGAGTATGGGCATGACAGCGAACGGGCGCTGGGCGTCAGGTCCAAGGAGAACAGCGGTTCGCTGGAAACGGTCTTCTCCGCCGGCCTTATGGACAGCGCGGATCTGGTGCTGGCGGTTCCCTATGAATGGAGCCGGGTAAAGGAGGGCGGAGCTGTCTCGTCGGAGGGAGACAGCCTGGGCGATGTCTCCCTGGAGCTGAAGTGGCGCTTTTTCCAGAAGAACGGCTTCAGCCTGGCCTTCAAGCCGGCGGTCAGTTTTCCCTCCGGCAACACGGACAAGGGACTGGGCGCGGGCAAGGTCGGGTATGGAGCGACCCTGATCGCCACGCAGGAACTGGAGCCCTTTGCCCTTCACCTGAACCTGGCCTATTCCCATACCCCCTTCAAGCTGGATGAGGACAAGGAAGCGAACAGGCGGGATATCTGGCACGCCTCCATCGCCGGGACGGCGGAGGTTATGACAGGTCTTCAACTGGTGACAAACGTGGGGGTGGAAACAAATCCGGACCGCACTTCCGACACGCCGCCGGTCTTCTGCGTGCTCGGTGGAATATATTCCGTGACTGAGTGGCTGGACGTGGACCTTGGGGTGAAGGTCGGGATTACGAAGCCGGAAACAGACGTGAGCATGCTGGCCGGCGTGGCCGTGCGCTTCTGAAAGGAGACCGTATGACACCGTTGGGTCTGTTGTGTCCCGGAGAGTCGGGAGAGATCGCGGAGATACGGATAGCATCCCTTCAACGCCGCTGCCGCTGCGGCAGGGGCGCCGACCTCTGTGAGTGCGGCGACGATTGCCGCTGCGAGGGCGGTCCGGAAAACGATAAGCGCGAGATCCGGCTGGAGGACATGGGGCTGCGTGTCGGCAAATGCGTGGAAATGCTTAACAACGGCAGCGGTCCCGTGCTGCTGAGGGTGGACGAGGCGCGCATCGCCATCGCCCGCGGCATGGCCATGAAGATACTGGTAAGGAGGATACAATGACTAATCTCGCGCGGTTGAAACCGGGCCAGAAGGGGAGGATAACCTCCATCGGGGTCGTCGGACCCCTGAGGCGGAGGTTGATGGATATGGGGATACTGGTAGGGGAAGAGGTGTCGGTGATGAAGGTGGCGCCTCTGGGGGACCCCATCGAGGTGAAGGTCAAGAGCTACAGTCTGTCGCTGCGCAAGAGCGAGGCTGAGGGTATCCGCGTAGAGGTGGCGTCATGAGCGTACAGGCAGGCGAACAAAAGGTCGCGCTTTCCGATAGCGGACAAAAGGCCGCGCTCCGTCCCGTGGAGAAACGGACCATCACCGTGGCGGTGGCCGGCAACCCCAATTCAGGGAAATCGACACTTATCAACGCCGTAGCGGGCGCAAGGCTCCATGTGGGTAACTGGGCCGGTGTCACGGTGGAGAAGAAAGAAGCGACCTTCGAGCATGGGGGCAGAAATATCCGTCTGGTGGACCTGCCAGGCGCCTACTCTCTTTCCCCCTATACCCAGGAGGAGATCATCGCCCGCGACTACCTGGTCAACGAGCGTCCCGATCTGATCATCAACGTGGTGGACGCCACCAACCTGGAGCGCAATCTCTACCTGACGGTGCAGCTCATGGAGCTGGGCATCCCGGTGGTGATGGCGCTCAACATCATCGACGAAGCGGAGGCGAAAGGATACCGCATCGATGTGGCGGGTATGGAAATGATGCTCGGCGTCAAGGTGGCGCCCACCTCCGCTGTTAAGAAGAGCGGCCTGGCCGCCTTGCTGAACGCGGTGGTGGAGATTGCGGATAAAGCGAAAGGGGTTGAGCCGCACCAGCTTCACTACGGCGAGGACGTGGAGAGCGCGGTGGAGCTGTTGGGAGAAGAGCTGGAAAAGAGTCACGGCCGGCTGCCGGAGCGGTATCCGAGACGCTGGCTCCTGCTGAAGCTCATGGAAGGGGACGAACAGGCTCGTTCCACCGCCGGCGTGCCGGCCAACTTCTCCGCGGACACCGCCCTGGTCCATCTGCGCAAGGCCCATGGCGACGACATGGAAGCGCTCATGGCGGATGTGCGTTATTCCCTGGCGGCCGGACTGACCCGGGAGGTGTTGAAAAAGCTGGAACGTCGGAAAATGGAGATGACCGAGAAGATCGACCGCATTGTCCTGAACCGCTTCCTCGGCATCCCCATCTTTCTGATGGCCATGTGGGTCATGTTCAAACTTACCTTCGACCTGTCCACGCCCTTTGCCGACTGGATTGACGGGATGACAGCCGGTCCTTTCAAGCGCTGGGCTGAGGCGATCCTGGGTTCGGCGGGTGCGCCGGACTGGACCGTTTCCCTGGTGAACGACGGCATCATATCCGGCGTGGGGTTCGTGCTGGTGTTTGTGCCGGTCATCTTCGCCATGATGTTTTTCATTACCTTCCTGGAGGGGAGCGGGTACATGGCCCGGGCCGCCTTCGTCATGGACAGGGCCATGCACGCCATCGGCCTGCACGGCAAGTCCTTTATCCCCATGCTTCTCAGTTTCGGCTGCAACGTTCCCGGCGTCTACGCCACCAGGACCCTGGAAAACCCGCGGGACAAGGTCCTCACCGCGCTGCTCCTGCCGCTCATGTCGTGCGGCGCGCGCCTGCCCGTGTATGTCCTGTTCGCGGGGGTATTTTTCCCGGGCAATTCCGAGACCGTCATCTGGTCCCTGTATGTGCTGGGGATTGTCCTTGCCATCGTCATGGGTCTCATCTTCAAGCGCACCCTGTTTCGGGGAGAGGCGCCCATGTTCATCATGGAGCTTCCTCCCTATCGCATGCCCTCCTTCCGGAGTCTCTGTATCCATACCTGGGAAAAGGGCAAGCACTTCCTGATCAAGGCTGGAACCTACATCCTGGCGGTTTCGATCCTCGTCTGGTTCCTGCTGAACCTGCCGTGGGGGGTGGAGAACAAGCGCGACTCGTGGCTGGGCAAGACCGGCGCCGCCGTGGCCCCCATATTCCAGCCCTTGGGCTTCGGCACATGGGAAGCGTCGTCGGCGCTCATTACCGGGGTAATCGCCAAGGAGATAGTGGTGGGCACCATGGGCGAGATCTATGCGCCGGAGAAAAAGAAAGAGACAAAGGAGAAGCCTACCCTGGGCGAGGACCTGAAGGAGATAGCCGTCTCCTTCGGCGGCGCGGTGAAGGGCGCGGCGGTGAACGTGGTCTCCACCTTCGGAGCGGCCAGCCTGGCCTCCGAAGAAGAGGAAGGGCAGTCCTTCCTGAAAGAGGCGGTGCGAGTTTCATTTACGCCCCTGTCCGCCTATGCCTTCATGGTGTTCGTGCTGCTGTACATGCCGTGCGTCATCGTCGGCATTGCCATGCGCCAGGAGTTCGGCACGTGGAAGTGGGCCGGTCTGGCGTTCCTCTACCAGACAACCCTGGCATGGGGCATGGCGCTCATTATCTATCAGGGGGGGCGCCTCCTGGGTCTGGGGGGGTGAGTCATGGGCGGCGCCGACATACTTCTCGCAACGGCAATCATCGTGGGAGCGGTCTTCCTGCTTTGCCGTTCCATATGGAAAAACAGGGGACACTGCTCAGGGTGCGGTAATTCCTGCCGCGGAAAACGCGGCGGTTAGCCTGAATGAACAGCCCGCGCGGCGTAGCCGGTTGCGGCGGATTGCGCCGGCCGCGTCGTGCGGGAGATGTCATGTCGCATGTAATGCCGAATCAGTATCAGGGGGGGGTACATATTGACGATTCCGGTGAACGAGATGTATGTGGGGGAAACCGCCGAGGTGGCCTCCATTGACGCGGCGTCTCCCGAGATCAGGAGATTGCGCGGCATGGGGGTACGGGAAGGCAAGTTGCTGGACCTGCTCAATACCGCGGTCCATAACCACCATGGCGCCCTCGGGAGCGTCAAGCCCAGTGAG
>CAZFCG010000125.1:0-6070 GCA_964517595.1 uncultured Geobacter sp. | reverse complement strand
GGCGGATGCATTCGTCCTTGATAGTCTGGTGAAACCTTTCCAGCTTGCCGTTCGACTGCGGATAGAACGGCGAAGTTTTAACATGGGTCATCCCCGATATGCGAATGAACTCTTTGAAATTCTTGGCAATGAACTGCGGCCCGTTATCGGAAATGATCCGGGGTGTAAGCATCGGGAAATTTCTCCTTGGCGCGTTGAAGAACGATTTCCACGTCCGCCTCGGTCATCCTTTCCCGGATCTCCCAATGGACGATATAGCGGCTGCAACCGTCCAGGAGACAACAGAGGTAGTAAAAGGTACCGTGGATGTTGATGAAAAATAGAGGTGAAAAATAGAGGTGTCAGGTCTCCACCTGTGACATTGTCATAGGTGGAGACCTGACACTGATGTCTTCCAATCCCTTGATTTCCTTGCCACGACGAAAAAATCCTCGTTTCCGAATTGGAAACTGCTAGTGTCTCATCCGGATTTTCCGGATGGACACCAGTTAGAAATCGCGGAACACCAGGGTGCGCTCTTATTTACCTGGAACGAAGGGGAAAGTAAAAGCGAGAAACCATGACCGGCGTCGCAAAAGCAAAATTTAATTGCTTCACCACTCTGAACAGCGTAAAAGCGGGTATACTCATCGCTGAACGAGCAGTTCGTCCTGTCAATGGAAGATAGATGTTGTGCTGTTCAGCAAATGGACCGGGAGAGATCTTTTATGCAGAACGACAATAGGGATGGTGAAGACTCCGTGCCGAGCACCGCTTTCGACGGTACCGGGCAGACGGGTGCGGAGCACGCGTTCCCGGAGAGCGAAAGCCGGTTCAGAAGTTTTTTCGAGCAATCCGGTGACGCCTTTCTGATCCTTGATGGCGGCCGGTTCATTGACTGCAATGCCGCCGCGGTGCGGATGCTGGAGTGCGACGGCAAGCAGGGTATTGTCCCGCGGTCGCTGGAGGAGCTTTCACCGGAACTGCAGCCCGATGGAACCCCCTCCGTGGAAAAGGCCCGGGACTTGATAGCCCATACTTTTGCCGAAAGGAGCCACCGGTTTGAGTGGCTGCACCTTAAGGCGGACGGCTCCGAACTGCCGGTTGAAGTTTCCCTCACCCCCATGTCCCTGGGCGGGAAATGGGTGCTGCATGTCATCTGGCGGGATATTTCCGAGCGCAAACAGGTGGAGTTCCGGGAGCAGACCCGCCTGGCTATCCTGGAGAAAATGGCTTCAGGCGCGGCGCTCCCCAGCCTGCTCGACGCTATCGTCACCTTTGTCGAGCAGAACAGCCCCGGTGCTCTCTGTTCCATTCTCGTTGCCAATGACGACTGCACCCGCCTGCATCACGGCGCCGCTCCCAGTCTGCCCGACTTTTACAATGCGGCGGTCAACGGCTTGAGGATCAAGGAGGGAAAGGGATCGTGCGGAACGGCGGCGTTCCTGAAAAAACGGGTGATTGTCGAGGATATCGCCGGGCACCCCTACTGGAAGGGTTTCGAGCCCGCCGTGCAGGCCGGATTGCGCTCCTGCTGGTCCGAGCCGGTCCTGTCGCCCGAGGGGGAGTTGCTGGGCACCTTTGCCACCTACCATCGGGAACCCCGTGAACCGGGCAGCAACGAAATCGCCCTGATCGAGTCGGCGGCTCACTTGGCCGGCATCGCCATCAGCTGGGCCCGTGACAACGAACGGCGCAACGCCCTGGAAGAGCATGTCCGACAGATGCAGAAGATGGAGGCAGTCGGGCAACTGGCAGGAGGCATCGCCCATGACTTCAATAATCTTCTAACTCCCATCATGGGGTATGCGGAAATAGTCAGGGCCATTCTTGGCGAGGGACATCTCTGCCAACCGAAAATCGACCGCATCATTGCCGCCGCCATGAAGTCACGGGATCTGGTGCAGAAGCTGCTGTCGCTCAGCCGCAAGCAGAACCTTGCCATGGCCAACCTCGATCTCAACCGGGTGATCGAGTCCTTCAAGGACATTATCCGGCATACCATCCGCGCCAACATCTCCTGCCACATCCGGCTGGCACCCGACGGCGCGCAAATCCTGGCCGATCAGGGGCAGATAGAGCAGGTGCTGCTCAACCTGACGGTCAATGCCCAGGATGCCATTGCCGGCAATGGCGCCATTACCATCACGACCGGCCACGTCATTTTCGATGACGAATATGCCAAGCGCAATCCCGGAGTCAAGCCTGGCGCCTATGTTCTCCTGGAGTTTTCCGATGACGGTTGCGGCATACCGGAGGAGGTGGTGCGGCATATCTTCGAGCCGTTCTACACGACCAAACCGGCGGGCCGCGGTACCGGCCTCGGCCTTGCGACGACCTTCGGCATCATCAGGCAGCATGGCGGCCACATTATGGTGCGCAGCGTCGTGGGGGAAGGAACGACGTTCAGCCTGTACTTCCCGGAGAATGCCGCCGCAGCCGGGGCCGCAGCCCGACAGAATGTTGATTTGCGCCTGCACGTCCCCCATGAAAAGACAATCCTGTTTGTGGACGACAATGAAATGATCCTGGAAATGGCGGAGGGGTACCTGGAGATGTATGGCTACACGGTCTTGACAGCGGCGCTTCCGAGCACGGCCCTGGAAATCGCCGGCTCCCACCCGGGTACCATCGACCTGCTGATTACGGATGTGGTAATGCCGGAAATGACCGGGCCGGAACTGTATGGGCGGCTCCTGATGAAAAAAACCGATCTGCCGGTGCTGTACATCTCCGGATACAAGAATGATGTGGCGCTTCGCGGCGATAGAGCAGGTTTCGTACCGAAACCGTTTACCGCGGAGCAGCTCCTGGGCAGTATCCAGATGATCCTCCATGAAGGAAATGCCGGAGATGCCGGAGGCGGGTAGAGAAGGCCCAGGGGGACGTCCAAAGAGGCCGGTAGGTTCGGAAAAGACCACGGGGAACCGGGTCCGTTCAAGAAGGCGCGGACATGAAGAGAACAACCGTAATGCCCTTGTTCGCGTTTTTCGCTATTTCCCTTGTCGTCGCCGCAGGTTATGACGGCAGCCGAACAATTTCTCCGGCCCGGCGGCAACGGCGGCTGGGCCCCGAAGCCGGAGCCCGGCGGCCCCCGAGAAGCGGGAAGAAGTCCTCTCCATCCTTCGCTCCATCAGGGGACCTGTGCAGGCTGTAAGCGGATGCTTTGATTGCCGCATCTGCGAGGTGGAAGGGGAAGAAGGCGAGGTCCTTTTCCTGGAGCAGTGGCAATCGTGGGAATCCTTCATGCGTCACATACGCTCGGAAATCTATGTGCGGCTGCTGGGGGCGATGGAACTTTCCCGGCATGAGCCGGATGTTTCCTTTTTCGAAGTCTCGGAACTGCACGGCATGGAGATTCTGAAGGCGGTACGAGAACAGAAGGGGTGATTCCTTATCAATGGCTTACCTCAAATAAGGTTTATTGATTGTTTATGACCGAGATACTGCATTTGATCACGCGAAGACGCAAAGAAATTCAAATAGATGCGGAACAAGCTGGTATCACCGGTCAGGTGAACGGTCTCATTTGACAAGTTCTTAATTTTCCTTCGCGTTCTTTGCGGCTTTGCGTGAGACTGCCATTTTCAGGTGAAATATATTCCCGGATCCATCCGAGCCGGGGAGCCAAAAACGAAAGGCCATATCCGAAAAGGGTATGGCCTTTTTCATTATCGAGAACAGGAGCGGCTTTCACCGGGAATAGAGCTCCCGATTCTCGCTCTGCTGATATCAATTTGACAACCGTAGAATATGTTTATAATTCTGTAGTAAAGAGTATTTTACGCAACCCCAACGGACATTTTTTAGCATTTCACACTGGTAATCATTTAATGAAACATATTCTCATCATCGAACATGAGTCTTTTTCCAGGACCTTCTTAGATGACAACCTGGATAGGGTTTACCATGTCTTTGCCGCGGCAAGCGGCGCGGAAGCGATCGTTCTTGCTCAGCACCAACCTCTGGACCTGATCCTGCTTGACATAGATATGCCTGAAGGTAACGGTGCGGAAATTTGTTCGCTATTGAAGGAAAACATCGCAACGAAGTATATTCCATTGATCCTCCTTTGCTCTTGCAGCCAGAAGGAAGAAATCATCAACGGTTTACATGCCGGGGCTGATGACTACGTGACAAAACCCATCTGCGGGAGTGAATTACGCGCCAGAATAGATACTCACCTTCGTACCAAAGACTATTATGCCGATCTTGAAAAAAAAGACCTGTTGATGCTTCTGGAATTATCAGAAATCATTTCCGTCACGAGAAACCCGAAAAGAATTCTCACGATTATTGTTGAAAAAATGGTTGCGACTATTGATGTTTCACGTTTCTCAATCATCGCCCTGAACGATAGCGGCGAGCTGATCGTCAAGGCAAGCAGCGATCTTCCCGACAACCGGGAGATAAAAATCGATCTGGAAAAATATCCGGAAATTGAAAGAGCCTTAACTACCCAGAGACCTGTCGTTGTGCAGGATATCCGCAAAGACTCTCTTATGGACTCCGTGAGGGACAAAATCCAGGGACTTTCTGATCATTCCATCTTTGTGACTCCCATTATCAAGAAGCAAAACGTCATCGGAACTTTTTTTCTGAGGACCGCATCCCCGATTAAGGCGTGGGTTTCACCCAGGATTTTCAAGCTGTGTCAGCTGGTCGCGAACATTTCCGGAAACGCGCTTGAAAATGCGGTTATTTTCGAGGCGATACATTCACAGAGGAGAACGCTCGAAGAACTGGCGTTTAGAGACGGTTTGACGGGACTCCATAACCACCAACATTTCCATATACGTCTTGAGGAAGAGTTCTCCAGAGCCCAACGTTATGCCATGCCATTGTCCTGCGTCTTCGTGGATATCGATTGTTTCAAGCACATCAATGACTGTTTAGGGCATGTTACGGGTGATGTTGTGTTAAAGCAGATTGGAAGACTGATTACCAAGATACTTCGAAAAAGTGACATTGCCGCACGGTATGGGGGAGATGAGTTTGCTGTCTTGCTGCCGAACACTTCAAGGCGGGGGGCCGTCAATTTTGCGAAAAGGCTGGAAAAAAAGATCGGCGAACTGTCAATTCAACAGTTAAGCGGCACAAGAGTTTCGATCAGCATAGGTGTATCGACCTATCATGGTGAGAACGAGCTATCCTGCCAGGACTTGTTGAATCATGCAGACGAAGCTATGTATGCGGCAAAACAGGCGAAGAAACAGAAAGGGATACCGAAGTCCTAGGGGTATCCCCAGTGCGCGCGGCATCAATTCCCGATTCCGCGGAGCGATCGTTTTCCAGGCAAGAAACATGCTGTTCAGTGGAGAGCCCTTCATGACTCACTGCACCCGGTCGAACATCTCGGGCCGGTACTCGAAGTGCCCGGTATCGTAGTGGTACCACCTTCCCCCCCAGACAAAGCCGTGTTTTTCAAAAATCTCGACAATCTTCTGCGGAACTTCATTCCTGTAGCGGTTCTCCGGATCCGGCAGCCGGCTGGTTGAAACTTTTTTCTCCAGGTCAAGGGCGATCCCGTACCGGTGAGGGACCATATCGTCGGTTGCCGTCATCTTGGCAATGACCTTGCCACTTGGATCTGTTTCGACCAAGTCACAGTAAAAGGCACCACCACGCACGAGCTGTGGCAATTTCTGCTTTCACCCAGAACTGCTTGTTGATGGCGGGTTCCAGCAGGTCGCTTATGCGCTTGGTTACCGCTGATAATGGGAAGAATCTTTTCTCCATAACCTGGGTCAGATGAAAAACAAGGGACACTCACCAGTTTTTACCAGATTACCATAGATTCAATGAGGTAATACGGGGAGTGTTTGAATGCATAAGTAAGAGTTGAAGTGGAAGCCTCCAGGGAAATTTGGGACATTTCCCAGTATTTTTCCAAATTACCATATATCTAATAAGATAATACGGTGAGTACCCCGGTTTTTCTTATGATATCGTATATTTAAAGCAGGAAGTGTCAGTTGTGGCGAAAAAGGTTGGCTTTATTTTGGGTAAAATTAGAATCTTTGACATTGATGTTAATTAAACCCAGATTTTCCATTAGCAGTTTTGGTTGTTTATGCTGATAGAGCTGGTG
>CAZFCG010000124.1:0-6231 GCA_964517595.1 uncultured Geobacter sp. | reverse complement strand
CTCAGGTCGTCCGCCTTTTTCGCATCATAGGTCCCCTTGCCGAAGGCGCCCTCCCAGCAGCCCTTGGCGCAGTCACCGGGCCCGGCGAAATAGTGGCGTCTGGTACATCCGAAGGCGCCTGCGCCGCCGAAACAGGGGCCGCTGCTCTTGCATTCGGGAATAGATTTGCCCTCGGGGTCGTACCAGACGCCAATGTGGCCGGCCCATCCGGAGGAACAGCGGCAGAGGCAGTTGAAGTACTGATTCCTCTTGTCCTCCTCGGTGGGAGGAGGGGTGCAGCCCTGTTCAAGCGACGGTTTATATTTATCAACACAACCTGCCGGTTTTCTGAGGGTTACCGTCCTTGTCTGCTTCTTCGTCGCCCGGCTGCACTCACCCCATTCGGAATACTCGTAGGAGCAGGACGGCGGCTGCTTTTTCACGTCCGTCCCTGTGGTCGCGCCGTCATCTGGCTTCTTCTGGTCATCCTTTTTCTGATCATCCTTTTTCTGGTCATCCTTCTTCGGCGCCTTAACGACCAGCCGCGCCTGGGATGAGGACCCTACCGTCTTTCTGCCGGCCTTCGAATCGGTCACCGCTACCGCGGAGACGGTATACACGCCCGGCGCATCGGGAGAGAAGGAAAGCGAGCTGTCGCTTCCGCCGGCCGGATAGCCGTTGACCAGCCACTGGATGCGCGACCTGGCAAGCAGATCTCTGGCCGACGGGTCTGCTGACGAGACCGACAGGTAGTAGGTCACCTTCTTGCCGGTCTCCGTCTCCGAAGGGCCGGAGACGACAAGGGTCAACTCCGCCGTATCCCTGGGCGCCACGTCAGCCGACGCCTCTTTCAGGAGCTTGCCGAACTTGCCAGTGGACGGGTTATACCAGTCATACAGTCGAACGGCAATCCTCCCCCTGCCGGCCGCCGTGAAAGTCGCCCTGTTAACGCTGATCTCCTTTTTCTTCACTCCCCCCTCAAAGCGCCAGTCCCATATCATGTCCTTGTGAACGGCCCCTTCCACCAACTTCGCGACGGCCGTCACCTCCTCGTCCTTCTCCGGCATCGGGTTGGAGAGTTGCAGCTCTATCCTCAATTCTCCCACCAGGCATGACTGAAGGGCGCGATAGGCCGTCCCACCATTCCCTTTCGCCAGATCGAAGTCCTTTTGCGCGCCAATCAGCCGCAACTCGAAGTCCCTGGCAGTGCTGCTGTAGAGTGCCGCCTCACCGGACGCGAGGCCATAGGGAATAGAGAATACGAAGGTCATGAACGCATCCCGCATGGCGGCGTTTTCCATGGCGGCCCGCACCGAAAAGTCAGGAGCGCGGGCCGCCCGGTCGCGGGCCTCGGAGTAACGCCTCTGGGCCGCCTCATAGGCGCCGCCCCACGCCGACGTGCCTCCGGCCAGCTGCCGGTAATACTCGATGAGATTCTCGATAAAGGCCACCTTGTAACGGAGCGGCGCCAGGAGATCGAAGAACTTCTTGTGGCATTCGTTGTTCTTGTCGTACCTGGTCTCCTCATACCCCATCTCCTTCAGGTAGATCTCGAGTTGCTCGATGATCCCCTTTCTTCCCGCCTCCATCATGGCGAGCATCCTGGAGATGCGCCCCTTGTCGAACTCCGGATAGCCGGTCAGATGCCAGCTGGCCGGGATATACGGCGCGGACGCCTCGTTCATCAGGTCGGTGACGCGGCGCAGCTTGCCCGCTATCTCGCTGTAGGTCTTTACGTAGTGTTCATAGATGCGCATCTTCGACAGGGGAAGGCTCTCCTGCTCCCACACATTCTTGATGACGCGCGAATACGCCTCCACCGAGGCGTCGGCGTTGCTTACCAGGTTGGTTGTTTTCAGCTCGCCTTCCAGTTTTTTCAGTTCATCGCGCAACCGCGCCACCTCTGAATCATAATCCCTGGCGGCGCGCAGCTCGTCTTCCGCCCATTTCTTCAGATGGGATATGGTCTGGTTCAGGGCCGCGGTCCTGACACGGTTGTAGGAATGGAACAGGATCTTGCTCCCCTTGCCGCCGCGGGCATCGATCTTGATCTTTACCAGGAACTCGTCGTCCCACTCCTTGTCGTTGAAGTCCGGATAGACGCTTTTCAGCGCATCCCGCAGCGCCTTTACGGAGGGAAATTGGGGCATCACGTTCTTTTCCGCGTAATCGCGTATGGAGTCGTTGATGGTGGCGTCGCCGAATTTCGTGGACGAATAGGCCACGTTCGCCTTGTCCGTAAGGAGCCATTCATAGGTGAGCGGATGGCGCAATCCCTGCCGGTCGAAGAGCCCCTGCAACTCCTTGGGCTTCGTGTCGGTCCAGATGCCCGATTCCACCCATGCCTGGATCAGGTTCTGGGCCTGGCGGGCCTCATAGGCTGCCGTCGCAATCGGTTTCGTGGCCATCACGATGCCAGTCACCACCGCCGGGAGCTGGCCGCCGGGCACGCACCCCATAATACCGATAGTGACCCACAGCCCCGCATCCAGGGCCTTGGATCTGTCTCCTTCGTAGTAGGCCTGGCCTCCCGATATGAGACCCTGGGCAAAGTCTCCCACAATCGGTATGGAGGTGACCCAGGCGTTTTCCAGGGCCAGGGCCTCGTCTTCCGGGCTCATGGCCGGTCCGTTCAGTATGTCGTAGGACTGGTAGAGGGCCGAGGCCACGCCAACGATAGCGTCAAAGGCGCCGACGCTCATGGATGGGTCGCCCAGCTTCGTGTAGGCCGGGCTGAACATCAGGTCCCGCACCTTGGACTGGAGCTGGCGCAGGGTCCCGCCCCCCTTGGCGACGCGCGCCTGCGCCCTGGCGCAGAAGCCCTTCATCTTCACCATCTGTTCCTGCTGGCTCATGCCGGCCCTGATCTTGTTCTGGATGGCGATCTCCTCGTCCAGCCAGCCGATCTTCTTCAGGTCTCCGTCCGGCGCCTCCCTCATCTCCTTCAGCAGCTTTCGCAGCTCGTCGTCGGGCGACTGGAGGATCGCTCCGGGCTGGGAGCGGCGCCAGTCCTCCATCAGCCCTTCCAGATCAAGGGCCTCGTCCAGGCTCACCATGCTTCCCGCGTTCAGGGCGATGAGCTCCTTTTTCACCCGGTTCACCCGGCCCCGCAGCGTCTCGGAAAGCTCGCCGCCGGCCTCGAAGGCTTCCAGCTCCGCCTTGTTCACCCGGCCCATCTTCGCCAGCATCTTCAGGATGCGGCCGGTGAGTTCACCCCCCTCGTCCATCAGTCCCAGGTTTTTCAGGACAAAGCGCAGGGCGGCCTTTCCGGCGTCGGAATCGCCGAATTTCGCCTTCAGCCTGTCCAGCAATCGGGCCTGCAACGCCTTGCCGTCGGGCGCGGACTTCAGCTTGTTCAGGCCGGCCACCACCTCGTTCAGGTCCATGCTCCCCCTGGCCTCGCGCATGATCCTCTCGATGTCGTCCAGGGAGCGGGCCGAAGCGGCGCCCAGTTCGCCGACGATGCGCTCCATATCCCTCATCAGCTGGGACTCGGTCCAGCGTAACAGCATGTTTCCTATGCCGCGGTTGAAGTCATCCACGTTCCCCATGCCCAGGTCCGCCAGTATCTGTGAGGCGCGGGACGGATTGTTGCTGACCGCCTTGGCCGCTGCCAGGACCTTCAGCTCCTCGTCGGAAAGGTCCTGGATGGCGTTCAGGCCCAGGTCCTTCCAGACGCGCATGGCGTACTTGGCGTTGTCCGAAGGTCCGCCGCCCATATGGGTGAAGAACATGGAATAGTCTGACGCGATCTTGGTGAATTTGACCTTCCCGCCACCCAGACCTCCGAAACCGATGCGCTCCACGATTTCGTCCGGCAGGGCCTGGATGCCGCCCGGTTGCAGGGTCCACTGGCCGTCGGCGTTGCGGACCAAGCGGCGGGTCCTGCCCGGGTCGTCCAGGTAGTTCTTCCTGAACCACTCCTGGCCGCTGGCGCCGCCATAGTAGTCAGGATTGGAGGCCGCCGCGAAATGGGCCCTCACGTTGCTGGTCATGGCGTTCTTCACCTCATCCCGGAACATGCGAACGATATCGTCCCTGGACTCGCCGCGGGCCAGGGCATCCTTGGCCTTTTTGTAGGCGTCCCGCAGGTTGCGATACCCGTAGTCCGGCAGTTCCGTGGTGCACACCGCCAGGCTTCCAGCGGAGAGCTTTTTCGGGATTTCACCGGTGAATTTTCCGATGATTGGGTCCTTTTCCGCATTCCTCAGTATCTCCTCGGTGACAGCGTCGAAACCGGACTCTATTGCCGATGCGGCGCTGTCTCCGTTCTTCCCCAGATAGAGGATGTCGGCGTCACGGCCCTGCCCCCAGCTCCCGGTCGCAACAAACACCGACTCAGCCTCGTTCAGTGACCTGGCGGCCATCTGGGCCGACTCTCCGGCAATATTCACGCGGATCTGCTGCACACGGTTTTGCAGGGCCTCGGGAAGGCGGCCCATATTCCGCTCGTACCATTTCAGATCCCGCGTCATGAGGAGCAGGGCCGCGTCCGAGGCCTTTTCCCCCTTCAGGATCGACGTGAGGATGTGCTCGCCCAGCTCATCGGCCAGCCCCGCGGAAGCGGAGCCCAGCAGCAACAGACCCGCCATCAAGAGCCAAACCATGAAAAAAACTATCGACCTTCCCCTGTTCCTCAGATGAATGCTGTCCTCCCGTCTTTACACCATTGGCGTTGAATCGGTTAATTTATACCACGAACCTGAACATCGCGGTCTCATTAATAGAATGCACAGACAAGTCTTTCAGACGCCGCTTGCGAGCCAATCCCATATTCTTGTTATTCGGCTGGAAGTAAAAAGACTTTAACAGGAGAAAGGGCCTGATCGGCGTCCCGCTTCCGCCGGAAGCACGTGACGCCGATCAAGATCGGTAAATCGAGTGTACGATGGTCAGAAACCGCCTAGTTGAGCTTCTTGCCGCGATCCTTGCCCACGAATCTGCTGATGAACCCGTTCAATCCATGCCCGAAGAGCGCATATTTCTTCATCTGCTCCACATTGGCGCTTCCCGCTCCCTGGTAGGTGAACAGATAGACCGATCCATCCATGTACTTGATCGTGATGGAGTCTTCGCCGTTTTCGTAGGCTGTGATATACGATTCTCCACTTACATTCTCGTACGTTTTCATGGCGTCCTCCTCTTTACCATCCCGCATCCGGGGATGAGCTGTTCGGGATACATCCGCCCACAGACCGCTTGCCCCATGTTTTGTAACTAATTATACCCTGAGTCTCAAGCAAGTCTCAAAGAAGTCCCCTCTTCCCTGATGGGGAAGGTTCAGGGAGAGGGGAAAAATAATCCGAATAATCCGGAATAATCTGAATAATCCTTGACACTTCCCGTATTTAAACATCATAAACCGGTGAGCGTCCCTTATTTTGCCCAGCTAGCTACATCCGGATGACTTGGTATACTATCGGCAGATGAGAAACCGTGCACGTCAACAGAATGAGAGACGACGTGCGTGAGGGAGGGGTGGGCAGATGGATTCCGTATCTTTCTTTGGCCGGCAGATGATGTGGCTGTTCCTTGCCGTCTCTTGTCTTTCCGCTATCCTGCTCGGGTTCTTCATCCGAGGCGTCATCCTCCTGGTGCGGCAATCGCTCATCGTCAGCATACCGCTGGTGGCGGAGCAGGAGGTGGAATTCCCGGATGCGGGGAGGGTGGTCCTCTGCATCGAAGGACCGCTGTTCACCCGCCGTTTCGCACGGCTTGGGTATGAGTTGAGCGCCGGTGACGGCGCCGTCGTTTCCGGGCGACCCGCCCTCTTCCGTTCTAGAACGTCGGGGTTCTCCACGGTGAGAATGGAACTGAAGGTCTACGAGATCCCGAGGCCCGGCCTCTATTTCCTCAGGATCAGTGGGCTTGCCGACGCGAACGCCCCGGACCCACGGGAGCGGATCGTCTTCATGCGGAATCATCTCGCCCGAAGCGTCGGTTACATAATCGGAATCGTCCTTTCCGCCGGGTTCTTTATCACAGGTCTCGTCTTTGCCCTTCTCTGTATCATCCGCAACTGATTCGGAACGTTATTTACGACAAGCTCTCTTAGGATCGCGCGGTACGCACCATCAATTTTCAGTCCACGGCAAAGCGAACGGAGGTCAGCTGCGGCATTGTATGCATGCATCAGGTGAATGGGGTAGGAATGCTTGCCTGGAACCGTTGGATGGACTTCGCAGGTAACTGAGGGCCTTCTGGATACTATGTAAGGCCCCCCTTGGGCATACGTTTTACGGTATGCTCAGC
>CAZFCG010000123.1:5580-6382 GCA_964517595.1 uncultured Geobacter sp. | reverse complement strand
GGTCCGCGTTGGAGCCGCGGCGATAGACGACACCCTCGTTGTTCTCCAGGAGAGGAGTACCTTCCGTTCCGTGCTGCCGGACGGGAGAAGGGTATGGATTCTGCGGACGGAGACCGTGCCCTATACCAAAAACACCGTCATTGCCCGGATCGTGCACCGCCCGCTCATAGCTCCTGGGCACACCGTCAAGATAGACATAACGGGCCCGCGCCGAAGACAGGAGCAGATAATCAAAGGCAGGGGCATCTTGAGGCTTGCGGTACAGCCCAGCCTCCCGTTGCAGGGCATGCCTGAGATTGGACATGATTTCCCGCACAAAGGGGTTTCCGGACGCCTCAGGGCTTTTCGCCAGATTTTCTTCAGCCTCAAGGAAAAGCCTGGCAGCCTCGGCGCGGGCAAATGGACGAATGCCCTTGACATCCGATGAGATAAGCCCGAATCCTCCCAGTTTCTCCAGCCACTGGTAAACCGGACTGTCCAGGGGGACGTTGTTGGACGCGATTGTCCAGGCGCCTGAAGGAGACGAGAATCCCAGAAGGACAAAAAACAGAACACCCCACGGGGAAAGGAATTTCCTTTTCATGACAGACACTCCCTGCTTCATTATTTCATTGCCGGTGTGACTATAGTCTATCTGGGGAATGTGCGTCAACCGGGGAGATGGGAAGGCTGGCTTGTGTCTTCACATGTCCACGTCACGCCTGGATATTCAGGCGCCGGGGACACGTGAAGACACAAGGATGATCATACGGTATGAAGGCTGTATATCCCCGGTACGGTCGAAGCAGGGAGATTGGATGAC
>CAZFCG010000123.1:0-5570 GCA_964517595.1 uncultured Geobacter sp. | reverse complement strand
GCCGGTGTGACTATAGTCTATCTGGGGAATGTGCGTCAACCGGGGAGATGGGAAAGCTCGCTTGTTTCCACCACATGACCCCGTCACTCCTGGAAATTCAGGCGCCGGGGGCATGTGGGGACACAAGGATTATCATACGGGATGCAGGGTACACATCCCCTGCCCGGTCGAAGCAGGGAGATTGGATGAGCTGGGGACGGACATCACGGCGGCTTTCTTCGGCTGGACACCCGCGGTGTTTCTCTGGCAACGGAATTCCGGCACAATTTCCTTAAGGACATCGAGTATCTTTTCCGGATCAAGCAAGCAGGTGGCCTCGTACAACTCCTCTATACGAAGGTTCAGAACGTTCCAGTCGCAATGTTCCGCCCGTGCCACCATTATCTTCTCATGATTCGTTGCCTTGATCCCCTCGCCGGCCAAGAGGAGTTCCTCGAAAAGTTTTTCGCCCGGCCGCAGACCAGTGAATATTATGTCGATATCTTCGTACGGCTTGAGTCCGGAAAGGCGGATCATCTCCTCCGCAAGCTTAACGATTTTTACCGGTTCTCCCATGTCAAGAAGGAATATCTCCCCACCTCTGCCCATGCTGCCCGCCTGAAGCACCAATTGCGATGCCTCGGGTATGGTCATGAAATAGCGGATCACATCCTTGTGGGTGACCGTCAAGGGACCGCCCTTCTTAATCTGTTCCCTGAAGATGGGAATCACGCTCCCATTGCTGCCCAGCACGTTGCCAAATCGGACGGTAACGAAGTGGGTCTTGCTGAATCTGGCCAGGTTCTGCACATACAACTCCGCCGCCCGCTTGGATGCGCCCATGACATTGGTGGGATTCACGGCCTTGTCCGTCGATATCATAACGAAATTCCGGACACCATGGGAATGGGCCGCATCCGCGAGAATCTTGGTGCCGCGGACATTGTTGTTGGCCGCCGCTTCCGGATTCACCTCCATCAGGGGCACATGCTTATAGGCGGCGGCATGAAATACAACCTCGGGCTGATGATCATCGAATACGGAAACGGTATGGGCCCTGTGCCGGAGGTCGCCCACAAGAGGTATCAGCGGGATATCCGGAAAGCGCTCCCTGAGTTCTCGCTCTATAAAAAACAGAGGGGTTTCGGCCTTGTCGAACAGGATGATAAGGGCCGGGCCAAACCTGGCGATCTGACGGCATATCTCGCTGCCGATGCTCCCGGCCGCTCCGGTGACCAGAATAGTCTTCCCCCGCAGATAGTTTTTTATACCCTCAACATCAAGTGAGATCGGTTCACGGCCCAGAAGGTCCTCCAGGTCCACGTCTTTTATCTGCTGAATCGTCACCGTGCCGTCAATCAGCTCGCCTACGCTGGGCAATGTACGAAATTTGATTTTCGCGCTGCTGCAACTCTCGACAATGCGCTTCAGCTCCTTTCCGGTCGCCGAGGGTATGGCGATGATAACCTCTTCTACCGAATTATCACGGCAGATGGCGGGGAGTTCCTTGTGGGCGCCCAGCACCGGCACACCCTGGAAACGCTGTCCCTGCTTGTCAGGATCGTCATCCACGAATCCGACTACCCTTAGAGAAAGTGAAGGATTGACCCTCATCTCCTTGACGATCATCTGGCCCGCTGAACCCGCTCCAACTATCAGGACCCTTTTTCCATCGCAACGCGCATCGGGTCCCATGGGCAGATAGTTTTCCCTCCATGCCCTGGTCAGGAGACGGACACCGCAACTAAGGAGGAAACAGATCATGGCGTCCAGGAGAATCAACGAACGGGGCACGCCTTCAATTCCATGGATAAATACAACATAAAGAAGAACAATGGCGGAAGCGACCAGATTCGCGAAAAAAAGCGTCACCACATCTGGTATGGAGACGTAACGCCACCAGCCGTGACCCAGCCCCATCCGCCAGAAAACAAGCAGTTTTACGAGCAGCAAAGGCAAAAACAGCCGGCCGAACAGATCCCAGTCAGCGGCAACGGCATGAAGGTCGTAGCACAACAGAAAGGCAAAAAGAAAGGAAAGGGAAACAAGACAAACTTTAAACAAGACCAGGATAAAATTCCGTTTTTCCATAAGTTTTTTAATAAGCTGCATAAACCATCCTCCTAGCCGGGCCGAAATGCCCGGACAATAGCCACCCAAAAACGCCTCAGGGACTCACGAAAAAAGCCGGAAACCCCTCAGGGCGGTACCGGCTGAAAGCTTCATGAATATGGTCGTTAATATAACACAAACTTGCTGGATGTAAACCCGGCGCAATGAACCAGATTCCGCATGAAAAGGCGCCTGTGCCGTCTATGAACCGTGCATTTCTTTGCGTCTTCGCGACTTTGCGTGAGACGGTTTTCAGCGGTTGATTCTCAGTGCGTCACAACTTCACATTTCGCGAGCGTCATCGCATTGCCACACGCATAACCTTCTCTACTGCCCGGCAAGTGTCTTCCATATCCGCGGCATTCAGTGTGGGGTGCACAAGAAACATAAGGCTTGTCTCACCCAGCTCTTTTGCCACCGGCAAACGCTCTTCTGGCCGTATACCATCAAAGGCCTTTTCCAGATAGATCTCGCTGCAACTGCCGCTGAAGCAGGGAATGCCTTCGGCATTGACTGCTGCCATAATCCGGTCGCGGCTCCATTCGGCTCTGAGCAACTCCGGCCGGACAAAAACGTAATATTTGTAATAGGCATGTCCAATATCTTCAGGAGGAATGGTGACGCGGAACGCTGAGATATTGGAAAAGACTTGAGTTAATATGGCGGCGTTGTCTCTTCGCCTTTTGGTCCACTGTGGAAGCTTGCGAAGTTGTAACCTTCCTATAGCCGACTGAATCTCGGTAAGTCGCCAGTTGGTTCCAAACGACTCGTGCAGCCAGCGAAAACCCTGGGGATGTTCACGGTTGTAAACCGCATCCCAGCTCTTGCCATGGTCTTTGAATTCCCATGCCTTGCGCCAGATTTCTTCGTCATTGGTGGTGAGCATGCCACCTTCACCGCCGGTAGTCATGATCTTGTCCTGACAGAAGGAGAACGCTGCCACATCACCCAGCGAACCAACCGGTCGCCCCTTGTAGGTTGCCCCGTGGCACTGCGCGCAGTCCTCAATGACCTTGAGTCCCCGCTCTTTTGCCAGCACCATGATCGGATCCATGTCACAGGGCCATCCGGCAAGATGAACACAGATGATCGCTTTTGTTTTCGGAGTAAGTACACTCTTGATAGTATCTGCGGTAATGTTCTGGCTTTTCGGATCCACGTCGGCCATAACCGGAATCGCTCCACGCATAACGGCTGCGCTTGCCGATGCAATAAAAGTACGGCTGGTAACGATTACCTCATCACCGGATCCTATCCCAAGGGCATAAAGTGCCAGTTCCAGGGCTACTGTACCGTTCGTCAGGGCAATGGCATGATTGCAGCCGGTATATGCGGCAAATTCCTTTTCGAAATCCCTGCCTTCGGTTCCGGTCCAGTAATTGACCTTGCCGGTGGTAAGGGGGAGAGTGGCGGCGCTTATTTCGTCTTGTTCGAAAAATGGCCAGGGGGCGAACGGAGTTACGCGAAGCGGTGTTTCACCGTTTATTAAAGCTTTCATATACTTTTTACTCCTGGGAAATTATCCGCGCGGGACTGCCGACAGCTGTTATTCGGTCCGGCAGGTCTCGTATTACGGTACTGCCGGCGCCGACGATTGAGTCCGCACCAATAGTCAGATTGGGGATTATCGTGGCTCCGGCACATATGAGACAACCGGATCCGACCGTTACCGTGCCACACAATGTGGTTCCCGGCGCAATGTGGACATTATCACCAACAATGCAGTCGTGGTCGATGGATGCGCGGGTATTGACAATGACATTACGCCCGATATGCGTAGCAGGATTTATTATGGCGCCGGCCATGACGACAGTACCGCAACCGATGCTGACCTCCCTGCCGATTAGTGCCGCAGGGTGAATAGCCGTAACCAAATCGAACCCGTGGTCCTCAATCCACGTTGCGATGGCAGCACGAACACGGTTGTTGCCGATAGCAACGATTCCTCGACGGATGCCCGCAGCAAGAAGGGCCGACTTACCGCCTATGATTGGGTAACCGAAGAGCGCTTTCCCATCGAGGACCGGATCATCATCAGCAACCGCGACAATTCGAAAGCGCCCCTCCCTCTCTATAATATCAATGACTACCTTGGCGTGGCCACTCGCGCCAAAGACAAAGATCTCTTCCATGCTGTAGCTCATGCGTCTCCTGGCGTACCCGTGAATTTCTCCATCGTTGCCTGTCCTTCCTGGCTGATCCCCTCACGTTTAAAGACTTTGACAAGGGTCATCCAGAGGATCTTCACATCAAGCAGGAAAGACTGATTATCGACGTACCACACATCAAGTTTGAATTTTTCTTCCCAGCTGATTGCATTACGACCGTTTACCTGCGCCCAACCGGTGATGCCCGGTCGCACTTCATGCCGCCGCGCCTGTTCAGGAGAATAGCGTGGCAGGTATTGCATCAAAAGCGGCCGTGGCCCGACCAGACTCATGTCACCCGTCAGCACATTAAGTATTTCAGGCAACTCGTCAAGGCTCGTGCTGCGGAGGAATTTGCCGAATATGGTTAATCTCTGTACATCGGGAAGAAGATTCCCCTCAGGACCCCGTTCATTCGTCATGGTGCGAAATTTGTACATAGCAAATGCTTTGCCGTGAAGACCAGGGCGAAGCTGACGGAAAAGGACGGGGGACCCGATAAAGAAATATACCAGCACTCCCAAAGCCAATAGTAGTGGACCTACAATAAGCAGTCCTAAAAGTGCCGCGGCAAAATCAAGAATTCTTTTCATTTTTACCTGCATCTCTCAGGGCTTTTTCCAGAAACATAACAAACTCATCAGCGAGAGTTTGCCTATTAAAGTTTCTTTCAGCAAGCGCCCTCGCATTGCATCCCATAGCGGCTGCTCGGTCGGGATTGTCGCGCAGGTAAGCTAACGCGTCTGCAAAAGCTTCCGGGTTGTCCGGTGGAACCGCAATTCCGCAGTCATTCTTATCAATAATCTCCGCCAGCCAGCCGGGATAGTTATTGAGAACCGGCAGGCCGCTGGCTATGTAATCGAAGAACTTGTTCGGCGAAGTGCCGTAATAAAAAGCGGATACATTGGCAAGAATCATCATGCCAATATCAGCAGCGGCCATTGTTCTTGCCAACTCCAGTTTTGACACCGAATCACAGAAGATACAATTATCCAGTTTCTCCCGTTCAGCCCGTTCTTTCAATGCAGGCTTTAGCTTGCCGTCACCGATAAACAGGAACTTGATGCTCCTTTCATTTCTATTTATTAAAACCTTAGCAGCGTCAAGTACCGCATCAAGACCGTTGGCAATGCCGTGAGCTCCGCAAAAGATGGCTACAAAATCATCTTTACCGATATTGGCAATGCCTTCCACTTTCACGGCTGATATCGGTTTGAACATTTCAAGGTCACATCCGTTGGGAATCATGGTTACCAGCCCGGAAGGAATATTCCGCCTTACAATTCCGTTGGCAATACCTGGCGACAGGCCGATGCAGGCATCGGCCGAATG
>CAZFCG010000122.1:3144-6415 GCA_964517595.1 uncultured Geobacter sp. | reverse complement strand
ACTGGTGGAGATACAGTACGAACGGAACGATATGGATTTCCACCGCGGCGCCTTCCGCGTGCGGGGAGATATCGTGGAGGTCTTTCCCGCCCACGACGACGAGCGCGCCCTCCGCATCGAGTTCTTCGGCGACACGGTGGAGGCGATTGCCGAGATCGACCCCCTGCGGGGACAGGTCGTGCAGCGCATATCCAAGTGCGCCATCTACCCCGCCTCCCACTACGTGGCGACGAGGGAGACCCTGGAGCGCGCCGTCGAGTCCATCCGTGTTGAACTGGAAGAGAGGATCCGCTGGTTCCGGGAGCAAAACATGCTTCTGGAGGCCCAGCGCATCGAACAGCGCACCTTCTTCGACATAGAGATGATGGAGGAGATGGGGTTCTGCCAGGGTATAGAAAACTATTCCCGCCATTTTGACGGCAGGGCCTCCGGAGAGCCTCCCTACACCCTTATCGACTATTTCCCCAAGGATTTTCTCCTTATCATCGACGAGTCCCACATCACGGTCTCCCAGATTGGAGGGATGTACCGAGGCGACCGGAGCCGCAAGGAGACCCTGGTGAACTACGGCTTCCGTCTTCCCTCGGCCTTGGACAACCGTCCCCTCAACTTCAGGGAGTTCAGCGGCAAGCTGAATCAGGCTGTTTACGTGTCGGCCACCCCGGCGGAGTATGAGTTGAGGAAGGCAGGGGGCGTTGTGGTGGAGCAGGTGATCCGCCCCACCGGCCTTCTTGACCCGGAGATAGATGTGCGCCCGGCCGCCGGGCAGGTGGACGACCTCCTGCACGAGATCCGTCAGACCTCGGCCAGGGGGGAGCGGACCCTGGTCACCACCCTCACCAAGCGCATGGCCGAGGAACTCACCGATTACTACCGGGAACTGGGGGTGAAGGTGAAATACCTCCATTCGGACATCAGCACCATTGAAAGGATGCAGATCATCCGCGACCTGCGGCTGGGCGAGTTTGACGTCCTAGTGGGCATCAACCTTCTGCGTGAGGGTCTGGACATTCCGGAAGTGTCCCTGGTGGCGATTCTGGACGCGGACAAGGAGGGGTTCCTCCGTTCCACCCGCTCCCTGATCCAGACCTGTGGCAGGGCGGCCCGCAATGTCTCCGGCAGGGTCATCATGTATGCCGATAACGTCACCGGATCCATGCGGGAATGCATCGATGAGACGGAGAGGCGGCGTGCCATCCAGTCAGCCTTCAACATGGAGCACGGAATCACCCCCCAGACGGTGAAAAAGGGCCTCAGGAGCATCCTGGAATCCATCGAGGAGCACGACTACGTCACCGTAGCCAGGGTCGACGAGGAGACCGAAGAGTATGTCTCCCCGGAAAAGATTCCGGGGCTGGTGAAGAAGCTGCGCAAGGAGATGCTGGCGGCCGCGAAGGAGCTGGAGTTCGAAAAGGCCGCGGCGCTTCGTGACCGCATCCGGAGACTCCAGGAACTGGAGCTGGCCGGGAAGTGAAAGGGTCATGGGCCGGATGGAGAGCGGGAAAAACATACCTGCCGGGGACACCATGCAGCCGACGGGAGCGCCTTCAGCCATGACCAATACCTTTGACCATGGCGGTTCCGTCTTCGCCATCGCCCGCCGGCTGGGGGCGCCGCCCGAGTCGCTGCTGGATTTTTCCGCCTCCATCAATCCCCTGGGCCCGGCCCCGGGCGCGTGCGAGGCGGTCTGCTCTTCCCTGAGCCTTTCGGTTCATTACCCGGACCGGGAATCCCTGGAGCTGCGCCGCTCCCTGGCCCGGCTGCACGGGGTGGCCGTGGACAACATCATAATCGCCAACGGTTCCACCGAACTGATCTATCTTCTGCCGCGCATGCTCCCCGGCAAAAAGGGGCTCATCGTCGCTCCCGCCTTCACCGAATACGCCCGGGCCCTGGAACGGGCCGGATGGGAAACGGAATACCTCATCCTTTCTCCAGGGGACGATTTCTCTCTCTCCATGGAAGCGCTGCGCCAACGCCTCAGTCTGGGAGTCGACGCCCTTTTCCTGTGCAACCCGGCCAATCCCACCGGCGCCCTTCTCCCCCTTTCCGTCGTCCGGGAGGTCTATGGCATGTGCCGCGGCGCCGGGACCTTCCTGGTTCTGGACGAGGCGTTCATGGATTTTTGCGAGGAGGAATCGGCGAAGGGGGTCATTGCCGGAAACGGCGGCGGCATCGTGCTCCGCTCCATGACCAAATTCTATGCCATACCCGGACTCAGGCTCGGCTACGCCGTGGCTTCCGCCGGGATAATTGAGCGCTGCGGCAGGGCCATGGAACCCTGGAGCGTGAACACTCCGGCCCAGATAGCGGGTGTCGCGTCCCTGGCCGCCGCCGGCTACCGCGAACGGACCATCCGCTACATCACGGGGCAGCGTCATTTCCTTTGCGACGGCCTTGCGCGCATGCGGGGGCTGAAACCATTTCCCGCCGCAGCCAATTATCTCCTGGTGGAGATGAGGAACGGTATTACCGCCGCCGATCTCCGTGACCGGCTCCTCCGCCGGAAGATGATTATCCGTGATTGTTCCAATTACACCGGACTGGACAGTCGTTTCTTCCGGGTGGCGGTGCGGACCGCCGAGGAGAACAGCCTGCTTTTGCGGGCCATGGAAGAAATATGGTCCGCCTTTTCGCGGGACCCGATCTGAACCCATAAGGAATAAGGAGCAATATCCATGAATACAATTTTTCTTGACGCCTGCCGGGGCCTGCCGGTGGAGCGCGTCCCGGTCTGGCTGATGCGCCAGGCGGGACGCTATCTGCCCGAATACATGAAAGTGAGGGAGAAATGCGGTTTTCTTCAGCTGTGCAAGACCCCGGAACTGGCCGCGGAGGTGACCATCCAGCCGGTGGATATCCTGGGTGTGGATGCGGCCATCCTCTTTTCCGACATCCTGATCCCCGTGGAGGCCATGGGGATGAAGCTGGATTTTTCGCCAGCGCCGGTCTTCGAGGCGCCGGTCCGCACCCTCAGCGACGTGGAGAGCCTGCGCATCCCCTCTATTGAGGAAGACATGCCTTTCCTCCGTTTGCTGATACGCCTCCTGCGCCGGGAGCTGGAGGGGCGCGTCCCCCTCATCGGCTTCGGCGGCGCGCCTTTCACCCTGGCCTGCTACATGGTGGAGGGGAAGGGCGCCAGGGACTTCGCCACGGTCAAGAAAATGATGTATTGCGCCCCTGCGGTGTTTTCAGCCCTTATGGAAAAGCTGACGGCCATGCTCATCGCCTATCTGGGCGGCCAGATAGAGGCGGGAGCGCAGGCCGTGCA
>CAZFCG010000122.1:960-3134 GCA_964517595.1 uncultured Geobacter sp. | reverse complement strand
CGTCAAGGGTGATAGAGGGTCTGGCTGGAAAGGGCGTTCCGCTCATCCATTTCGTCAAGAACGCCGGCGCCATGCTGGATTCCGTGCGTAAAGCGGGCGGGGACGTGATTGGCCTCGACTGGCATACGGCCCTGGGGAGGGCGCGTGATATCCTCGGTCCGGATGTGGCGGTTCAGGGAAACCTGGACCCGGCGGCGCTTTTCGGGCCCAGGCCCCACATCGAGGCGGAAGTGAAGAGGATCCTGGGAGAGAACCGGGGAAGGCCGGGGCATATCTTCAATCTGGGTCACGGCATCCTGCCGGACACCCCTCCGGACAACGCCAGATTCATGGTGGAATGCGTCCACCGCTTGACGAAAAAATAAAGGGGGCAAGGGGTCGAGGGTTCGAGGGGAGATGAAGCGATGCTTGCCGTTGTTGTCCAGGAAATCCCTCCACCCCCTGGACCCCTTGACCCCTTGGCCCCTCGAACCCTAAAAAAACGCTTTCAAGGTTTCTCATGAACGAAAAAACCGCGGTGCTTCTTCTTCAGATGGGAGGGCCCGACTCCCTGGACGCAGTGGAACCCTTTCTCCTGAACCTCTTCTCTGATCGGGACATCATCCGGCTTGGTCCGGCCTTTCTCCAGCCGGTTGTTGCCCGCTGGATCGCCCGGCGGCGCGCGCCGAAGGTGGAGTCCCAGTATGAGAGAATCGGCGGCAGGTCGCCCATCCGCGAACTGACCGAGGCCCAGGCGCGCGCCCTGGAAAAAAGGCTGGGGGGCGGTTTCCGCTGTTTCGTCGCCATGCGCTACTGGCGGCCCTCCATCCTGGAGGCCCTGGCCGCGGTGAAAAACGAGGGACTGACCCGCGTCATCTCGCTCCCCCTTTATCCCCACTACTCCCGCGCTACCACCGGTTCCGTTTTTAACGAGTTGCGGAGGGTGCTCGCCCTCTCAGGGACGGGCTTTGGGGTCTCATTCATCGAGGATTTCCACGACCGACCCCTCTATATCGATGCCCTGGCGCAGAGGATTGCCGAAGGGATCGCCGCTTTTGACACGCCCGATGATGTCACCCTCCTCTTTTCCGCCCATTCCCTTCCCGTATCCTTCATCGAAGGGGGCGACCCCTATCTGTCCCAGGTGAAGGAGACGGTGCGGCTGGTGATGGAGCGTCTTCCCGGCATGCGCCACGAGCTGGCCTTCCAGTCAAAGGCGGGGCCGGTGAAATGGCTGGCGCCCTCCACCGAAGAGACCATCGCGCGCCTCGCCCGGGAGGGGCGACGCAACCTTCTCGTGGTCCCGGTCTCCTTTGTCTGCGACCATATCGAAACACTCTACGAGATAGATGGCGCCTGTGCGGCCCTGGCCAGGGAGCACGGCATCGGAAATTTCCGCCGCGCCCCATCCCTGAACGACTCGCCCCTCTTCATCGACTGCCTGGCCGCCCTGGTCGAGGGGGAAGCCTTTTCCCGGTGTAATCCGTGACTATGGGCCTGAAAGAGGTTTTCGGGATTATGGGCTGGAGAGTGCCCCGGGGGGTATGAAATGACGGCCGCAAGCCTCGCGAAAAAGCTGTTTCCCGAAGAAACCTGGCCTCGCATATGGATTGTCGGCGGGAGCGTCAGGGACTCTCTCCATGGAAAATCCGGAGAGGATCTGGATCTCGCCGCTGCCCTGACGCCGGAGGAATTGATATCGCGCGGTTTCAGGCAGGTTGATCCGGTCAGCAGCGCCCCAATCTGGTTCCGCCACATCGCGGCAATCGGCAAGATTGAGGTCACCAGGCTCGATGGGGAGGAGATGCTGCGTGAGGATCTGGCCCGCCGTGATTTCACGGTAAACGCCCTGGCCATGTCCCTTGACGGGGAGGTCATCGATCTGTTCGGAGGGATTCAGGATCTGGGGCGAAAGGCGCTCCGCGCCTGCTCGCCAACGTCGTTTCAAGACGATCCCGTACGGATATTCCGGGCTTTTCGCTTCGAGGCGGACGGGTGGCGCATGGACTCCGGAACAGAGCGGATGATAGAAGAGGCCTCGTGGGAGGGGCGTTTCAGGAGCATTCCCGTGGAGCGTTTCAGCCGCGAACTGGTCAAGGCCCTGGCCGGAAAAGAGCCGGGCCTGTTTTTCCGGAGAATGATGGAGACGGCCGTGGGCGGGATCAGCGCCGCGCCGGCCGAGGGCCTGGCCGCGG
>CAZFCG010000122.1:0-950 GCA_964517595.1 uncultured Geobacter sp. | reverse complement strand
CAGCGATCCCCTGGCGAGGTTCTGCGCCTTTTTTCATGACCTGGGAAAACTGGCGACCGATCCCGCCCTTTACCCCGCGCACCACGGACATGACAAGGCCGGACGGGACGCGGCGGGAAGGTTCTGTGACGGGCTCCGCCTCCCGGTTTCCTGGAGACGGGCGCTGACGGGGACCTGCCGTTTGCACGGATATGCCAATAACTGGCGTCAACTCCGGGATTCCGCGAGGATTCTCGTGGCCCAGCAGGCCTTGAAGGCGGGGATTGCGGACATCCTTCCCCTCATTTCCGCCGCCGACAACCCTCACGGAACGGGCATGACTGGGTGGGATCGGGCCGTGGGGATAGCGCGCATGAAAACAGCCGATCTGGGGATCGAACAGGGCCGTCTGGAGGTGATGCCGGCCAGAGATCGAGCAGGCTTCATCTTACGGAAACGGGTGGAGATGATGCGCGGCCAATCATGAGGCGAAATATAAGCAGCGAATCAGGCAACGTCGTTCTCTTCCAGATACACCATCCTCCGTATATCAGGGTGAAAAGAACCGTTTCCGGATAGACACTAAATAGATATTGACTGAGACAGCCTTGTCCGTCTACTGTACCTCACTGACATCACCGATGTTATCGCCTTGATATACCGTATCGACGGTAAACTCCCAGGCAACTTGAATCAGACGCAGTTCTTTGAAGGGAGCGGCAAAAAATATTGAACAAAAGGGGGAAACCGGCACAGATTCATCGTACAGGCGGGGATTGAGCCAGGTAAAAGAGATCAACTAAAAAAGGGGGATGCTATGCAATTCATGTTCGGAATTCCGAGTTTTGTTCACTTTGGTGAAGGAGTTTCTGGGAAACTGGGTGAAACAGCGGCGGGGATGGGCGCTAAAAAGGCATTCGTGGTTTACGACAAGGGAGTCAAAGCGGCTGGCATCGTGGATGGCCTGGTCT
>CAZFCG010000121.1:0-6525 GCA_964517595.1 uncultured Geobacter sp. | reverse complement strand
TGGCGCGCCCGGAGGGATTCGAACCCCCGGCCAATGGCTTCGAAGGCCATTGCTCTATCCAGCTGAGCTACGAGCGCGGATGACTGTATCTAGTATTTGGATGTGGCGGCGGGGAAATGTGGTTCACGGGCCTGGACAAGGGTTCCGGGGGCCGCCCGTGAGGTGTTCATGTCCGATGAATGTATCCCAAGTCTCGAACAGAAATCAAGCCCATTTTCCCCAGGCTGAATTCCGTACCGGCAGAGGCGTCATCACCAGTGAAGACGGTTTTCCACTGGCGGAGAACTCTTTTCCCGATATAATGAGTGGGCAGCGAAATCAAATCATACGGGAGGTCTCAGTCCATGATCAGCAAGGAAATGGTCCAGGCTCTGAACAAACAACTCAACAACGAAATCTATTCCGCGTACCTCTATCTCTCCATGTCGTCCTTTACCACCTTTATCGGGCTGAAGGGCGCCGCCAACTGGTTCATGGTGCAATACCAGGAAGAGATGACCCATGCCATGAAATTCTACGACTACATCAACAGCCAGGGGGAACACGCGCAACTGGACGCCATAGCCGCGCCCCCTGCCGAGTTCGGAACCCTCCTCTCCATGTTCGAGCAGACCCTCAAGCATGAACAGTTCATCACCAGATGCATCAATGACCTGATGGATCAGGCGGTGAAGGAAAAAGACCACGCCACGCAGATCTTCCTGCAGTGGTTCGTTACCGAGCAGATCGAGGAAGAGGGGAACGATAACGACATCATAGCGAAACTGAGACTGGTGGGTGACAGCGCCCATGGCCTGATGATGGTGGACAGAGACTTGGCGGCTCGCGTTTTCACCCCTCCGGCTCCTGCCGCCTGAGAGACCGCCCTCAACTGGGTCTAAAAGGACATTTCCATGAAAGTTCGACTCTGCGACAAAAACAAGGGAAAATCGAAGATAGAGAAACGCCTTGCCGAAAAGATGCCGGATGTGGATGTCAAGGTAAAGAAATGCATCGATATCTGCGCTGAATGCTCGAAAAATAAAATCGCCAGGGTGGACGGAAAGAAAATCGTCGCCAAGGATGGCGATGAGCTGTATGAGAAGATTAAAAAGGCAATCAGGAAGGACTGACCATACAATGCGGGGAGTTCCATCCGGAACTCCCCGCATCCCCTCCTCTTTTCCCGACCACCCCCATTTCACCGATCTCCTCAGACCCGGTGCGACTGAAACACCCCATCACCTTGCATGGGCAAACCTCGGCCTTCCGGCGCAAAAGTCGCTTCCCCCCTGATACTTGACACGATTTATCGGGTATGTTATTCGGTATTCACTGATTTTCTTACAAAGCCTGTCGTCAACAAAAGGGGCGTTCCATGTTCATGAGAGTTCGGGAAGACATCAGGGCGGTGTTTGAAAGAGACCCCGCGGCCCGGAGCATGCTGGAGGTCGTCTGCTGCTATCCAGGCCTGCACGCGGTGTGGATGCAGAGGATCTCCCACTGGTTCTGGATGCGCCGTCTGTTTTTCATCGCCAGATTCATTTCCCACATGGCCCGTTTTCTCACCGGAATCGAAATCCATCCGGGCGCCGTCATCGGCAGGAGGGTCTTCATCGACCACGGCATGGGGGTGGTCATTGGCGAGACGGCGGAGATCGGGGATGACGTGACCCTCTACCACGGTGTGACCCTGGGCGGGGTCAGCCTGGAAAAGGTGAAGCGTCACCCGACGGTGGAGGAGAACGTGGTCATCGGCTCCGGGGCCAAGGTGCTGGGGCCTTTCACCGTGGGAAAGGGGAGCAAGATAGGCTCAAACTCTGTTGTGGTTAAAGAGGTCCCGCCCAACGCAACGGTGGTGGGCGTGCCCGGCAGGATGGTCATGACCGGGGAAAAGCCCGCTGAAAAGACCGACCTGGAACACGGGAAGCTTCCGGACCCGGAAGCAAAGGCCATCGCCTGCCTTTTCGATCAGATCCGCGAACTGGAACGGAAATACAACGACCTGGCCAGGGACCACGAGGCCCTGAAGCAGTGGCTGGATCGCTGAGGTGACAGCGCCAGCCAAGGCAAAAGTCCCGGCGCGGGTCGCGGTCGCCATGAGCGGAGGCGTGGATTCTTCGGTTGCCGCCGCCCTGCTTCTGGATCAGGGACATGAAGTGATAGGCGTCACCATGCGCGTATGCGACCACGGGGAACACGCCGCGCGCCGGGAAGACGCATCCTGCCATGTGGCGGATACCGAAAAGGTTGCGAAGCGGCTGGGCATCCCCCTGCACGTGGTGGCCTTCCGGAAAGAGTTCCGGAAGCTTGTGATAGACGACTTTATCGAGGAATACCGTCGCGGCCGCACCCCGAACCCCTGTGTTCGCTGCAATCGCACCGTCAAGTTCGGCCTCCTTCTGGACGAGGCCCTGAAGCTGGGCGCGGACTTTCTGGCGACCGGCCACTACGCCCGCACCGAGAAGGGCGCGGACGGATTCCACCACCTGCTTAAGGGCGCGGACCCCAACAAGGATCAATCCTATTTCCTGTTCGCCCTTTCCCAGGAGCAGCTTTCCCGCGTACTTTTCCCCCTGGGCGACCTGACCAAGACGGAGGCTCGCGCCATAGCCGCGCGCAAGGAATTGCCCGTGGCGGAAAAGGGGGAGAGCCAGGAAATCTGTTTTATCCCCGATGACGACTATGTCCGCTTCCTCGAGGAGGAAGCGGCGATGGACACACTCCCCGGCCACATCGTAGACAGCCTGGGAACAATACTTGGCAGGCATCGCGGGACCTTTCGCTACACGGTAGGCCAGCGCCGGGGCCTCGGCATTGCCTGGAAAGAGCCCCTCTATGTCCTGGGCGTGGACGCGGATAAAAGGGAGGTTGTCGTCGGCCCCAGGGAAGAGCTCTTGCGCGACGGGCTGATCGCCTCATGTATCAACTGGATCATGCCGACGCCCACGACGGAGTTCTCCGCATCCTGCAAGATCCGCTACCGCCACCAGCCTGTGGCGTGCCGCGTCCGGCCACTTCCCGGCGACCGGGTTGAGGTCAGGTTCCAGGAAAGGGAAAAGGCGGTGACGCCGGGCCAGGCGGTTGTTTTCTACGAAGGTGATCGGGTCCTTGGCGGCGGCTGGATCGAAGAAGGGATATGAAAAGATTCTCCATCGTCACCCTCGGGTGCAAGCTCAACCAGTTCGAGTCGGCGGGCATGTCCGAGTCCCTCGTCAAGGAGGGTTTCCGGATCGTCCCCTTCGGGGATGAAGCGGACATCTGCATCATCAACACCTGCACGGTCACGGCCCGCACCGACGCGGAGTCCCGCCGTCTCATCCGCCGCGCCCACCGTCGCAACCCATCCGCCCGCATCGTCGTCACCGGTTGCTATGCGCAGCTCTCGCCCCAGCTGTTCAGTGAATTTCCGGGCGTTTCCCTGATCATCGGCAACAGCGAAAAAAGAGAGCTGGTGGAACTGCTGCGGGAGGCGGACGAGACGCCCGTCATCCGTGTGGCCGACATCTCCCGCGAGCGCCGCGCCGACCTTCCCACGCTGGAAACCTTCGCCGGGCACACGCGTGCCTTCCTCCAGGTGCAGAACGGCTGCGACTCCTGGTGCTCCTACTGCATCGTCCCCCACGCGCGCGGACGGAGCCGCAGCGTCTCCCCGGAGCAGGCGCTGGAAGGACTGCGCGCCTTCGCGGCCCGAGGCTTCCGCGAGGTGGTCCTCACCGGCATCCACCTGGGCGCCTACGGCCTGGACCATTCGCCCCCGGTTACCTTGTTCGATCTCGTCTCCCGGGCGGAACGGGAACGCATCGTCCCCCGCCTGAGGCTCGGCTCCATCGAGCCTACCGAGATAGGCGATCCCCTCATTGAACTCCTGGCCGGCGCCGACACCCTCTGTCCCCATCTCCACATCCCCCTGCAGAGCGGCGACGACCGGATTCTCGCGACCATGAACCGGCCCTACAGCACCGCTTTCTTCCGTGAGTTAATGGAAAAACTGGCAACGGCCGTCCCCGGAGTCTTCCTCGGCACGGACATCATCGCCGGGTTTCCCGGCGAGACGGACGAGGCATTCCGGAACGGCTACCAACTCCTGGAATCCCTTCCCTTCGCCGCCTTCCACGTCTTCCCCTTTTCGCCGCGGCAGGGAACTCCGGCGGCCATAATGCCGGGCCGGGTACCCGCGCATGTGATCAAGGAGCGGGCGGAAGCGCTGCGAAAGCTGTCGGAAGAAAAGAAGAAACGATTTTTCGAGGGATTCATCGGGAAGGAACTGGAAGCGCTCCTGCTGGAGAAGGATGAGAACGGCATGCTGAAGGGGCTGTCGCGCAACTATATACCGGTGTTGCTGCCGGTTGGGTCGGCGACGGTCAACACCGAAGTTAAAGTCAGGGTGACAGAGGTGGAAAAGGATTCCGTGCAGGTCATTCAGGCAGATTAAACACCTCTCAGAAAACCTTCGCGACGTTGAGATCATCCTCTCTCCGCAGCCGCCCGTCCAGCAGGTGACGCGGCTGGACGTTGGAGAGCGCCCGGAGCAGGCTCCTCTTAACATGGGGGTTCTCCTTCTCCATATCCGCAAGCAGTTCCTTCATCCTCCTGCGCTGCAGGTCCGAGACGCCGCTCACCGGGCAGCGGCAGCAGATCACAGGGTACCCGCTCATGGTCGAGAAGGCGGCGACGTCCCGCTCTTCCACGTACACCAGGGGGCGGATGACCGTGGTCTGGCCGTCATCGGCCAGCATGCCCGCCGCCATGGCCTTCAGGGAACCGACAAAGAACTGGTTCAACAGAAGCGTCTCCACGAAATCATCCAGGTGGTGGCCAAGAGCCAGCTTGTTGCATTTGAACCGGCGGGCCAGGGAGTACAGCGCGCCGCGCTTCAGGCGGGCGCAGATGGAGCAGTAGGAGGAGCCGGGCCGCCGCTTCTCCCTTATGATATCGAAGTGATTCGTCTTTTCCATATGATAGGAAAATCCATGCCGGACGAGGTGCTCCTCGATGAGGTCGACCCGGTAGCCGGGATAACCTGAATCGATGTTTATGGCCAGGATCTCGTAGCGGATCGGCGCCCTCCTGCGCAGAGCCTCCAGCAGATGCAGGAGGACATAAGAGTCCTTTCCCCCGGAAACCGCCACGGCGATGCGGTCCCCCTCCTCGATCAGGCTGAAATCGGCAATGGCCCTCCCCACCGCGTTTTTTATCTTCTTGAAAAGCTTTTCTTCAGGCGACGACACGTAATTTTCTCTCCGGTCTCAGACAGACCCGCCGGGTTTCAAAAACCCGGCAGGTCGTTGGTTGGAAACTAGTACCATGTAACATTTAAAACCAACCCCCCTCAGCCCCCCCTTCTCAGGGGGGAAGCCTTTGAGCCTCCCCTGAGAAGGGGGGGCTTGGAAGGTAGAGTCGAAAGAATAAACATTACAGAGCACTAGCCCATCTTTAACACGCGGCTCCTGTTTTTGGGCTTAATTCCGGAGATTGCGGCAAAAAAGTTCAATGATATCAATATAAGATGTCTCGAAGTCAAAATGTAGTGCCATAAAAAGATTGTAGCGTATTGAATTGCCCGCCTCAATCTGTTATGCTGCCAGAATGTTTATTCGACAGACAAAAACCAGAAGCTCGACTACCGGTGAGGCGTACACCACTTTTCGCCTGGTCGCCTCAGAGCGAATCGGCAAGAAGGTGCGGCAGCGGACCCTTTTGAATCTGGGGCGGCAGTTTGACCTTGCCAAGGATGAATGGCCCCTGTTGTGTACCCGGATCGAGGGTATTCTTTCCGGCCAGGGTTCTCTCCTCCCTGAATCCTCTGTTATCGAAACGCTGGCTCAGCGTTATGCAGCGCGATTGGTTGCGGCGGCTCCTTCGATCACTTCCGCTCCGGAAGGAACTGTCGTGGAATTCCAGGAGGTTGACATCAATTCCCTGGAACTGGTCCGTCCCCGATCCGTCGGGGTTGAGCATGTTGGGTTGGCGGCCCTTTCCTGGCTTGGCGTTTCCGATGTACTGGAGTCGGTCGGCATGAACGCAGGGCAGCGCGCTTGCGCTCTGGGAAGTATCATTGGACGCATGGCCTGTCCGGGAAGTGAGCTGGCTACATGGAACTGGCTCAAGAACAGAAGCGCTTTTGGCGAACTTGTCGATGTTGATTTTGAAGGGGTTTCTCTGATGAAACTCTATCGCGCCTCCGATATCCTGGTGCGCAACCGGGATGCGATAGAAGAAGCCCTTTTCAGGCGTATCAACGATCTCTTCTCGTTGCCGGCCACGGTAACTCTTTACGATCTTACCACCACCTATTTCGAGGGCGAGGCATCCGGTAACGCCAAGGCAAAGCGGGGTCATTCAAAGGAGAAGCGTAGCGACTGTCCGCTGGTGACACTTGGGTTAGTGCTGGACGGCAGCGGGTTTGTCCGGCGCTCCCGGATGTTTGAAGGAAATGTCTCTGAAGCCTCTACGCTGGAAGGAATGCTCACTGGGCTTGACGCTCCCGAGGGCGCCATGGTGGTTATGGACCGCGGTATTGCCACGGAAGCGAACATTGACTGG
>CAZFCG010000120.1:0-6648 GCA_964517595.1 uncultured Geobacter sp. | reverse complement strand
GGATTCCCGTCATGGAGAAAGCCGGCTACTACGCCAAGCAGGTGCGTTCCGTCACCGCGCGTCTGGGGAGAACCAATCCCGAAAGCATCGAAGACTACATCGCCACCAACGGTTACGCGGCCATCGAGAAGGCCATCTCCATGGACCGTCTCGACATCATCAACGAAATCAAGAAATCCGGACTGCGCGGCCGTGGGGGCGGCGGTTTCCCCACCGGCACCAAATGGCAGTTCGTGCATGACGCGGTAGGCGACAAGAAATACATCGTCTGCAACGCCGACGAAGGCGACCCGGGCGCATTCATGGACCGAAGCGTCCTGGAAGGCGACCCGCACGCGGTTCTGGAAGGGATGATGATCGCCGGTTACGCCATCGGCGCGGACGAAGGGGTCATCTACTGCCGCGCGGAATATCCCCTGGCCATCAAGCGTCTCAACCTGGCCATCGCCAAGGCGGAGGAAATGGGCCTCATGGGCGAGGACATCCTGGGGAGCGGCTTCAACTTCACGGTGCGCATCAAGGCCGGCGCGGGCGCGTTCGTGTGCGGCGAAGAGACCGCGCTGCTGAACTCCATCGAAGGACAGCGCGGCATGCCTCGCGTCCGTCCACCTTTCCCGGCCCACAAGGGTCTGTGGCAGAAGCCGACCTGCCTCAACAACGTGGAGACCTTTGCCAACATACCGAACATCATCCGCAAGGGCGGCGACTGGTTCGCGGCCATGGGGACCGAGAAGAGCAAGGGGAGCAAGGTCTTCTGTCTCACCGGCAAGATCAACCACACCGGCCTGTGCGAAGTTCCCATGGGCATCACCATGGGCGAGATCCTCAACGACATCGCCGGCGGCGTCAAGGACGGCAAGAAGTTCAAGGCGGTACAGAGCGGCGGGCCTTCGGGCGGCTGTCTCCCCACCGAGCAGCTCAACCTGCCCATCGACTACGACTCACTGATCTCCGCGGGCGCCATGATGGGCTCCGGCGGTCTGGTGTTCATGGACGAGACCACCTGCATGGTGGACGTGGCCAAATTCTTCCTCAACTTCACCCAGCTGGAGTCGTGCGGCAAGTGTACCCCCTGCCGCGAGGGGACGAAGCGTCTTCTGGAGACCCTCATCCGCATCACCGAAGGGGCAGGGAAGCCTGAAGACATTCCCAACCTGCAGCGTCTAGCCAAGGTGATCAAGAGCTCGGCCCTGTGCGCCCTCGGTCAGACCGCGCCGAACCCGGTCATGACCACCCTGCGTTACTTCAAGGATGAATACGAGGCCCACATCAACGACGGGAAGTGCCCTGCCGGCGTGTGCGCGGCCCTTCTGACCTTTGCTATCCTGAAGGACAAGTGCGTTGGCTGCGGCGTCTGCGTCAAGGCCTGCCCGGTAGAGGCCATCAGCGGCGAGAAGAAGGCGGCCCACACCATCGATCGGAGCAAGTGCATCAAGTGCGGCGCCTGCGTTACCAAGTGCAAGTTCGATGCGATAGTAAAGGCGTAGTTTTTTAAATAATCACCGTAAAACTCAAAGGAGGTATCATCTATGTCTACAGTCACTCTGACCATAGACGGCAAACAGGTAAGCGTTCCCGCCGGAACGACCGTCCTGGAAGCCGCATGGAAAGCGGGGTCGTTCATCCCCACTTTTTGCCATGACCCCGAGCTCACCAACCCGGGCGCCTGCCGTATCTGCGTGGTGGAAATCAAGGGCGCCCGCAACCTGCCCGCTTCTTGTGTAACCGCCGTTGCCGAGGGCATGGTTGTTGAAACCGCTTCTCCAGCCGTTCTTGAAGCCAGAAAAACCATTCTTGAGCTCATGCTCGACAATCACCCGGAAGACTGCCTTACCTGCCACCAGGCAGGCGACTGCAAGCTCCAGGATTACGCCTATTTCTACAACGTCAAGCCGGGAGTGTTCGGCGGCGCGAAAAAGGATTTTTCCATTGAGGACGACAACCTGTTCATCGTCAGGAACATGAACAAGTGTATCCTGTGCGGTAAGTGCCTCCGGGCCTGTGAAGAGAAACAGGGCCGCGCGGTGATCGATTTCGCATACCGCGGATTCCGCACCAAGGTCGCCACTGCCATGGATACGACACTGGCCAATTCCGTCTGCGTATCCTGTGGAAGCTGCGTGGCCGTGTGCCCCACCGGCGCATTGACCGAGAAGGCGATGCTCGGCAAGGCGAGAAAGTGGGAAGTGGAAAAGGTCCGTACCACCTGCCCGTTCTGCGGCGTGGGCTGCAACTTCGACCTCAACGTAAAGGACGGCAAGGTCATCGGCGTCACCTCCAACGCCGCCGCCCCGACCAACGGACGCGATATGTGCGTGAAGGGTCGTTTCGGCGTCGACTATGTACACAGCCCCAACAGGATCACCAAGCCCCTGATCAAGAAAAACGGCGAATTCGTCGAGTCTTCATGGGATGAGGCCCTGGATCTGGTCGCCACCAAGTTCGGCGCAATCAAATCCAAGTACGGCGGCGATGCCATAGCGGCTCTTTCTTCCGCCCGTTGCACCAACGAAGAAAACTACGTCATGCAGAAATTCATGCGCGCGGGGATCGGCACCAACAACGTCGATCACTGCGCCCGAACTTGACACGCTCCCACTGTAGCCGGTCTGGCTACTTCTTTCGGCAGCGGCGCAATGACCAACTCTTTCGCTGATTACCTCAATACCGACCTGTTCTTTGTTATCGGTTCCAACCCCACTGAAGCCCATCCCATGGCCGGCGCCAAGATCATGTCTTCCGTCATGAGCGGCAAGAGCAAATTGATTGTGGCCGATCCGCGACGCATCGAGCTTGCCGATGTCGCGGACATCTGGCTCCAGCACCGTCCCGGCACCGATATCCCGCTCCTCAACGGCCTGATGCACATCATTATCAAGGAAGGCCTGCACGACCAGAAATTCATAGAAGAGCGCACGGAAGGCTTCGAGGCCCTGAAAGCCACCGTAGAAAAGTACACCCCGGCCAAGGTTTCCGAGATGACCGGAGTGCCCGAAAAACTCCTCTACGACGCGGCCCGTCTCTATGCCACCACCGAAAAGGCGATGCTCTGCTACACCCTGGGCATTACCGAGCATATCTGCGGCGTGGACAACGTTATGAGCACCGCGAATATCGCTATGCTCACCGGTCACCTGGGCAAGGAAGGTTGCGGCGTTAACCCGCAGCGCGGCCAGAACAACGTTCAGGGCGCATGCGACATGGGCGCGCTCCCCGGCGATTTCCCCGGTTACCAGAAGGTGGCGAATCCCGAGGCCGTTGCCAAGTTCGAAAAGGCCTGGGGCGTGAAGCTCAATACCAAGCCCGGCCTGACCATCCCGGATATGATGGATGCGGCCGTGGAAGGCAAGCTTAAGGCCATGTACGTTCTGGGTGAAGACCCGGTCATGACCGACCCGGACGCAAACCACATCAAGAAGGCATTCAACACCATGGAGTTCGTGGTGGTGCAGGAGCTGTTCATGTCCGAGACCGCCAAGCTGGCCGATGTCATTCTCCCGGGCGCCAGCTTCGCTGAGAAAGACGGCACCTTCTCCAGTTCAGAGCGTCGCGTACAGCGCGTGCGCAAGGCCATCGAGCCCATCGGTGACTGCAAGGCCGATTGGCAGATTATCTGCGAAGTCGCGAACCGCATGGGCTGCAAGATGGACTACACCCATCCGGAACAGATCTTCGACGAGATGGCGGCCCTCACGCCGGCATACGGCGGCATCAACTACGAGAGAATCGAGCATACCGGTCTTCAGTGGCCCTGCCCGACCCTCGACCATCCGGGTACCCCGGTCCTCCATACCAAGAGCTTCGCTCGCGGGAAGGGACTCTTCAAGGGTATCGAGCATACACCGCCGGCGGAAATGCCTGACGAGGAATATCCGTATCTCCTCTCCACCGGCCGTATTCTTTACCACTACAACGTCACCACCCGCAATTCATCGGCGCTGGATGCCCACCGGCCAGAAGAAATGGCCATGCTTCATCCCGTGGACGCAGCCAGCCTCGGCGTGTGCACGGGTGACCAGGTGCGGGTTACCTCGCGTCGCGGCAGCGTCGTGACCAAGGTTAATGTCACCGACAAGGTCCTGACGGGCATGATCTGGATGAGCTTCCACTATCGTGAAACGCCCACCAATGAGCTGACTGTCGATGCGTTCGATCCGGTCAGCAAGACCGGCGAATACAAGGTCGCCGCTGTTCAGATTGAAAAAGTATAGTAATATCGCAGGACAGGAAGCCGGGTGCACCATGCGCCCGGCTTTTCTCAATCATGTGAGCATCTTGCAAATCTCAAAGAAGTCCCCTCTCCCCTGGTGGGAGAGGGATCGGGAGAGGGGGAAAGATGCCGAAATATCGTATGCTACCCCTTTTCAACACAACCCCCCCCCCCCCCCCCTCCCATCAAGGGAGGGGGAGTATTTTTCAACACTTTTGCATGAGTCTCATGTCTCTGGAATTCTATAAATCCCGCCATCTTCCACCCCATTCGTCTTAAAGACGCTCAAGAATGCCCATAAGGAACCCCCGCAACCCGGCCTGCGTTTTCCCTGCGAGTATTCGGTTGAACTTGACGTCTGAAAAGGCTACCCTCTATGACTGTCACTATACCTGATCGCATACGGCTCCCTTTCCAGGCCCGTGATACGAGGACAGTCGGAAGCCGGCGCTTCAAGGAGTCGCTAAAAATGAAGAAATACATTTCCCTGGAAGAAGTACTCGAAATCTTTCAAAAATACTCCTCTCCCATGGGCGATGAGGATGCGCCAATAGCCGATTCACTGGAAAGGGTTCTGGCGGAAGATGTCACGGCAGGTTTTCCCGTGCCCCCTTTCAGAAAATCCCCCCTGGACGGCTATGCCCTGCGGGCGGCGGACACCTCTGAAGCCTGCGAGTCCAAACCGGTCTCCCTGCGCGTGATTCAGACCGTATATGCCGGTGATGTGCCGACCAGACCGCTCCTTTCCGGGGAGGCAATCGAGGTTACCACCGGAGCGCCCCTTCCCGAAGCCTGCGACGCGGTAATAAAGTTCGAGGACATAAGCAGGGAGGGGGATCAAATCCTGTTAACCTCTTCTCTGAGGTCAGGTGAAAACATCATCCAGCAGGGGGAGGATGTGAAGGAGGGAGAGACCATCCTCGAGAAAGGGATGACGATTACCCCACCGGCCGCTGGACTCCTGGCTTCTCTGGGAAGGCGGACCTGCCGTGTCTTCAGGAAGCCGAGGGTTTCCATATTCTCCATAGGAGATGAATTGCTGGAGGCCGGCACTCCCCTGCTCCCAGGAAAGATATACAACAGCAATCTCTTTACACTCTGCGCCCAGGTACGGGAAGCAGGCGGAATCGCCGTGCCCGGCCCTACGATTCCCGATGAAATGGATGCCATTACCGCGGCGATTTCCGGGGCGATGGCGGAAAGCGACATGATCATAACCAGTGGAGGGGCTTCCGTTGGCGACAAGGACCTGATCAAGGACGCCATCGACCTATGCGGCGCCAGAAGACTTTTCTGGAAGGTGGGCATGAAGCCCGGAACCGCCATTGCTTGTGGAGAAAAAGACGGCAGGCTGGTCATTGGCCTGTCGGGAAATCCGTCCGCTGCCATGATATCATTTCTCATTCTGGTTCGGCCGATCCTGCGGGGCATGAGCGGAAACCCCGCGCAAGACCTGACCGCGGTCAACGCGATCATGGACAGGCCCTTTGCCAAAAAGAGCAAGCAGCGCCGCTTTCTGATGGTCACGGCTTCATTCCGCAACGGAGAATATCATGTGACTCCGTCGGGAATTCAGAGCCCGGGGGCCATCAAGTCCATGCTGATGTGCAACGCCCTCGTGGACATCCCTCCAGGGCACGGTCCGCTGGAGGAGGGAGAGACTGTCAGGGCGTACCTGCTTCCGCCGAAATATTCGATTTCAGGTTGATGAAGATGAAACGCGAGAAGCAATCCGCGGAACAGACATCCGCGGCAATTCAAGCTTGATTTCAACCATAAGGGAGGAACTGATGGCAAAACCGCCGATTGTATGCGTTGTGGGAAAATCCGATGCAGGCAAGACGACATTTCTGGAAAAGCTGATAAGGGAACTGAAGCTCAGGAAGATCAGGGTAGGGACCATAAAGCATGATGCCCATGGCTTCGATATCGACAAACCGGGCAAAGACACCTGGCGTCATGCCCAGGCCGGCGCTGATGCGGTGCTCATCTCTTCACCGGATAAATTCGCGTTGATAAAGAAGGTAGAGGAGGAGATGAACCTTGACCGTCTGGCTGAGCTGATTCCTGATATGGATATCATTATCACGGAGGGCTACAAAAGATCCGACAAGCCCAAGATAGAGATAAACCGCACGGTCCACAGTCGTGAACTGCTGTGCGGCGCCGAGGAGCTGATTGCCCTTGTAAGCGACGCCCAGTGGGACATGGGCGTGCCCCTCTTCGGCCTGGAAGACGCCGCCGGCGTGGCGGAACTGCTGATTGAAAAATACGGGCTCTCAGGCAGGTGATATTTCAGCAACTGACGTGATTTTTCCCAGCAATGTCCGGTTAGCTAATTGCAGCAATGGCTTAAATCCCGGCTTAACCCCTCACCCGGCCATCGGCCACCCTTGTACGATGAGGGAGTAATGATTTATGTTGTACAGCTGTTACCT
>CAZFCG010000119.1:0-6994 GCA_964517595.1 uncultured Geobacter sp. | reverse complement strand
GATAGCCGTGGCCCTGGCGGGCGCCTTCGAGTGCGGGGTGAATGACCTGCCTCTGTCGCTCATACTCTCCTGGTATGAGCAGAAGGCGGTGGTCATCCTCCTGACCCTGCTCCACCTGGGCATCAAGAACATCAAACTGGGACCGAGCCTCCCGGCCTTCGTTTCCCCCAACGTGCTGAACTTCCTGGTGGAGAACTTCAGGATTGCGCCCATCTCCACCCCGGAAGCGGATCTCAAGGAGATCCTTGGCTAGAGGCGCAAGACGGACCTTATTCCCCTTTCCGGTGAAGGGGGAATATACTGCCCGCCTTCCTTCAGGAAGGCATGAATGGAGGTGCTACATGAAAAAAAGCGACAGATGGCAATGCGCAGTGTGCGGGATTATTCATGACGGACCGGAGCCTCCCTTGGTATGCCCCAAGTGCGGCGCAGTCAGTTCGAAGTTTGTCCCCGTCAAATGATGCCCGCGGTCATGGAGGTGATGGATCGTAGCGGCGAGATGGGGACTTTATCCGTTAAGCCGTAACCGTCCGGATTTTTGAAAGGGCGTGAAAGCCCGCCATACCCTCCCTTGTCTCCCCCTTGCGATGAAAAGGGGTGACAAGGGAGGGCAGTAATAAAAACGCAAAGTAGGTCAGGGAGTCTTCCCCGGCCTGGTCGCCGCGAATTATCCTTCTTCATCACGAGATCAGCTTCTTCTCAGAGGTAATCAGTTTCTTCCCTACCGCCATCCATTTGAAAGATGCGCCAGCGGACAGGTCGTCCGCGTCCACGGACAGTTTCAGCGCCGCCCCCTTCTCCATGCGGAATCCCTCCGGCAGAGAAAGGAGGGTGGAGATAACCTCGCTGAAATCCGGTTCGTGGCCCACAAGCGCCAATTCCTTTACCGGCTTGTAGGAGAGGATGATGCGCGACAGAGCCTCCATATCAAATCCGGGAGACAGTTCTTCCACCGCCATCAGTGAGCCGACGTAGGAAATCTTCTCCGCCAGGATATCCGCTGTCTGAACCGCCCTCAGGTAGGGGCTCGTCAGGATCAGGTTCGGGTCGATCCCCTCGTCACGCAGAGTCTTGGCCGTTTTGCGGAAAAGGAACCTGCCGTCCGGGGTCAGATATCTCCTTTCATCCTCAATTCCTTCCGTTCTTTCTATCGCCTCGGCGTGTCTCACAAAGATTATTCTCATCCGCGTCTCCCTCCCGGTTCCGTTTTACGGCGCCCTGTTCCGGCTGCCCTTGCCTGCTCCTGGAAAATACTACTTTCCGGAAATGAATGAAACGGGAAACACGCGCCTACGCGACTTTTAACACGATTGTAACAGTCCAGGGATGATTGTATTAAGCGCAACCATGCGCCAGTGTTCCCATGATCCCGCAGGGGCTGCCAGCCGGGTCGCCCCTTGGGCTGGTTCACCGCGGATGACGCAGATGTCGTCCTGGCGGGGGTAGGGTTCCCTAGAGTGGACGCAGCGGCTTTTCCCGAATAGGGGAGAAGGGGTTCTATGACGGGGTGGTATGGCGGATGTCCTTGCCTTTCACCATGAAGATCACCATCTCGGCCACGTTGGTGGCGTGATCGGCAATGCGCTCAAGACATTTGGAGATGTAGTTCAGCTTCATGGCGCGGCTTATGGTGGTGGGGTCTTCCATCATGAAGGTCAGAAGCTCCCGCTGGATCTGGTAATTGAGGTCGTCCGCCATCTGGTCGTTTTCACACACCCTGACGGCCAGAGTGTCGTCGCCGCGGACAAAGGCGTCCAGGGCCTCCCGCACCATGGAGCGCGCGGCCTCGGCCAGCCGCGGCAGGTCGATGTATGGCTTCAGGGGAGGTTCTTCGTTCAACTCCCTGACACGGTTGCAGACGCTCACGCACTGGTCGCCGATTCGCTCCAGGTCCGTGACGATCTTCAGCGCCAGGGTGAGGAAACGGAGGTCTCGCGCCGCGGGCTGACGCCGCGCCAGGACCTCCAGGCATTTTTCGTCGGTTACCACCTCCAGGTGGTTCACTTCGTGATCGGAGATTATGGTGTGGTCCGCAAGCTCCGAGTCCCGATCCACCAGGGCCTTGATGGAGTTGGAGATCATCACCTCCACCTTCCCCCCCATCTGCAGGAGGAGGTCGCGGATCTCGTTCAGTTCGGCGTCATACTGCTTGATAATATGTTCTCTTTCCATGAAATATCCTCGTAGTAATGCATTTTTGATTTTTGACTTTTAACTTATCACTTTTCACTTTTCACTTATCACGCCTCAAAAAGCCTCACCCAAACCGCCCGGTAATATAGTCCTCAGTATGCTTGTTGTCCGGGTTGGTGAAGATCTTCTTGGTCTCATCGAATTCTATCAGCTCGCCCAGATAGAGGAAGGCGGTGTAGTCGGAGACCCGGGCCGCCTGCTGCATGTTATGGGTGACAATGACAACCGTGTACCTTTCCTTCAATTCGTTGATAAGCTCCTCAATCCTGGCGGTGGCGATGGGGTCCAGGGCCGAGCACGGCTCGTCCATGAGGATGATCTCCGGGTTCACGGCAATGGCGCGGGCGATGCAGATGCGTTGCGCCTGTCCCCCGGAGAGCCCCAGGGCCGAATCGTGGAGACGGTCTTTTACCTCGTCCCATATGGCCGCTCCCCGGAGACTCTTCTCCACGGCTTCGTCCAGGGTCGCCTTGTCCTTTACCCCTGCGATGCGGAGACCATAGACGATGTTTTCGTAGATTGACTTGGGAAAGGGATTAGACTGCTGGAACACCATCCCCACCCGGCGGCGCAGGCTGATGACGTCCATGTCCGGGTTTGTGATCTCCTCCCCGTCCAGTCGGATGCTTCCCTCGATGCGCACATTGTCCAGAAGGTCGTTCATGCGGTTGAAACAGCGCAAGAGGGTGGACTTGCCGCATCCCGAAGGGCCGATGAAGGCGGTCACCTGTCCGCGGGGGATGGCGAGGGTGATGTCCTTGAGGGCGGGGGAGGTCCCGTAGTAGAGGTTGAGGCCGGTGATGTCCAGGACCGGGTCTTGTATGGCTCGGATAGTGCGTAATTCCATGGTGTCGGTATCTCCGTGGGTGGTTCTATCGGTATTCTCAGAACGCCTTGGTGGCGTACTTTTGTTTCATCCTGTTCCTGATGACGATTGCGGCGCTGGACGCGGTTATGACGATGGCCAGCAGCAGCAGGGTGGTTACGAAGACCATCGGTTTGGCCGCCTCCACGTTGGGCGACTGGAAGCCCACGTCGTAGATGTGGAACCCCAGGTGCATGAATTTGCGGTCAATGTGGAAGAAGGGGAAGGTACCGTCGATGGGGAGCGACGGTGCCAGCTTGACCACACCCACCAGCATCAGGGGCGCCACTTCCCCGGCGGCCCTGGCCATGGCCAGGATCATGCCGGTCATGATGCCGGGGGTTGCCATGGGGAGGACCACCTTCAACAGCGTCTGCAACTTGGTGGCGCCCAGGGACAGGGAGCCCTCCCGAAGCCCCTTGGGTACGGCCGCCAGGCCTTCTTCCGTGGATACGATAACAACCGGCACGGTGAGCAGGGCCAGGGTCAGGCTTGCCCACAGAATGCCCCCGGTTCCGAAGGTGGGGGTGGGGAGGCGTTCCGGGTAGAAGAGGGAGTCGATGGAGCCGCCGATGCCGTAGACAAAGAATCCGAGGCCGAATACGCCGTAGACGATGGACGGCACGCCGGCCAGGTTGTTGACTGCGATGCGCACCAGGCGGACTATGACCCCTTCCCTGGCGTATTCACGCAGATACACCGCGGCAATTACACCAAAGGGGAGGGAAAAGAGGCTCATGAGGATGACCATCATCACCGTGCCGAAGATGGCTGGGAACAGGCCTCCCTCGGTATTGGACTCCCTTGGCTCGTCCAGGAGCATCTCGCCGGTCTTTCCGGCGTAGAAGGCGCTTTTGGCCAGCATGCCCATGTCATTGGGACGCCAGGCGCGCACGATGTCCATCAACGCGACTTCCTTCTCTTCGCCCGCCGCGTCCGTGAACAGGGCTTTAGGCCGTCCAAGCTCTTCCATCTCGGTGTTAAACCGCTCCAGAAGGGTGTTGAAACGTGCGAGGACCTTTTCCCGTTCCAGTGCCATGGCTGCGATGCGCGCCGGGCCGCCCTTGGCGTATTCCAGTTTCCGGATCCTGAGGCGCAGGGCCTCCGCCTCGCCGTTGACCTTGGACATGGCCTTTTCGGTCTCTGTCAACTTTTCGCGGGAGGCTGCCACCAGGGAGATGGCCCGTTGCATGTCGTCCCACGGCTCGGCCGATGGCTGGATGTTCAGTCCTTCCAGGGAAAGGGATTTCAGAAAGCCATAAAAGTTTCCGTGCTCCTTTCGCTCCAGGGCAATGGCGTCTTTGGGGAGTGAACGTGAAGAGATGTCCTCCAGATCCACCCAGCGGTAGTCCTGTGAGTACAGATCCCGGTTCCCCACCTTGAACTGGAGCCGCTCGCCGTGGGAGACGGTCGCCTTTTCTCCGGCAGTTATCTCCCCGAGTAGCCTTGAGCCGTCTTTCAGGTTTGCCAGGGTAAGGTCTGAGGGCCAGAAATATCCCAGGCCGTGGACCAGGACCACCACCAGGAGTGTCGCTATCATGAGGAGGGTGGCGGAAAGGGCCGCGGCTGTCGCCCAGACCTTGGGTTCCCCCTGTTTCCAGAATGTGCCCATATGATTGTCCGTCCTTGTCAGAACCGGCCGTACTTCTTGCGGAATCTCTGACGCAAGACCTCGGCGGCGGTATTAATGAAAAAAGTAAAGAGAAAGAGCAGGACCGCGGAAAAGAAGAGGGTCCGGTAAAGGGTTCCCAACACGGGCGCCTCCGGTATCTCCACGGCGATATTGGCCGACAGGGAGCGGAAGCCGTTGAAGATGCTCCAGTCCATGATCGGCGTGTTGCCGGTTGCCATGAGGATGATCATGGTCTCACCCACGGCCCGGCCGAAACCTATCATCACCGCTGAGAAGATTCCGGGCAGGGCGGAAGGAAGCACCACCCGCCACGCGGTCTGCCAGCGGCTGGCGCCGATGGCCAGGGATGCGGCCGCCAGGTTCTTGGGCACGTTGGACAGGGCATCCTCGGCTATGGTGAAGATGATGGGGACGACAGCCAGGCCCAGGGCGAAGCCGATGATGATGGAGTTGCGCTGGTCGAAGCGGATGCCCAGGGTCTCGAAAAGCCACAGCTTGAAGTCGCCGGCGAACAGGGATAACTCCAGCATGCCGCCCAGCAGGGAGGAGAGATATACCCCCAGGGCTAGGGCCGGTACAAGAAAGAGGAACTCCCGGCCCAGCGGAAGGCGCTTCAGTTCTGGCGTTGAGCCGAATTTTTTCCACAGAAGCATGAAGAGAAGGACCGTTGCCGGAACGATTGCCAGTGAGACCAGCAGTGAAACTATGGCGTGGTCGAACAGAGGCGCCAGCCACAGGCCGGCCAGGAAACCGATGACCACCGACGGGATGGCCGCCATGATCTCGATGGCCGGCTTGACGAATTTCTTCATCCGCGCGCCCATGAACTGGCTTGTATACAGTGCGCCCAGCAGGGCCAGCGGGATGGCGAACAGCATGGCGTATGCCGTCCCCTTCAGTGTGCCGAAGATGAGGGGAGTCAGGCTCAGCTTCGGCTCGAAGTCGTCGTTGGCCGAAGACGACTGCCACACGTATGCGGGGGTGTCGTAACCCTCGTACCACACCTTGCCGAAGAGGGTCTTCAGGCTGACCTCGGGGTGGGGGATGGAGATGCGCCACACCGTGACCCGGTTGTCCCGATCCAGGGCGATCACGCCGTTTTCCTTGCCGGACACGGCGAAGCATTGGATGGGGCTGGCCCCTCCCAGGGAAAGGAGTCGCCTCTCCGAGGTCATGTGGTCCACGGCTACCGTCCCCCTTTCATCCAGGGAATAGAGGGTCTTGCCGCGAGGGGAGGGGAGGATGGCGCGCACCGCGCCGTTACGGCTGGTGAGACCGTGGATGCGCGTGAGGGTCTTGTCCCCCGCCAGTCCACTCTGCGAAGCCGGAAACCAGGTTGAATAGTTTCCGTCCGCGTCTCCCACGGCCAGCGATACATCGCCGAATACGGGAGAGAGCGAGGTGACGGGTCGTCCCGAGGTGTTGGCCGCCACTGTATCCAGCAGCTTCGGCGATTCCCGGTCCGACAGGTCCCAGCGCAGCAGGCGTCCCCGGTCGGTGCCGGCATAGAGATAATGGGCCTTGGTGTCCAGGGCGACCGAGGTCACCGCGCCGGGAAGGTCGCCGCCGAACAGGGAAGCGGAAGTCCTGGTGGATTCGGTCCCGTCCATGGATTCGGTTCTAGTGGTTGCGGAGAGGGAGAACCTTCCTTCCGGGAGGAGAGAAACCCTTATTGCTTCCTTTTCGTCCGGAGTCCTGGCCAGGGAGAGGAGAGGCGCCGTCCCGTCGGCCTTTTGCTCCAGAAGAGTGGCTATATCGTGGCTTATGGACTTGCCGCCCGCGCCGTCATCCACCACGGCGCAGTTGATCCTGATGGAGGTGAAAGAGCCGTCCTTCCACAGGATGTCATATTGTTGGCGCGGCGCTTCTGTTACAGCCGCTATGGCGCCGGCCCCGCCTGGCGGAGTGAGGTGGACCGTATCTTTGATCTTTCCGCTGTCTGTGTCGAAGAAGGAAACCATACCCGAGTCATTGATGACATAACCGGCGGAAAGAGAATCATCCGTTCCCATGGCCTGAATCCTGTCTTCCCTGGTGGAGAGTGGGGCCGACGAGACAATGGAGGCGGAGGGTGGGAGAAACAGGGGAACCGCCACCTTGAGTATCAGGACGAGGATGCCGATAACCGAGAAGATGACGAAAAAACCACCGATGTTGATGAGCCAGGCGGCGAGCCGGTCGTTTTTCTTCGCGCGGGCGAGAAATCTGTCGTTCATGAAAGCGGTGTCTCCTGTGGTTAGTCAATAAGCCTAAAACCGGCAGTTGGAGGTATCCGTAGAGAGCGACTCTGTCGTATTTCGTTG
>CAZFCG010000118.1:0-7078 GCA_964517595.1 uncultured Geobacter sp. | reverse complement strand
GAGGAGGGGCTCTTGTTGATTTCCAAGTGAGGCGGAGGAGGCTTAGCGTACGAAATTTTCCGTTTCGTTAGCAGACCCCGAATGCAACGGCGAAGCCGATCATGTCCACTTCTTGGTCTCTATACCGCCCAAGGTGCCGCCCTCAGCGTTGGTGAACAATCTGAAAACAGTGACCTCCAGACTGATCCGCAAAGAATTCGCTGAGCACTTGGCGAGATTTTTTCGCAAACCGGTATTCTGGAGCAGGTCGTACTGCATTATAACCTGTGGCGGGGCACCGCTTTCTGTGATCAAGCAATACATCGAACAGCAGGGAAAAGATTAAACCGCCGCGCTTCACCACCCACCAAGCTTTCAGCTATGGAAGGAGCACTGCGCGGCTTAGTGGTAGGGGACATCTTCCTCTATCAGTCGCGCCATTATGTGATTCTCCTCACGGGTACAATATGTTCTAGAAACTGAAATCGGACACCTTGTTTTTGTTCAGCATGTTCAAGGCCAGTAACACTATGATGGCTATTACGGACAGTATGATGGAGAAAACGGCCGCCCTGAAAAATTCTCCTTCAAAAACACCGTTGTAAATCGCCAGAGAAAGCGTTTCCGTACGCCCGATGATGTTTCCGCCGAGCATCAGGGTGATCCCGACCTCTCCTACCGAGCGTCCGAACGAAAGCAGCAGGCCGGTTACGACGCCATTCTTGATGTTCGGCAGGACCACCCTGAGCAACGTCTGTGTCCGGGTTTTGCCAAGCGTGGCGGCCGCCTCGATCAGTGAGCTGCTCATTTGCTGCCGCGCCGACTGGACGCTCTTCACCATGAACGGCAGACCCACCACGAAAACGGCAATCAGCACTCCCCAGAAGGTAAAGATTATCTTGAAGCCGAACACTTTCAAGACGAAACCGCCGATACAACCATTCTTGCCCAGGAGCAGGAGCAGGAAAAAACCCAATGCCATGGGCGGAAAAATCATGGGCAGGGTGACGATGAGCTCAACAACGCTTTTCAGGAGATTCTTTTTCCCGGCCAGGTACAACCCGAGGGGCAACCCGATAAGCAACTGCAGAAACAGCGCCAGCAGGGTTGCCTTCAGAGTGAGCCCGATGGCCGGGTGCAGCAGGTAACCGCTTACAAAGGTCTGTATCGTCATTTCAAACCGTATTTCCTGAAAATGTCCTGTGCGGTCTTTGTCCGCAGATACTCAATAAATTTCTTCGTTTCCGGTCTTGTTTCGAAACCCTTTAACACTCCGGCTACGATGACTATCTCTGTGTATTTTTCTTGCGGTATGACAACGTAACCCCCCAGTTTGTCTTTGTTCGCCATGGCCTCGGTCAGATTGATGAACCCTGCGTCCGCCTCGCCGGTGAGCAGGTAGGAAACCACCTGGGGCACGGTTGCCACCCGGGTTATCCTGCCGGCAAGTCTAGATGTATACCCGTAGGATTTAAGGGCTTCAGCTCCGGCATTACCGTAAATGGCCTTTTTTTCCTGTGGCATGAATATCGATTTGACCCGATTGGACGACATGTCCTCCGGTTTGGTCAGGCTGATCCCCTTCCGGTAAGCAAGAACCAGGATCCCTTTCCCCATCTGGTGATAGCCGGCAAATTTCATATCCGGTTCGAATTGAGCGAGAAATTTCTTGTCGCCCAGTATGCAACTGATCTCTCCTGTCTGCTTTGCCTGGCTTACCACCATCTGGAGGTTTCCGAACACGGCATCGGCTTTTATTCCGGTATCTTTCTGAAAAGAAGCCAACACTTCAGTAACGGGCTTCTTGTAGCCCGCCGCGGAAGCCATCATCAGATTCTGGGCATACAGCGGGGTGACGCTCAGTAACAGGGTGATGAAACAGAGAATTTTCGATAGTACGGCCGGTCCTTTTTTCATCTTTCAACTACCTCCTTTTCCCGTAGTATTTATTTTCTGAATAATCGGGTTGAAGGCCTTGGAAATTACCATCGCCCTGTCGCCCGGCAGAAATGATCTTTCCGGGGTATCGCATACGGCGATTTTCACCGGAGAATTTCCTATGAGGAGAGTCAGAATGTTCACCGTATCTTCTTTTTCAACTTTCAGCACTTCAGCAACGAACTGCAGTTTTCCGCTTATTTTGCTTTTAGCGAAAACATCGTAGGGATCCCCGTCATCGGAAACACAACCGTTATGAAATGTTATCACCCGGTTGCATAATTTGAAAACCTCCGGCAGATCGTGGCTGACCAGAATCGTGGTGATCCCCCACAACCTGTGGATATGCAGAATCTCATCCTGGAGGGTGCTTCTCATTTCGTTATCCAGCGCGGAGAGTGGTTCATCCAGGAGGAGCAGATCGGGTTTCCGTGCCATGGCGCGCGCCAGTGCCACCCTCTGGTTCTGGCCTCCCGAGAGAAACCCGGGCCTGCGGTGCCGCAGAGTGGACAGCCCGAAGATTTCCAGCAGTTCGTCGACATCCTTTTTGTTCACCTTCGGCTGCGCGAACAGCAGGTTTTCGCGTACGCTCATATTCGGGAAGAGGGCGTAATCCTGGAATACGAAACCCACCTTTCGTTTGCGCGGCGGCAAGTTCGCGCCGGTTACCGAGTCAAACCATGTCTGCCCGTCGACCTTCACGAAACCCTCGTCAGCATCGGTCAACCCCGCGATAATGCGCAGCAGGGTGGTTTTGCCCACACCCGAGGGGCCGAAGAAACCTACTATCTCACCGCGATTGATGTCGAGATCGGCCTGAAAAACAAATTCTCCTGAAGCTGTGAACAGTTTCTTTTTTATTGATAATTCAATCTGCATTTTCGATCTCATCCGGCACTTTTAACATTACTTCGGTTGTTTTGATAAAAGCCGTTACACGGTCACCGGCTTTCAGATTCAGTATCTCGGCGGATCGTGTCGTAATCAGAGAAGTCAATCTGAATCTGTCAAAAGAAAGCATGACCTGGGTGAATATTTGTCCGATGACAAGCCGTTCGATACTACAATCCAGCTGATTCCTCAGGCTAATTTCTCCCTGTACCAGTTTTCCTATTGAAACTTCCGATTCATTGAACACCAGTTCAATGTTATTTGATATCCGCAGGTAACCTACCTTTTCCGGCACCCCGATGGTGATTGCGGTCATCCGCGTTCCGCGGACATCGACATCAACCAGTGTCATGTTACCTGATGTTGTCAGTTTGGATATTTTGCCGTGCAGTTTGTTCATAACCTGAATCCGGGGCGCCTGAACGCCAAGTCGAGCAGACTGGTGGAGTTTAAAGGTTGCTGAAGTCGTATTACCTAGACATAATGGTTGTCAGTTGAAAGTCAGAAGCATAAAAAGACCTGCCATCCTTGCAAGCGTGGGTTAGGCTGTAGAAACGCAAATCACTACGGCGCAGAGCCACAACCAAGGGAGCAGGTCATGAAGAAGCTTATCACATTTGTAGGCCTTGATGTTCACAAAAACTACATCGATGTAACTCTTGCCGATGCGGGTCGAAATGCTGAGGTACGGCATTACGGAACCATCGGTGGTGGGCTCGACGAGCTTGATCGTCTGGTAAAGAAGCTGTCCTCAGCCAAAAGGGAGCTGCACTATGTCTACGAGGCCGGTCCCTGCGGTTGCGCAGGCTGAAAATTTCGGTTGGCAGCAAGTTATCATGTTATTTGTTGATAAGCATTAATTTTGGCGGCGTTTCCCGCTACGCCCCTGATATTTGATTTCTGAAAAACTGCTTTCTTCTGTCGGGTACTATTTATTCTCCTCAATCGTGAGAGGTTATATTCAGCTCTCGCTTGACACGGGGGGGAGATGCCGTTTCTGGAGGAGTCCGTCGCCCTGAAAACGGAGTTTGAGCCGAGCGATATGAGCGGCATTGTCAGAAGGCGTATTTGTCGAGGCATAAGCCTCCATGACCCATTGAAATTATGTCCGCTGGCTCCGGTCTCACCCCGGCGAAAATCATGGGCAGCAGGCCGTCCAGGGCGGTGGGGGCGACACGGAGCGCGCCGGCCGGCGTGCCGACTACGGGAACGCCTTTCAGCATCGCCAGGCCCAATACGGCGCCGGGCATCATCGGCACACCCTCGATAACGACCTCCGATCCGGATTCCCGGATTCCCTCCATGGTAACGTCATCGGGATCAACGGACATGCCGCTGCAGGCGAATATCACCTCGCACTCCGCCTCACGCATCTCCCGTATCGCTCCGGCAATCGCCGTCACGTCGTCGGGAACCTTGGTGGTTCGCGAGATGGAAGCGCCGAACGGCTCAACCTTTCTGGCGATGGTTTCCGCGAACCTGTCTTTGATCCTTTCCTTGAAGACCTCATTTCCGGTGATGACCACGCCAACCTTCTTGAGTATGAAAGGTTTCAACTCCAGTATCCTACCCCGTGAACAGCATGTTTTTTCCAGTTCGGCCAGTTTTGTTTCGGCAATGTACAGCGGTATCGTCTTGGCGACCGCGGCGGGATTATCCGGCTTGCATACCGTGAGGCTGTACCGCGTGCCAATGGCGAAGCTTCCCATGGCATTGACCTCGTTCAGGAGTGGAACGTTTACCAGAAAAAGACCCGGATAGCGGGGCTTGATGCGTACGGCCCCGCTGAAGGGGGGGTCGAAGTCGAAACCTTCCCCTGCCACGGCCCTCGCGATTCTGAGCGCCGCGTCATTTTCGTGGACCTCCTCTTCCTCTGTCTCCACGACATAGATATGTTCCTTGCCGATATCGAGGAATTGGGGAATGTCCTCTTCCCTCACGATATGTCCGCGTTGAAACGGAATCAGTTTGGGTCCTCCCGGCACGACCTGCGCAACATCATGTCCCAACACCATTCCGACCGCCTCTTCGATCTTGACTTTTTTAATCATGATTTCCAATCCTTATGGCCGCCGCCCGTTGCATGGCGTTCTGTTCTTCGCAGTTTCTACCGGGCGAGTGGACAGACCCGCTTCAGATTGAGGAGCGCCGCCACACCGGCGATGGTGTTGCCGAAAAAGGCGACCGGCTTGCCCGCGGCCTCGAAGCGTTCGAGTATGTCGTTGATGGTGCCGTTGACCACGCTGGACCCGGTGGCGAGGCCCACGTCGCACCATTGTACAAGTTCATCCAGTTGCGTTTCCCCGTCCATCACCACAAGTTCTTCCCGGACCTGGCCGATATTGTCCGGATTCAGGTCCGCCACGCGCATGCCCACCTTGCCGTAGGCATCCACCATTTCCTTGAGGATGGCAGGTTGCAGTCCGATCATTCCGATGCGCTTTGTGCCGAAAAGCTTATGCATCGCGTCAGGCATCTCCGCGCCGCATTTCGTCGGTTCCTCGTCCTTGCAGTGCACCGTGCCGGAGGCCAGTTCAAGAGAGCGCATCACGGCATTCAGGCCGGCCGTGAACACGGCGCGGTATCCTGTTTTTCCGAGATCCAGCGAGAAAAGTTCGGCAAGTGTCCCCTCCCAGTTGCCCGGCGCATCGGTGAATGCCTGGCCGTGAGCATCCCGGTATACCGCCTCGATGACACGTTCCTTACCCTTCTTGATGACGAAGTTTTCATCCGCCTTGGCGCCGATGGCTTCATCGGGTGTCAGTGCCCGGACCGTTATCCGTTCGCCGCGGTCAAGACCATGCTCTTGTACAATCCTGTCCAGTTCCTGTCGGGCTATTCCCAGAATATCCATCTTTATACGTCCTTTCTGTATTAGGTTTGCTTCCTCTCAATCGAGCCGTGGGAGTCGTTTCGCTATGTATATTGCACTATAACGCGTGGTAAACGTATACCCGTGAATGGGAGGAATGTACCTTTCCCGCCAAGTAGCGCGTGCCCTTACGGTTTTATCAAAAGTTTCCTGTTTCCTGCCGGGGGATTGAGTAATGCTACGTTTTTCGGGATCATATCAATCTAAACTTGTCACTTCCGTTTCGATGGAGATAGCAATCCTCTTCACCAGAGCATCAACCACCTTCCTCCGCGCGGCGTAGAGCAGCCGCTGCACAGTGCCGCGGGAAATCCCCATGCGCGTCCCGGCCTCTTCCTGTGTCAGCCCTTCTGAATCGCAGAGGTACATCGCTTCAATCTCATCGTGATTCAGCCTTGTCTGCTCAAGGCAGTGCAGCGGGATTCCCACCGGTCGGTAGAGTATCTCCGTTTCTCCGTGGAAAGGACAACTGCAGTGTCTTGGTTTTTTGCAGCGTGGTGACATAAACGTTATCCTTCCGGTTTCAGCGAAGAGCGGTTTTTTGTGAAGCTACGGGTACTATCGGCCCGGCGTGCTTTCAGTGGCAGCAGCCACCGCCGTTACCATGCCCGGAACAGGTCTCGGAAGGTGAGTATTCGGGTAGGGAGTTTGCGGCAAGTTTCTCCACATTCTCCCGTACGGTCTCACCAACGGCCTTGTAGACGCGCAGACCACAGCGGCTGAGGTGGCCGACCGCACCGGCGCCGATGTTGCGCACGGCAATGCCGTCGATGCGGCTGCCCTGAAGCGCCTGAAGCGGGTTGCAGGCGCCGTGGGCATGGTGCTGGTCGGAGTTGGAAATGACCGATGTCTCGCCGCTGCCGGTGTCCGTAATCAGGAACAGGGGAGTCGAACCAAAATGATCGGAAACAGTGCTGTCCAGGCCTTTGTCGTTATTAATGGGGAAACAGATTCTCATGGGATGTATACTCCTTGTGTTGATGTGTGCATATGCACGATATTGTAAGAAGGACAATTTTGTCAAGAAGGAAAGATACTTCGTATCGGTACGCCGGTCAGGGGAGTGAATAGGATCTGCAGTCGCATAGCCCGCATCGCCTGCTTCGCGAGGCGGCGCTCTACGCCGAGGCATTTCCCACCATGACGGCAAAGGTGCTGACTCTGGGGGATTACGGCAAGATAACTCTGCCGTAGGTTCTTGGAATCAGCCATTGGTTTTCATTCCGCTGTTTATCATCGGTGGACTGCTCCTTTTTCGCCGGTTTGAGAAAAAGGAGCTGTAAGAGTAACGCCCTGAAAAACCATACGTGAGATAGTTTTGAGGCAAAAGCGCCCGTCCGGATGAAAATTTTCAGACGTGCGTTTTTTTTCTTGACAGACGTGTGCGCAGTTTTTATT
>CAZFCG010000117.1:0-7475 GCA_964517595.1 uncultured Geobacter sp. | reverse complement strand
CCAGATCCGCATCTACCTTGATCATGAGATGTTGGCTTTCTACACCGTGCCCGACGCCAAAGGAGTCATGGTTGGCGTCCCGTTCGTGAAGCCTCGCTCAGAGGAATCAGGACGGACATTCTTTCGACCCCGCGGCAAAGGGAAAGCAACCAGGGGAATTACCACCAACAGCCTGTTTCCCGAGGTGGCACGGCGGTCCCTCGACGAGTACGAGCGTTTCGCTCAGGGAGGCGTACCATGGAACAGCTGACCTATGAACGTCTCCAGGACAATCTGAAAAGGCTGAAGCTCTTCAAGGCAGTGGAGATACTCGACGACGTCGCAACCCTTTCACAGAACAACGGCGGCTCGTACCTGTCATTCCTGGACCAGCTCCTGGAGGAAGAGGTGGCCGCCAAGGACAAGAGGCGCGTCTCCACCGCCATGAAGACCGCCGGACTTCCCATGGCCAAGACCATCGAGGAGTATGACTTCTCTTTCCATCCCCATCTGGACAAGAAGTCGGTCATGGAGCTCTTTGACATGACGTTTCTTTCCAAGCATGAAAACGTCATCTTTCTGGGGCCGCCGGGAGTGGGGAAGACCCATCTCGCCATCGCCCTGGCCATAAAGGCATGCTTTCACGGCTTCAAGGTCTATTTCACCACCATGCACACCCTGATAGGCAAGTTGAAGGAAAGCCAGTCCAAGGGGAAGGCATATCTCAACTCAAGCCTGGTGATCGTGGATGAGGTGGGGTATCTCCCGGTTACCGGCCAGGAGGCATACCTCTTCTTCCAGTTCATTTCCTACCGGTACGAGAGAAGCTCCACCATCATCACCTCCAACAAGAGCTTCACTGACTGGCAGGAACTCTTCGGCGATCCCGTCATCGCCTCCGCCATTCTCGACCGGCTCTTGCACCACTGCAAGGTCGTTAACATAAAGGGGCATAGCTATCGACTTCAGGGCCATGCCTTTGCAAAACAACTCTCCCAGAAAGGAGGTGACTCTCTACCCGTTCCACCTGACTGAACCCATTTTCTAACCAGTTGGCTGGTACACTTTTCAATTCCCGAAACTGGTACACTTTTACTTTCCCATTGACACCCAAGCGGAAGCCTCGCATCCAAATCCAGATCAAAGATGCCGTAGGGGTTGATGTGATGGTAGAGCAGTGGATTTAGGGCGGCCAGATCCCGCGCCCCCAATGTGTTTGACCAGGGTGCGTCGGTGATAACTCGCTGTATCATCAGCGTGTTTATGTAGAGGCCACCACAGAAAACGGAATAAATAGCACGTTAAGGATTCTGTATCGGCCGTAACGATCTGAATTTGCTTTTCTCCGCCTTTTTCCCCTGCTTCCAGATGTAATCACCAGTTAGGTTGATATGCTCCCATCCCAGAGGAGGCAAATTCTTCAGCAGATTGTCATCAATCATCTGGCTGTGTTCACACGCAAAGCTTGCACGACCTTTTCCAGGTAGACCGTATTCGGCTTTGCCCAGAATTTAAAGCTATATCCCTGATGGGACCTCCACCCCACTTTTTATCGCAATCTCTTTGAGTCTGTTCGGTAATTGCGAGGAATTCACCCAAGCGAGAGTGTTCCATGATGCTCGGGTTTTACGAGCATACGTGGACTGCATGCTTCCAAACTCAGAGACAAGAGTCCCCATGAATGATTTAACACGCTTGTTGCGATCCTCAGGAGCTTCCCCTGATTTCGGTGCAAGTTTCAGGTGCAGTTTTACCTCTCGGGGATTGCCTGTGTTGTACCAACGCGGTACGTCTTTCCTGTCGTAGCCGGTCGCCAGCACCCGGTACCAATCCCCTTCATCGTCCAGATGAAGAAGGTAAACAATAAGAGGGCAAATGGTTGTTGAGTCTTTTTTGCTACTTTCGTGAGGGCCCTCTTCATAAGCGCCACTAAGCGTTTTTACAGAATATTCGGAGGTAAGGTCTCTACCTCCATTATGCATTATCCAGTTAGCGCATTCAGCAATGGAAAGGGTAGAATGGTACCATTCGTGCCCTTTGTATAAACCCACACCATGCCTAGCCTGATGCTGTACATGGAAAGTTTTTTCCATGGAGAGCGCCGTCTTTTCATTGTCGACAGCAAACACACGTAAACAGTTAATTGGCCGTGGATTACATGACTGGGCCCTGGCTTGACGGATTTCTACTGGTTTAAATATTGAAGCTGATGGTTTTGAAGAACCCCAACCCGCCATGCCGACCTTATAGAAAGTTGGTGTGGCTTTTTTGCTTCGGAGGGCTTCAATTTCATCAGGTGTAGCCTCAGTAAAAATGTATATGAACCCTGGAGCTTCATTCATAAATTATCCTCCGAGCATTGACGAACTCGCTTAATCCATTTGTCACCAACAGCAATAGATGGTATTTGAGGATCTGACGGGCGCACGCAAGCAGGCTTGGGTTGCAGAAGATTGAATGGAACCAGTCCACAAGAAGTTGCTTGAGCGTAAACCCAATCAAGATTTGCTCCTTCATTCAGCCATCCGACATTAGTGGCCATGAGACCAGGGCCATATGTTTTATCCGACACAATCTGCTTCCAACATGATTCAACAAGGATATTCCCTTCTCTCAATTCATATGTCGGTCCCTGCGGGAAAAGTGGATGATGATAAGCTGCGACAAGGAATACCTGGAAGGGGTTGTAGGTAAAAGCGTACCTGTAACAGGTGTCAAATAGCGGTGAATGAATAACTTTGATTCTTTTTTGGGGGCTGTCTTCCTGAAAAACCCATAAAAGCCTTTTGTAGACTTCGCCCTTATATACATCTTTAGGTTCACGCCAATCATCATATGGCATTTCACGATCCATCGGTTGGGGGGGAGGAGTTTGCTGGAGTTTATCGTTTACTATGCCGGACGCATAAATTTTAGCAGCAGCATCTTGATGGCTGAGGTCAAACCATTCATTGCCATGAGATTCTGTACGGCGATATGGAAGAAGTAATTTCTTTATTTTCTTTTCAACTTCCTTCATTTTCTCCTTCGAGTCAAACGCCCAAATCCCATGAATTATTATATTTCTAGGATTATGTGAACGAGCTTGCTCAAAGCGTATTCTGCCTTTTGCTTTTTCTGATGGCGATGGCCATTTGCTGTCATAGCCTATCTTGCACATGTTCGGATATTCAGAATTTCCGAAAACATAAATCACATCCATCGATAATTTTCTCCTTATCTATATTTTCGGCGTGTATTCCTCCGTCTCCCTCCAACCTGCACGCGAGTTTCCTTCCTCTGCTGAAAAACTCTTCCGCGCCGCGCATTCGTAACTAGATGATTTTGCAGAGGTTGCGAATGCCACGTCACTTCCGTCCGTTTTTCATGTCATCGATCCCATTCTCATACCTTGCTCTGGTGAATCCGGTCAATGATGCGCTACCCTTGGTAACCCCATTGGAATCAAGGAGTAACAAGCCATTGAGCTTTACCTTTGAACACCAGTTGCACTCCTTAATCTGATTCCACCTGGGAGAGGGGGGAACCGCCTTCACATGCAAGTCCTTAACCGGACACCGCTGTGATTTTCTAATCTATTACAGAGCAGATGAGGCAGTCCAGCCCTAATTTAATATGAATAAATATATTCATTTGAACTATATATACCTCCATGCTATAAAAACAATCGTTAATTATTTCTATGGGGGTGTTTATGCTGAAAAAACTGTATTACGCGTTATTTCTTGTCTTATTGGCGGCATGCGGTGGAGGAGGCGGAAGTGGCGGTGATGCCCCGTCGCAGCCGGATACTCCCAAGGTTACGGGAACTGTTTACGAAAGTGATCTGATCCTTGGAAAAACAGTGCGGCTGAAAGACGCGAAAGCAACATCCGCCGCTGACACTGCTACGGATGCGGCCAAGGGCACCTATTCCGTGGACGTAAATGGATTAACAGCGCCCTACGTAGTATCGGCTCAAGGCAGCGAGGGAACCTTGATCTCGTTTAGTCCGTCAGAGGGCGCGGCCGACATAAACCCTATCACATCTATTGTAATAGCGATGGCTGCCGGGACCACCGATATCGCTGCGCTATTCAAGAACATCACCCCCGGCCAGATTGCGGATATCAAAAAAAACTATCTGGCAAAAGCCGCCTTGCTGACCGATTCGCTGCAAGCGGTCCTGCCGCCGGGCGTAAAAGCGTCCGATTATTTTACCGGGACCCCGTCTAAGGGAGGCGGGCTGAGTTCGATATTCGCAAGATATCGTTTTATCGTGAATCCCGTCCAGGGGATTATGATACAAACCAGGGATAATAAACCCGTCACCCTCCTGACCATCCCAACAACAACCATATCAGCCAACACGAACGCCCCCTTGCCGGTTCTTGTTCTTCCAGAACAACAGAACAATGTGGCGCCCGTAGCCAACGCGGGGTCGCCCCAACAGGTCAAGACCGGCGACCAGGTGACGCTTGACGGCAGCGCAAGCCGTGACGAAAACGGCGATACCTTGACGTATAAATGGCGCCTGACCACCAGACCCGGCGGGAGCAACGCGCTTCTTTCCAATTCAACTTCGGCAAAGCCGACATTCATCCCGGATGTTCCAGGCGCATACATTTTCAGCCTGGTGGTTAACGACGGAAAACTGGATAGCGCCGTCACTTCGGTCACCATTACGGCATCCAGCGCAAATAAGCCACCGGAAGAAAACAAGGAACCGGACGATGACGACGATGGACCGGATACGGATCCGCCGCCACCAATAAATTCACCGCCGGTAGCAAACGCGGGCACGGATCAGCAGGTTTTCACCGGTTCTACCGTCACGCTCGACGGCTGCAAGAGCTACGATGCTGATGGAGACACACTGGCCTACGAGTGGTCCTTGACGTCAAGGCCCATTGGAAGTTCGGCCACACTTTCAAACCCGGCGGCTGTAAAGCCTACCTTTGTAGCTGATGTTCAAGGAACATATGCTTTTAATCTGACGGTCAAGGCTGGAAGCGGAAGCAGTGTGTCTACCGTGAAGGTCGAGGCCAAACCGAACAGCGGCTCAATCACAATCTACTGGAAATAGGAGGCGGAATGTCTAAACGGTTGATCAATTCAGTGGTCGTGGTCCTGGTTACACTTGCAATGGGTATTGTCTCCGGTTGCGGTGGAACCTCCGGCAACGGCAGCGGCGACACCAATTCAAAAGGCACGGGCGGAATCAAAGCCAGTCTCGACTGGAGCAAGGTTTCAGCCACGACAAAAAGTTCGTCCAATATGCCGTCAAATGTTGCGAGCATCAGAATTACCCTGTCCAGCCCGACCATGGACACTATCGAGCAAACCTTTGACGCCCTCAGTGAAAGCGGCACCATAGACAACGTGCCGGCGGGTAGCGATATTACCGTCAAGGCCTCGGCGCTTGACGGTAACGGCAATGTTCTTTTTGAAGGCAAGGTTGAGAATGTAACGGTCCATGCGGGAGAAATCACGGATGTGGCAGCGATAATCATGTGGCCGCCAAATGACCCGCCTGTAGCCTATGCCGGCGAACCGCGGGAGGTAAAGATAAATTGCGCGGTTCAACTGGACGGACGCGGAAGCTATGATCCCAATGGAGACGACCTGACCTACCAATGGTCGTTCGCATCCAGGCCCGACGGCAGCAACGCCGAGATATCAGCATCGGATGAGACCGGCGCCACAGCGAACTTTACACCCGACGTACTGGGAACCTATGTTGTAAATCTGGTTGTCAATGATGGCAGGGTCGATAGCGCCGGCCATTCAGTCATCATTACCGCATCAAACACCAATGCACCGCCGGTAGCAAACGCAGGCCCGGATCAGAGTGTTTGCACGGGCGCTACCGTCACCCTTGACGGCAGCCTGAGCTATGATCCTGATGGAGACGCACTGACCTACGAGTGGTCCATGAGCTCAAGCCCTTTAGGAAGTTCGGCGGCGCTTTCGAACCCATTGGCTGTAAAGCCGACATTTGTACCCGATCTTGAAGGAACATACACATTCAATCTGACTGTCAAGGATGGAAGCGGAGGCAGTATGTCTACCGTCAATGTTGAAGCAAAATCGAACAGCGGTTCAATTACAATCTATTGGTAAACAGGAGGCGAAATGTCTAAACGGTTGATCAGGTCATTAGGTGTAGTCATGGTAATACTTGCAATGTGCATCTTCTCCGGTTGCGGTTCAACCTCCGGCGACGGCGCCGCCAATTCAAAAGGCGCCGGCGCCATAAAAGCCAGCCTCGACTGGAGCAAGGTTTCATCCACATCAAAGGGCTCGTCCAGTATGCCGTCAAATGTTTCAAGCATCAGAATTACCCTGTCCAGCCCGACCATGGACACTATCGAGCAAACCTTTGACGCTCACAATGGAAGCGGAACCATAGGAAGTGTTCCGGCGGGGACCGGTATTACCGTAAGGGTCTCGGCGCTGGATGATTACGGTAATGTTCTTTTTGAAGGCGTGGTTAAGAATGTAACGGTCCATGCGGGAGAAACTACGGATGTGGCGACGGTAATCATGTGGCCGCCAAATGACGAGCCCGTCGCCAACGCGGGCGAGCCACAAGAGGTCATGAAAGATTGCACGGTGCAACTGGACGGAAGCATGAGCTTTGATCCCGATGGAGACCGACTGACCTACAAATGGACGTTCGCATCCAGGCCCGAAGGCAGCAATGCTGAAATAGCGGCATGGGATGAAACAAACGCCCAAGCGACCTTTATTCCTGACGTGCTTGGAACCTACGTTGTAAATCTGGTGGTCAATGACGGGAAGGTGGACAGTGAAGTTGCCTCCGTGAATATCGTCGTCGTGGCGGGAACAAGCGTGAGCGGAATAATAAGCGCAGACACCACGTGGACCAAGGCAAACTCGCCATACAGAATTACATCAAGAGTACAGGTTGCAGAGAATGTAACATTAACCATTGAGCCGGGTGTTGTAGTGTTTGGTAATTATTATGATTCTGGAATGACTGATATAGAAGTCTTTGGGACATTAAACGCAGTCGGTACTTCCTCTGAAAAGATTAGATTATACGATATTTGTATATATACAAAAGGTAATGAAAATTGTTTTTTAAATCTGCAATATATTGATTATAACGGGGGCGAACTTAATTTAGATTACCTTGGCACTGGTTATTTGTATCTTAAAGATTCAATACTAAAAAACACAATATCAATTATAATTAATCATCCCAAAAAAGATTGTTATATTGAAAGAAATATATTTTTAAATTCAGGTAATTTAATCACCAATATAAGTACATATGATAATTACAATATAATTGTTAGAAACAACTATTTCCATTCTGATTTTTTCAAAATAGTAAACGACTATGATTTTGGCAGTAATTCTTCTCCAAGAACAATTGTTGAATACAATTCATTTTCAAATACCGGCAAAATTGTCGTCTCTTTATCAACCAACAGCGATTCTAGAATGCTCGCAAAAAACAACTACTGGGGCACCACTGATATCAGCGT
>CAZFCG010000116.1:0-7546 GCA_964517595.1 uncultured Geobacter sp. | reverse complement strand
TCAGGCGGTACCCTGGGATGGATTTGTCATGTTATTTCGGCGATAACGGCATATACCTACGCTCAGCGCTCCGGGGTTGAATGAAGCGGAGAATGGGCTCAGGAATTGCTGGAGACAATGATCTGACCCGAACCGTCGTCGAAGTTCCGCCGGATAACATCGTATCCGTACTTTCGCTCCAGACTACGCATGATAAAGTGCCCACGGGCCATATTCTGGAAATGGTCCATGAAAATGGAATTTATCAATGCGCCGCCCGCCGCTCCGATGACAGGAACGGCGGTGGCGGCCGCCTTCTGGGATACCGTAACCCCGAAGCGCGAGGCAATGGCCCCGATAAGCCTTACCAATGCCGGAGCTCCCTGTTCAGCGACTCCTTTCTCAACGATATACCTGGCGGCCTCGGACACCTGTTTCGCCAGAAGTGACCTTACGGCGTAATAACCGCTTTCCGCGAAGTTGTCTTTTTCCGACGTGCCTCCCAATGCAAATACGGTCAGGCAGGCGAGTTTTGTCTCTATCTGCCGTATGTCTTCACCCTCGCTTCTGGCGTTATCCGCGATGGATCGAAGCATGATAACGGTCGTGACGGGCAGTTCCACCGCCAGGGCGGGAAGCCCGAATGCGCCCCCGATACCTCCGGAAACCACGGCGAGACATTTATGGAATATGTCCCGCGACGCTTTCTTTTCCTCGGGGTCGATGGTTTTGACGGCAATGTCGAGGGCGTGTGTCAAGGATTGATGAGTGATTTTCTGGATGGAACCGGACCATTTTGCTGGCAAGTATGAGAATGCCTTCTCAAGCGGCACGCCCATGACATTGGTCATTTTTGCGGCGAGGCCGGGGTTTTCGAGAAGTTCCCTTGCGTATTCCAGGCGATTTTTATCTTCGTGCGCTAATTCCATATATTTATCGTGGCTCGATATATCTGCTAGTTGGAGGGTGTCACCTGGATGCGTTTGATACCACCGTCAACATAACCGTCTTGAATCTATGGGAAACTGGCAAAACTGGGGAGTGTCCATAGTTTTTCCCTAGTTTTGCCGCCAGTGACGCGCCGAGAATATAGGAAAGCATGATAATGGAAAGGTGGAGTTCCTTGCCGATGGGGATGAGGAGAAAGGTGAAGAGGATGAGGTCATAGAAATCAAAGACCCATCCCGCCCAGCTCATGAAGAGGATTTCGTAATGGAGAGCGCCGGGCTTTTCACACTCGTTGAGCAATGGCTTCCTCATACAGGTGCTCCACCATGCCGGCAATTCCGATAATCATTCCTGAATGTCGGAATCATCGCAGTCCGGGCAGTAGTATTCTCCACTCTCGGGGTCACATTCCATCAGTTGTCCGCAGATTTCGCAGATTTCAGATGATTTCCCCTGGTGCAATTTTTCGTCTTTCGCGCGGGCATCCGGATGTCTCTTGTCCTTCACCATGTCTGTCATTTTGATGCCTCCTGTTTTTGCCTGAGGAGCCGCCACGGGGACGGTCCTCGGATCATTTCCACACTACCAGTGTACCTTCAAAATCCGTCGTGGTACGCATATGTAAGCAAATTTTGCCTAAAACTTTCATGGTACACTGCCTGCCGGCGGCTGTTTGTTAGTCGCCGGTATTGACTCAGGGGTGTGGGTGGGTGTAGAAATGCGTTACAATAATTTGCATTTTGAGGGGCTGTGATGATGTTTGCGAGGAAACAGATTTGTTTCGAGACAATTAAGCCGTCCGTGTCGGCTATATGCTGACCAGACGGCTTTTCTTTTTCACTGGATCCAGTGTGCGTTCTGGACTGGTCACATGGAGCCAGACGGAACTGGCGAAAAGAACCGGGCGAGAGGTTTCCGCAATCAGCCAGGCGGCACGAAGGGTGGAAATAGCAGCGAAGGAAAGGAAATTCCTGGAGCAGACGATAGGTCTGCTGCTTACAAATCTTCAAATGTCTAACATGACCCGGTGATTTTCTCCGGTGATTTTCTCAAGGGGATGTGCTGGAAGTAAGGCGGAGGATTGGAAGGAACAGCCGGATCGAAATTTCTTTCTCCGACATCAAAGGGTTCAGCATTGGCAGCCAAGGGGACAGATCTGATGGCTCCGTCTTTTACGACCTGGGTGTATAACTCAAAACCAGTAAGGAAATCAATCTGTTCGGCGGATGTGTTTTCGAGGGACGGATGGACAGGAAACGGATAGAAGAGCTCCGGGCGCATTTTGAAAAGGCTGCTTCCGATTCTTCTTTAAACGAAAGTTGGTGATTACCATTGAATTGTCATTGTGAGAGTGTTCTTCCGAGAAACAGCCAGGTTACGTCCAGGTGTCTCAGGAATATTTCGATTTTTGGCGGAATAAGCGATGAGGATTTTGAAAATTTGCGCCATATTGGAATGCGGAAGAACTTTCGCCATGGCCAGGCCCTTTTTCTTCAGGGAGAACCGGTCAACGAGGTCTTTATCATAAAATCCGGCAGGATCAGGTTGAGCAAGGTGCTTGAGGATGGAACGGAAATAACCCTGGATTTCAGGAAACCCGGAGATCTGATCGGGGAAGATGCGCTTTCCGGTCCCATTGATTATCCTCTGACCGCGTGGGCAATGGAGGAAACCGTAACCTGTGGATTTTATCTGAAAGACTTCAATCGGTTGATTCTTGACAATCCCGAGCTCGGGCTCAAGTTGATCGGAAATATGAGCAAGAGGATCCTCACTTTGACCGGCCGGCTGGAGAGCGCCGCAGCGGAAAATCTGGATGCGCGGCTGTTGCGGGCACTGACCGACATCGCGTGGGAGCATGGGAAAAATACCTCAAAGGGACTTACCATCGATTTTCCCTTAACCCACGAAGAATTGAGTTATCTGGTTGGCGCCCATCGAGTCAGCGTGACAAAGGCGTTGAAAAGACTTCAAAACAAGGGAAAATTGCTAAAAGATGAAAAGAGATTCATTTTGCTGCCGGAACTTCTCCGGGAATGAATAGGAACAACTATGCTTCGCATGAGCGGGAAGCGCCTTCTTTCCTTTTTTTTCAAAGTTGTAGCCGGGACTACAGAACAAATTCCGTGAATCGCCTAATCTTCCGGAAAACGTCCCGGGAGGAGCGTTGCCGGCCGGTTGATGAATCAACTCGAAACCGGTCCGCTGCCAAATTGAACAACTGTGAACAATTTATCGGAAAGGAGATAATTCATGAAAATTGCAGCCGTACTGGGAAGTCCGCGGAAGGGCAACAGCAGCGCATTGGCCGAACGCTTTCTGGCCATGGCGGAAAAAGGGGGAGCGAGCACCCGGAGTTTCTTTCTCAAGGACCTCAATTATAAGGGATGCCAGGCATGTTTCGCCTGCAAGGCGGGTTCCGGCCACTGTGCTCTCAATGACGAACTCACCCCCGTGCTCGAAGCGGTCAGGGAGGCTGACGTGGTGGTGCTGGCGACCCCGGTATTTTTTGGAGACATTACGTCGCAGCTCAAGTCATTTTTCGACCGGACATTTTCGTTTTATACGCCTGATTTCAAGACATCGAGTAATCCGAGCCGTCTCGCTCCCGGTAAGAAGCTGGTTTTTATTCAGACCCAGGCGAATCCTGACGAATCGTCTTTTAACGATATTTTTCCCCGATATGACCGTTTCTTCAAAAGTTTCGGGTTCGCCGAAACCTGTCTGATTCTTGGCAGCGGTATAATGGGACCGGACGATGCTCTCAAGCGGAGCGACCTTTTGAAACAGGCGGAGCAGGTAGGCGCCAGAATCATGGGAGAATAATGCGCATGGCGGCACTCCTCCCGGGCGTGCCTTACCCACCACCCATTGGGGTCAAACCACCCATAGGAGTCAGGTCTCAACTGAGACCAAGACGTATAAACCAGATGCGGTTAAACGGGTCATGATACCCAAGAGCGACGGCAGTCAGCGCCCCCTGGGTATCCCGACCATCCGCGACCGGGTGGCTCAAATGGCCGCAAAACTGGTCATCGAGCCGATATTCGAGGCGGACTTCTGCGACACCTCATACGGATTCAGGCCGAAGAAATCGGCCCACGACGCAGTCGATGACGTAGCCTATGCCATGCACACCGGCTACACCGAGGTCATCGACGCCGATCTTTCCAAATACTTCGACACCATTCCCCATGTCAACCTCCTTGCGGATCTGCAGGGATGAGAGCCGTTCCAGACCCTCCCGCCCGTTTCTGCCGGTCTCCCGGTAGATGGCGAAATCATCTCCGGAAAGGGAGACGATGACCCGCCTGCCGAAGGCCTCGGTCAGCGCTTGCGAAATGGCACGCTCCAAAAGCGCCCTGGTTTCCCCGGCGGACAGCCGGTGTTCCCGGGCGACCTCCCTACAGAGGCTTTCCAGGCACATCGTCCCTGGGATTTGAGAACGGGTCGGGCGGCCTGGCGGAGATCGTCGGGCCACGGATCGGACCTTGGGCCCACAGGGCCTGTCTTTCCATGAGGGCGGCGATGCGTCCGGCGTACCGCTCCCGCCGTCCCGGGGTGTTGCTGTGGTAACAGCCCACCGCTTTCCAGGTGTAGCCATAACGACGCATGCACCTGGCCAGGATCCAGGCCCCGGTCCGGACGTTGGCGCAGGGGGTGCCGAGCCTCATCCAGTGTTCCGTTCCCAGGACCCTGGCCCAGCGTGAATTGATCTGCATCAGTCCGTAGTCGTAGCTGCCGTTGGCGTTCCGGCAGACCGCCGCCGGATTCATGCCGCTCTCATGCCGGGCGATGCTCTGGAGGAGGAGCGGGGAGATACCGTACTCGAATCCCGCTTCCTCGAAGCAGAACGCCGATGAGACGGCCGGGAGTATAAGGGTGATAAAGATGAACACGATCGCTTTCATGGCCATTTTCCTCTCGTCTCCAGAAAAAATTTCCCTTCTACTTATAATTATCCGCAGGGGGTGTAGCTGTAGTGGTGAGGAATGCTGTAATGATGAGTATTTTAGCCGGTTGATGGATGATGCTTCTGGTAGACTCGCGACTCTTCGGAGAGGCATCGAGGATATAAGCAGTCTGGCAATAATATCCATTGACGATAATATCCTGGTAGGATAATATCATCCCATGATCAGGTCCTTCAAATGTAAGGAAACCGAAAAGCTTTTTCAGGGACGATTTTCCGTAAAGCTACCTCAGGGAATTCAGCGAACTGCGGCTATCAAGCTCAAGATGCTGAACGCGGCAACCTTCCTTGAGACTCTGCGGATTCCGCCTTCCAATTATCTGGAAGCATTGCGAGGAGACAGGGAAGGTCAGCACAGCATCCGAATCAACAAGCAGTTGCGTATCTGCTTTGTATGGCAAGGTAGTGATGTTTTCGACGTAGAGATCGTTGATTACCACTGAGAGGTGACAGTATGACAAAACGTGATTTCCCCCCGATCCACCCTGGCGAGATTCTGCTGAAGGAATTTCTGGAGCCGTTGGGTGTATCCCAGTACCGACTGGCCAGAGATATTGGAGTAACTCCCCGTCGCGTAAATGAAATCGTGCACGGACGACGCGCAATAACCGCCGACACAGCCCTCCGCCTGGGGCGATTCTTTACCATGGAAGCGCAATTCTGGCTTAATTTGCAGACGCATTATGATATGGAACTGGCTCTGGAAGCTCTGGAGGACCGCCTTGACAAGGAAGTTCATCCGTTCTCCAGCGCAGCGTAGGTTCTGCATACTCGATCCATGTTCGAAGAATCTGACGCAGTAAAGACCACCTCACATAACATCCTTATCCGTTTCTTTCCATTGGCCTGATCTATCTCAAGGAGAGCCGGATCAGGCAAGGAGCAAATAAGAAGAGGGGAAAACCCGATGTGGATTTCCCCCTTTTTTTGCCCGTTTATCCGCATGGTGTTGCGAATGGACAAGGCCTTTCCCGGGCATTACCCGGAAGAATATGTTCTAACGTATTTCCGTGGTCAAATGCCGTACCGCTTCCCTGAACTTCAACCCCTGACGCTCCATCACGGAGTCAATTGCATCCCACGATCTGTTGCAGACGAAACAATGAACTCTGTTTCCGTACAGAGCCATGGACGGGTTGTGATCCTCGTGGAATGGGCAGTGGGTCATCTTGAGGTCATGGAAGACTTCCATGGGCTTGTTTGTTACAGGAGATATGGTGACCGTGGTGTAGATCTTGCCGCAATGGGAGCGCCGGGCGATGGTGAAACCCGGAACAGCGTAGGGCCGCTCTTGTTTCGTCACACCTCATCACCTCCTTTCCGGTTGGTTCGTATCCGGCTTGCAAGCCGGAGCGCTCTCGTTGTTGAGTCTCTTTCTTCAAGGTCATCGTTTTCCGGGTATCCGGAATAGAGCAGTCCCTGGGAGGAAAGGGTGATGAGGATAAAGGCGAAGACCCGTTGGACGGGTTGCTTCATGCCGCCGCCTGTTCCCCTTCGACGCCAATCGACGGCCGGATCCGTTTGACCTCCAGCTTCGTGCTCCCTCTCTTCGGTTTCGAGCACTCCTTGTAGATGTCCGGATAATCGGCCTTGAGCTTTTTGCTGTCTACCATGGTGGCGCCGGGGCATACGGTGGTCACAATGGAGAGGTCTCCCTCCTGTCCCCGGAAGGACCTGGCCGTTCCGGTGAAGGCTAGGATGTCGTTGCGCAGTACCTCCAGACCCGCTTCGATGGTATCCTTCTGTCTGCTGAGGCGTTCGTAGGCATCCGCCGAGGTGAGGATTTCCCGCGGAATCGGCTGCACGCCGCCATGGCCGGGGCATTCGGAGCGGTAGGAGCAGTAGCCGCACAGGATTCCGGGTTCGGTATCCGGTTCGCATTCTCCCCGCAGAGCGGAAAGGATATGCTTCCCTTTCTTTTCCAGGAGGAAACGGTACACGGTTTTGTTGGGTGATAAACCGTTGAACTCTTGCCATGCTCCCGCGTTCAGGTCAACGGCGAGTATGGAACCGCCGATGTGGGAATCGGGGTTGTTCTCCCTGAACAGTCCCAACTGCACATGAAGCTGGTCGATCCACGACGAATAGGGCTCATGGGGGATGCCGTCCACCGACTTGAGCTCCACAAGGTGGATTCGCCCGTTCCGTGAAGAATAGAACAAGAAATCGATATGGCAACGGATCGGTTCGCAGGGGTGACATACCTCTACCTGTCGGAGAAAAGTAGCGCCGCCGGCTTCGAAGATCCTGGCCAGCAGGTCCTCTGTCATATGACCCCGGGCAAACCTCATGAGGGTTGATGTGTCGTGGGGGATGGGGTGGATTTTGGAAAGGACTGCCTTCCTCGGGCAGGATGCGATGTCCGATGCGCCGATGTATTTAGTTCGGTTCCCCAGATGGGAAGAGTTGTTCAGGGAGTGGATAGCGAGCGCCTTGCCGAAAAAGACGAATCAATAATTCAGAACCTTGTGGTCTCAATCCGGATATTGACTTATGACTGGTGTGTCCTTAGTAAAACAGGACCCCCCCGGGCTTTGCCGGGGGGCCTGAACTGTTTGACAGTTCCGTGTGGAGCGCCGGCAAAGGTCAACCACTTATAAGGCCCCCGTCCGTCAATAGGCAAAATAATGCCCGGACGATTTTGAC
>CAZFCG010000115.1:0-7631 GCA_964517595.1 uncultured Geobacter sp. | reverse complement strand
AGTGTAACTTAACACACTGTCCAAATTTCGGGGTCCACCATAAAGGGCACTCTTCACTAAGCTGGACTTACTGATCATACTGACCATTATGCGCTTCTTATATTTATGTTTCCGATTTCCGTTGCCAAAAACGAAAGGTTTATAAATTTCTAAAACAGAGGGTAGATGCAGAAATTGGCGATAATTCTGATATGGGAGAACTGCATCGGATGGGGGTTTGGATGAAACGAGACATGACCGCATACAGGCGCTTGAATGCCGTAAATATCGAGGGGGTCACGTTTGTTGGAGTCGGTGAATATTCTTCTCCACTTTGTCTGAAAAAGTTGTAACTTTCCTCCGGTAATCCTTAATCTCAGGGCATTGAAAATAGAATATTGTCTTTTATTTTGTACACCTACAAAGTTGCACCCGGCTGTATCGTTGAGAATCAATAATAATCGTTTGAAAGCATCAATTTAATCTCATTCCTGCAACCTTCTGCAGAATGTATATAATTTCCGCCAGTCCGACTTTGCCATCATCGTTCACATCCATTACAGAAATTGGGACATTAATCCCGTTACCAGTGGTAGGCATGCGCGTCATGACTTTCAAAATCAGGATCGCGTCCGTAAGGTCCACGGTTCCGTCGCCATCAACGTCTCCCTCAGGAGAAAAGATCGCAATACAGGTCTTTGCGGTGTTTATGAGAACATCCAGCGGGTTCGCCGTCCCGGAGCAGTCACCGGACCAGCCCGTAAATGTCGAACCTGCAAATGCCGACGCCGTAAGGGCAATCGTCGTGCCATACTCGTATGACTCCGAACAATCAAAACCACAGTCAATGCCTGACGGCGCGCTGGTCACAGTGCCGATGCCCGTTTTTCTGACACTCAGAGTCTGCGGAGGTGCAATCGTAGCAACCCCCGACACCGCAACGGCGGTATTTTTGATTTCACCGTCATTGTATAGAATTGCGAGATTTGTGCCTTTGGCCCCCGGCGACTTGGGCACAAAAGATATTTGAATCGTGCAATTGACAGATGGGGAAAGAACGAGTCCCGAACAACTCTCCTGCAGGACAGCAAACTCGGGGCTATCTGATCCTGCCAGCGAAATTGCACCGATGATGAGGTTTTCCATCCCCTTGTTCGATATGGTCAGGTCAGCAGTTCTGGACTGACTCACTTTAGTATTCTCAAAGTCAACCGCCTCTGGGTTGATGGAAAATTTCGCATAGAAAATTGCGTTGTCTTTCAGGAACCCACCGATCTGATCTGCCGCAACCGCATACGACTCACTGCCCCTATTGTTCCCACCGGCATTGAAGTTCCCGTTTCGGACCGTAAAGTTTTCACTTGTTCCAAAGATGTATGTCGGTTTGTTCGGCTCCGGATCCTGTGCGTCCGGTATTCCGTCCTTGTCGGAGTCCTTGTCCAAAGGATTCGTATGGTAGATAAAGATTTCCTGATAATCACTCCGGCCGTCGCCATCCGAATCCTTGAGGTTAGGGTTCGTTCCATAGCGATATTCCTGCAGATTGGTCAGGCCGTCTCCATCCGCATCGCGTATCGCATCGGCAGGATTGGCGGGATCTAAACCATGATCCACTTCCCACTTATCAGGCATTCCTTCCCCGTCTGCATCCGACAGGGCTCCCTTGCCGAAACCGCTACCCAGTGTGTCAGCGGCAGCGTATAGCGTGCCGTTCCTGATTCCACCGCCCGCGTTAAACGTCCATCGCTTTACAGAATAATTTTCGCTAAAACCGTCATTGTAAGGATTATTTGGACTTGGATCGAGTGGATCGGGTATTCCATCCTTGTCCGTGTCGGTCAAATTCGGGTTTGTCTTAGAGACGAAAATTTCATGGTAGTCGCTCCAGCCATCACCGTCTGAATCCTTCAGGTTGGGGTTTGTTCCATGAAGATATTCCTGCAAATTCGTAAGCCCGTCACCATCAGGGTCAAGCAGAGAGTTTCCTGAATTCAGGGGCTCGGCATCCGCTGAGTTAGGTATCCCGTCATTGTCCATATCGTTGTCATAAACATCCGGGACGCCGTCTCCGTCCGTATCAAGCAGATATTGAATGTCGTCGCTCTTCACCTTTGATTCGCCGTTTGCGTTTTTCACCTTAAAAAAGACGGTTTTTGTTGGCTTATTCGCATCCAGCGTACTCAAGGAAAAAACCGGCGCTGTTGAAAAGGGCTGCCACGATGCGCCAATGAAGTCTTTGTCTTCGCTTGCCATGTAAAAATCGGTTGCATTACCCGGAGTAACGCCCATGCTGATATTGTTGAGGGTAACCTGCGGCTTCGTGCAATAGGCACTTCCATTATCTATGACATAGGAACCGATATTCGGCAGTTTGTCGGTCTTGCCTGTCACCGCATGAGGTTTGGCCGTGCCCTGCCCATAGGTGTACTGGGTCACCGCCTGGGTTTTATTGTCCGTTTCCGAAGTCATATTGCCAACCGCATTGTAGGCGTAGCTCGTATCAAAACCACCGGTAGTCAGATCATCTTGTGCACGGACCATGCGATATAGATCGTCATAGGTGAAGGTCTCTGTCCTGCCGGCAATAACATCTTTCAGGGTTTTCATATTGCCTGAATTGTCGTAGGTGTAAGACAGATCCTGTAATTTCCCCTGCCCTTTCGTTGTGGAAATATTGGTAAGCTGCAGGTTTGCAGGATCATAGGTGAATGCGGTACTCCAGCCGTTGCCATAGCTCTTTTGCGTCATTTGGCCTGCCGCATCATAGGCCATGCCGTTCACGATCATCTGCGAAGCCCGTTGAACCCCCGCCAGTTTGTCCTGGGCATTATAGGTGTATTGGACGACTTCGCCATCGGGATAAGTCTGGCGGACAACCCGATCCATGGAATCATAGTCCCATTTCGTGGTCCAGGTTTGCCCATCCATCGTCCTGTCTTCCTGGATCTTCCGCAGACGCTGGTCGTATTTATAGCTGTCAATGCCCAGGGTGGTATAGACCATGGACAGCGTGCCCTTCGTGTTCAGGTCGTAGACGAACTGGATGTCTTTGTCAGTCGGATAGTCGATCAACGTCTTACGGTTTAAGGCATCATACTGGTACCAGACGACGATCCCTCGCGCATCCGTCTGCGAAATCATATTTCCGGCGGCGTCATAGCTGAAAAGCCGCTGCCCGAGATCCACATCGTCGGTTCTAATCCTGCGTCCCAGGGAATCGTATTCATGGGTGGAAGTGTTGCCGAGGTGGTCGGTAATCGAAAGCAACTCGCCAAGGGTGCTGTTTTGGTATTGGGTGGTATAGGCTTCGGCCTGATTGTTTTCCACAACCAGGATCAGTTTCTTGTTCGAATCCAAGGTCTTCGATTTTGTGTGCCCATTCTCATCGGTTTCGGTTGTTGTCCAGCGATTATAGGAGACGGTATTGAACGTGTTGTCCGGATTGGTGATCAGCGTCGGTCGTCCGAGGACGTCGTAGCCAGTCTGAGCAGCAGCGATGCCCAAGTTTGGCGAACTATACCCCATCGCAGCATCAGTCAAATAGGGGTTCGATTGCCTCGCGACTCTTCCCATCGCGTCATAAAATGTGTCGGAGGCGACCATGTTTGCAGGACTGTCGTACTCCGATTTTGTCTGAATCTTCTTGCCTAAACCGTCAATCACCTGGACAGCGTCGAACGTACCCCCACCGGCGGTCTCGCGATTTTTAACTATGACTAGATGGGGGGGGGAGCCATTAATGACATGCTGTATTTCAGTCGTCGGATAGGCTTCGCTGTCGCCCGGTTTGACGATCTTTGTCAACCGATTAAAAACATCGTATGTATAGGTGGTCTTGTTGCCGTTGGGATCCGTAACGGAAACAGGTTTACCAATGACTGGATTGAAGGACGTGGCAGTCAGGTGATTCTTGGCATTATAAACCAGTTCTGGGAACGTGTTATAGGTTGCATCATAAACGATCTCCGTGGTGTGACCAAGGGGATCGGTTTTTCGGATCATGTTTCCGTAGGAGTCATATTTGTAGGTAATCGCGGGATTCGCGCCGTTATTGTTCCAATGTTCTTCCTTGGTAAGGTTCCCCGCAAAAGGTGGTGCTGAAGAATCAAAGGATCGGTCGTAATAAAACCAGCTTTCCCTGAGTTTCGTGCCGTTTTCTGAAGTCCTGACCGTGGAATGTTTGACCCGGTTCACGATCCAGAGATCCGGATTGTACACAAACTCCCTGCTGGTATAGGTTTCGTCTCCGGCTACGGAGATATCCCCATGATCAATTTCGAGACCTGCATTGCCATAGGCGTCGAAATTATTATATTCGGTCCTTGTCACCTTTGGGTTACCCGGGGTACCGTCATAGGTGTACTCTTCCGTTCTTTCCAGTCTTACCGTATGGACGCCATTAGCGAGTGATGAGGTCCAGAGGTTCACGGCTTCGAGATAGGGCGCATTCTGTGCATTCAATACTGCGGAACTCTGTTCTCTTCCTTTTTTTGCATCATCCTGATGGAAGATGTGGACCACCTTTGACCCATCCGGCCTTGTCTCGGTGACCTTGCCAAAGCCACGGAATTCCTGGGAGGCGATATCATATGCCCCATTTTCGTAAGCGAGAGTCGATGCGGCGGAAAGGGCGTGCAAGCCGGCCATGCCGTTGGCCTGAGTTATCGATGTAACAAGCCAATAATTTTCCGGTAAATTGGTGTTGGGTGCTGAGGAAGAAGGGCTGTAATTAACCGTGGTGATATCTCCCAAAGCGCCGGTGATTCTGGTCAGGAGATCCGTCTTGGTTCCGTCATCAAAGGTTGTGTATTCGAACCGCTCCGGTGGCAAAGCGGTCGAACCATCACTGCCATACTTCGTTATGGACGCGAGAAGAGAGGCGTCCGATGTTGAGTTGAGGACATACTGAAAGGCCATTTTTTTCGCAAGCTGGCCGTTAACCGAAACCCTGATTTCAGCTAGTCTTCGGGCCTCCTGCACCTCGGACCCCTGATCGTCGATCGGGGACATATCCGGCCGGTCGGCACCCTCTAGGATAAACTCTACCAGCCGTTTCTTTTCGGTGTTGTATTCGATTTTGCTGAGATAAACAGCGCCACGGTCATTCGCAGTGGGGTTTTCGGAATAGGTTAAATAAACACAGTTGCCGTTTCTGTCCCTGATCCTGTCGAGGCTCCAGCGCCAAACATAAGGTATCACGGCAGGGTCGCTCGTGTTGAGCATGTTTTCCGAATCAAGGTTGGCGCCAAAGCGATACTCGGTTCCGTTCGTATCAAAAACCGTCCAATATTCACCTTTATCGTTAGCCGCACCTGCCCTTTTCTCGATTTTCAAATAGGTTTCGATCTTTGTATGGTATCGGCTCTCGGCGGTAAGATAGACCAGTCCATGCCTAGCTCCATTGAGAAACAGGGAAAAGCTACCGTCGGTGTTCGTCTGGATAAAGCTTATTGGAATCTCCCATCCCGCGCCGATACAACCAGACTTGTTCTTTGCGAGGAAGCTGTTGTATGTGAGGGAGAATTGTGGCGTCATACCGTGTGTCCCAGGTGGAAGGTCGATCTTGTAGCCGAAACCGAAAATACCAGAAAAAGAAGGGGTCTGATAGGCATTCCAGACTTTTTTCTCAGAGGCTTGGGCGAACGAGGGAACGCAGGCGAGGAAGATCAACGAAATTACGCACAGCCTCCTGCTTAAGATATTTTTAATGAGATGCATTATCTGGATGCTTTGACACATATTCGTTAAAATTAATCGTTAAGTTCATTGATGATTGCTTCCGTCAAGACCGGAATCGCGAAGGCGGTGAAAGTAATTGCGTTGCTTACAAAAGCAGCAGTATCATCCGAACCGAGAAGCAAGTACTTAAAACCCCAGTACCCTGAAGCTTCATGCATTGCCGCTGAACCATTAGTCGTTATCGGTGCATGTTCATTGACCCAACCCAAAATCACTCCTTTTTCCCCAATAAAAAAATTATCGCCTGGAATGCCCCAAGCCGCGATCTCATCGGTCGTAGTGCTAATACAATTACCCCCGAATATGCAGTAATGGTCAGCACGATAGTGATAGTAATCCGCCTCTGCTTTCCATCGATCGATATCTGCTTTCAAATTGCGTCGAGTATTTGTGCGGGGATTCCCATCTTCCCCGACATAGGAATTCCCTCGTACAACCGCGTCAATCGGTGTATTTGATATTGAATTGCTCGCAGATGAGGTCGCAGATTTGGCCACGGCAGTATATTTTTTCCCCTCTTTGAGCAGTTTCTTTGCTTTCTTCAGACTTGTCTTATCCTTATCAGGATCAGCTCCGTGGGCGATCATCCATTTTTCTCTCTTCGAAAGTTTCGCCTTCTTTTTCTTCTTCTTGAACCCGTCATAATCAACATAACTTAAAGGATTATTACCGACATAAGCATACCGGTTCAAATCCTGCGGATCTGCGTAGTCGGGTTCGGCGATGTCGGCTTGGGTGAAATGCCTGAATTCGGGACTGTTGTAACGGGCATTAAAGTAGTAAAGGCTAGTCTTGTCCTTTTCCTTTCCCGTATATGAGTATTTTTCGCTGTCACTGCTACCAGTTCGGAGATCGCCAAAGGGAAGATAGTCGGTTCTTGATACCTCGATTCCGGTAGAATCAGTTACGACGTTAATGCTATCGAGGTGGTCAAGATGATAATAGAATATATTCCCGATCGGGTCTTTTTTGGCAACTCGTTCGCCTCCTTCGCCGAAATAGTAACTAGTGCTGCCGGCATTCGACCCGCCGACCTGCTTTTCGTAATGCTTCCCAATGTAGTACGTGACCACACCGTTTTCGATCTTCTTGACCCTCTGGCCTGCGGCGTCATAGACATATTCCGCAATTACCGGCCCGGCCTGATCTCCCTGTCTTACCCTGGTCAGTTGGTTCGCGTCGTTGTACTCGTAATATCGCCCGTCACCGGTAACGAGATTGCCGTTGGCGTCGTATTCGTTGATAATCGATGTGTCGGCCCCGTAACCACTCGCCGCTGCCATCAGCAAACAAAGTATCAACGCCATGCAGGATATGAGTTTAACCATGGGCAATCCCCATCAAATCCAAGCTTATTTCCTAAAGTTTCATGATAAAGGCCAGTGCATAATATGGAGGACGGTTTGAAATGGATCCCCCTGCGCCTGTTGTGGCAGTGCCCGAAGCTTGCGTGTCCGCAACAAGGTGATGACCATGACTCTCTGAACCAACATCTTTATCTCCGTCTTCGGCACCATCCGTACAATCTCCTATACAGCTTGTAAAACTCACATCAATGTGATGTGTGTGACTTGGAACGCTATGGGTATGACTTATATTGTTAGAAATTACTCCTCCCGTCGCCGCTACCGCATATCCACCACCTGCTCCCACAACAAACCTGTCATTCAGATTAGGAGGGGTTACCTTGGCACCATCGGGTAGTGTCCGCTCAACTCCATCACACAGTGCCCAGCCTGCCGGAATCTGATCAATCGCCCCACTCCACATGATGATCCCGCCTTTTGGAATACCATTCCCCGCCGTGAAGGCATAGCCAACACTCGTTATCTGTTGGCGCGGCAGCATTTCGGAATTTGTTTCGACTTTTACATGAAAATGCCAATAACCATTTGTTTAAAAAAGGCATTCAT
>CAZFCG010000114.1:0-7648 GCA_964517595.1 uncultured Geobacter sp. | reverse complement strand
GCGGCGCCTGCGTTACCAAGTGCAAGTTCGATGCGATAGTAAAGGCGTAGATAATCAGCAGATAATACTGAAGGCCGCCGCGAGTGCTGATTCCTTATGTCTCGCACGAGGTCTTCGGCGTAAATTCATATAAACCTTACAAAGGAGGTAATACCATTGTCTACAGTAACTCTTACAATTAATGGCAAGGAAGTTACCGTCCCCGCCGGCACGACCGTTCTGGATGCCGCTTTGGGGGCAGGTTTCTTTATACCCACTTTTTGCCACGATCCCGCATATCCGGGGTATGGCGGTTGCCGTATCTGTGTTGTTGAAATCAAGGGCGCCCGTAATCTGCCCGCTTCCTGTGTAACCGCGTGTGCCAACGGCATGGTTGTGGAAACCGATTCACCTGCGGTCATGGAGGCCAGAAGGACCATTCTGGAGCTCATGCTGGCCAATCACCCGGTTGATTGCATGACCTGCGAAAAGAGCGGTGAATGCAAGTTGCAGGACTATGCCTTCCGTTATGACGTGAAAGGCCCTGCCTTCGCCGGTGTGAAGAAGAATTACGAGTTCGACAATTCCAATCCCTACATCGCCCGCGACATGAACAAGTGCATCCTGTGCGGCAGATGTGTCCGAAGCTGCTCCGATGTGGAAGAGCGCGCGGTTATCAACTTCGCCTACCGCGGATTCAATACCAAGGTTGCCCCGGCCCTGGACTCGAGCCTTGCTGACTCTTCCTGTGTTTCGTGCAGCCGCTGTGTGTCGGTGTGTCCGGTAGGGGCTCTCACCTACAGATCCCTTTCGGGCAAGGCCCGCGTCTGGGAGGTGGAGAAGGAGCAGTTGACATGCAGCTGGTGTGAGGCCGGCTGTCTGTTCGACCTGGTGAAGAAGGGCGGCAAGGTTATCGGCGTGGTCGCCAAGGCCGCCGGTGAGGGGAGGCCCCTCTGTCTGAAGGGCAGACTGGGAATGGAGCTGCGCTATAACGACGAACCGCTGAAGCCTATGCTGAAGAAAGGCGACGAGTATGTTGAAGTCTCCTGGGTGGAAGCCCTCGGCCTGGATGATCTCGTCGGCAAGCTGAAATAGCGACCAGCCGGAAACTCCGGATTAGCCGTTACATGTTTATTTTCCGGTCTGAGAACAATTCAGCGCTTCGGTAAATAACCAGTCATTTCCTGCTCATTTGGCCGGAAAGGCGCGAGAGTCATTCACGCGTCTTTCCGGTTTTTTTTGAGCATTATTCCCGCCCGTTGATACCTCCCGTGCCGGTCCATGTTTTCAATCCTGCTTTAGCTAAAGGCTCTTTGCCCTGACATCGGGCATCTCTGTCATTGACCCACTAAAAACGCATCTGGTCACGCAAAGACACGAAGAAATTCGTGTAACCGCGGAACGCGGATTGTTTCGCCCGTCAGGTGCATGGCGTAATTTGACAAGTACTTGATTTTCCTTCGCGTGCTTTACGGCTTTGCGTGAAAGTGTCTTGTTCGTATTGACTACTGATCCTCTCTTGCCGCTGCTTTGGAAAAGTGTGGCCGCCGAAAAAAGGCCGACGTCAAATTCCCTCGACGAACTTATTTCCTTAAATTGAATTTTGTAGAAAGATATTAGTTTCTGACATAATTCAGCGAAATATAAAATAACATATAACGTAAATGACTCATACTGGTGGGTGGAGAACGATCAGTTAATAGCTTATGACATTAAGTAGCTAGTTCTGTAATCATAAGTTGTAAAAAAAAGTAGCTATGTCGATAAAATAATATTAATTCGGTAAAAAACCGTTTGTTTTTTTGTTTTATTTATAGTAAAAGTAGCATCAAGCATAGACATGTATATGTGTTTGGGGGCCCGTACGTGCTTAACAGGGCTGCGGGCCTCCGTTTTTTAGTGAACAATAGAATAACTACAATTCGTAATTTATGTCAGTATATAGCGTTTAAGTGGTTGTGTGGTGACTTACCTAACGATCTTTCCAATAATATGGCAAATACATCATTTATATTGAAACTGTATCTACAATTGATTTGCGATAGGAGTTCTTGTGGGTCCGCGAATCGTGCGGTCTCTCCGGGCGCCGGCTGCCGTTACGATTGGTAATGGTACGGTTGTGTAATGTTTTCCGCCGGAATGCGGCTTTCCTTTATGGGCTGTACGGGTTTCACGGCTCCGATTAGCGTGGCGTACAGGGAAAGAATGTCAGATCTACAGGCATTGCGGCTGAATTGTTATGGCAGTAAGAAACTAAATCAGGGAAAGGAAAAAGGAATGGTTAAGGTTACGATTGATGGTAAATCGGTCGAAGTTCCAAAGGGGTCGATGCTTATCGATGCCGCCAAGGCCGCCGGTGTGTCTGTCCCGACACTCTGTTACCTGGAACTTCACAGTGACATGTCGGGCGCCAACTCGTCATGCAGGATCTGTATGGTTGAGGTCGCCGGGAGGAAGAATCTCGCGCCTGCGTGCTCCACGCCTGTTATGGACGGTATGGATGTCAAGACCGACACGGAGCGGGTTATCAATGCCCGGAAGCTTAATATTGAATTGCTTCTGTCGGACCATGCGCAGGATTGTCTGACCTGTCCAAAGGCCGGCAAGTGCGGTCTGCAGGATCTCTGCTACCAGTATGATATCAAGGAAACCAGGTTCCCTGGACTCATGAACAGTTTTCCGATGGACGATTCCAACGAATTCTACGTTCGTGACAACAACAAGTGCGTTCACTGCCGCCGCTGCGTGAATGCATGTACTGCCAAGCAGTGCACGGAGGCCATCGATTTCGCCAATCGTGGTTTCACCTCTCACCCCGCTGCGCCGTTTGATGATCCGGTCAATGAGTCGGTCTGCGTATCCTGCGGAAACTGCGTATCCGTATGCCCGACAGCCGCTCTGATGCCCAAGTCCAGGGACAAGTTCCGTACCTGGGAAGTTACAAGAACCACCACAACGTGTTCGTACTGCGGCGTCGGCTGTCAGCTGGACCTTCTCACCAAGGGTGGCAAGGTCGTCGGCATTGAGCCGGTGGACGGAGCGTCCAACAATGGCCTGCTGTGCGTAAAAGGCAAGTTCGGTTATAACTTCATCAATCACCCGGACCGTCTCACCAAGCCTCTCATCAAGAAAGACGGCAAACTGGTGGAAGCGACCTGGGATGAGGCTTACGGCCTGATCGTGGACAAGATCAATAAGACCAAGGCGGAATTTGGCGGCGATGCCCTTGCCGGTTTTAGTTCCGCCCGTGTTACTAACGAAGAAAACTACCTCTTCCAGAAGATGGTTCGCGCGGGGTTCGGCACCAACAATGTCGATCACTGCGCCCGACTTTGACACTCCTCGACTGTTGCCGGTCTGGCAACTACGCTTGGCAGTGGCGCGATGACCAACAGCATCGCGGAAGTCGTTAATTCCGATGTAGTCTTCATCACCGGTTCCAACACAACGGCCGGCCACCCCGTTATCGGGGCCAGAATCCGACAGGCAAAGCAGAGAGGCGCCAGGATAATTGTCGCCGAACCGCGCGTAATCGACCTGTCGGGCGATGCCGATGTCTTCCTCCAGATCCTTCCCGGCACCAACGTGGCGCTCTACAACGCCATGATGAATGTGATCATTTCCGAAGGACTCCAGAATTCAGCATATATTGATGAGCGGACCGAGAAGTATGAAGATCTCGTCGCGGCCGTCTCTTCATGCACACCTGAAAAAGTCGCGGAAATATGCGGTGTAAGCGCCGACGATATACGCGCGGCCGCTCGTCTTTACGCAAAAGCGGAAAAGGCTTCGATCTTCTATGCAATGGGTGTCACCCAGCACACCACGGGTACCGAGGGTGTCATGTCACTTTCCAACCTGTCCCTGCTTTGCGGCAATATAGGGATCGAGTCCGGCGGTATCAACCCCCTCCGCGGTCAGAACAACGTTCAGGGCGCCTGCGATATGGGTGCCCTCCCCGGCGACCTCACCGGCTACCAGAAGGTTGCCAATCCCGATGCCCTTGCAAAATTCGAAAATGCCTGGGGCGCCAAGCTTTCCGACAAGCCCGGTCTTACCCTGTGCGACATAGTCCACAAGGCCGGCCATGGCGACATCAAATTCCTCTACATCATGGGTGAAAACCCGATGGTCTCCGATCCTGACCTGAACCACGTGGAAGAGGCGCTGAAAAAGACCGAGTTCCTGGTGGTCCAGGACATCTTCCTTACGGAAACGGCGGCGCTGGCGGATGTTGTGCTTCCGGCTGCTTCCTTCGCGGAGAAGGAAGGGACCTTCTCCAATACCGAGCGTCGCGTGCAGCGCGTACGCAAGGCCATCGACCCCATCGGCAATTCCAAGGCGGACTGGGTCATTCTGATGGAGCTTCTCAACAGGCTCGGCATCGATAAGAAGTATGCTAATCCGTCCGAGATCATGGAGGAGATTGCCTCCCTGACACCGTCATACGGTGGCATCACCTATGATCGTCTGGATCAGTTGGGCAGCCTTCAGTGGCCTTGCCCGACCACTGATCACCCCGGAACGGTGTACCTGCACAAGGCGTCTATCGCCAGGGGCAAGGGCCTGTTCAAGGCGATCGAGTACAAGGCGAGCAACGAGCTTCCGGACAAGGATTATCCATACGTGCTTACCACCGGCCGCATCCTTTACCACTACCACACCAGGACCATGACCGGGAAGGTAGATGGACTGAACGCCCTCAGCCCGGAATCCTTTATCGAGATCAATCCGGTAACGGCCAAGAATCTAGGCATCAAGGACGGCGCCAAGGTCAGCGTTTCCTCCCGCAGGGGGGAACTGACAACGGTTGCCAAACTGACCCGGACCATCAAGGAAGGCGTGCTGTTCATGCCGTTCCACTTCGCCGAGGGCGCCGCGAATATTCTGACCAATCCGGCCCTCGATCCAATTTCAAAAATACCCGAATACAAGGTCTGCGCGGTGAACATCGCCCCTTTTGACCGGGTCTCTGATTATACCTAGTCAGCGGGTATAACAGATTATATTGTTGTGTCCTGGCGCCTCTCTCCCCTCGTGGGGGGAGAGGCGCCATTGTGTGAGGCGCCGTCTCATGCCGGTTTATTGATAATCGAAAGTTTATAGCGACTTTTAATCGCTTTTGTGGATTTACGGAAGTTTTCGCCGGAATCTGTTTTTACTCTGCTTAAACATTTGTTTTACAGTCGCCGTGTGCGGCCGGGAGAAGCCGGGTTTGGCTCCTAACCGTCCTTTTTCGTAGTTTCGAAAATATCCCGCTCCCATATAATAAGCGCTTCACAGCTCATGAAACAACTGCATTGACATTAAAAATAACAAACAACGTTATTTTGTTCTTTTATTTTCGCGCGGGATGAAGTATAGAGAGGTAAAATATTTTTTTAGGGGGAGTAACAATGAGTAACGAGAATCTTATGTCGAAGCGGTGGGCAATCGCCGGCGCGGGGGTCGTCATCATGACCCTGCTCGGCACCGTGTACGCGTGGTCGGTTTTCGTAAAACCGGTCATCGCGGCAACTGGTTGGGAGAAGACGGCAGTAGCGACAACCTTCATGATCATCATCGGTATGATCGGTCTTTCCGCTGCATTCGGCGGGATCCTGGTGGACAAGAAGGGCCCGAAGTTCGTGTGCACCATAGGGGTTATCCTCTATGGCATCGGAACCATTCTGGGCGCGCTTGCCATCAAGTCCGGCAACATCTGGTTCCTCTACCTGGGCTACGGTGTGATCGGCGGCGCCGGTAACGGCCTTGCGTACGTTGTTCCCATCGCTACGCTGATTCGCTGGTTCCCGGACAAACGCGGTCTCATCACCGGCATGTCCGTCATGGGTTTCGGCCTTGGCGCGTTTTTCATTGGAAAGATTGTTCCCGGTCTCATCAACAACGTGGGTGTTGTCAGCGCTTTCATGATCCTTGGTGTTATCTACCTCATCGCCAACGCCATAGCCGCCGCGATTCTCAGCAATCCTCCCGCCGGATGGCTTCCGGATGGTTTTACTCCTTCGGCGTCTACTGTTTCCGCTGCTGATTCGTTCAGCTGGGCTGAAGCCAAGAAGACCCCCCAGTGGTACATGATCTGGGGCATGCTGTTCCTCAACGTCAGCGCGGGCATGGGCCTCCTCTCCAAGCTTTCCCCCATGGCCCAGGAAGTAATCAGCGCGGCCAAGGGCATCACCGACCCGGCCCAGTTGGCTATCGCCGGCGGTGCGGTTCTGGCTACCGCATCTATATTCAACGGCCTCGGCCGTCTGTTCTGGGCAGCCGTTTCCGATAAGATTGGCCGCAAGAATGTCTTCCTCACCATGTTCGCGACCCAGGCGGCACTTTATTTCTATCTGCCGCAGGTATCTGATCCGTTTATATTCACCGTTATCGCTTGCTACCTGCTCGCGTGCCTAGGCGGCGGTTTCGCGGTTCTGCCTGCCTTCGCGGCCGACTCCTTCGGTCCCACCTACATCGGCAAGGTTTACGGTTTCGTCCTTACCGCGTGGGGCGCGGCTGGCGTGGCTGGCGGCTTGGCCTTTGCCAAGTTCGACAAGCAGCAGGCTCTCTATACCGCGGCCGCACTGCTTATCGCCGGTTTTGTGGTTACCTTCATGTTCCAGCGGCCCAAGCATGTGTCCCACTACAAGGACGCAGCGGCATCGGCTGAATAGCCTGACGTAGACTAAAGGATACTTTTGGGAGAATATCCTGGTGGGGCCTTCAAAAGAGGCCCCACTGTATTATCTGCTTCACGATCTTTAACGGTTGAAACCTGCCGGTTCAGCGGCAAGCCCGTCACAGCGGATTTCAGCTTCCAGCGTTTTCCGGACGCCCTCCTCGCGCGAAATACTTGAATCTACAATCAGACATGATGCGGATGTCTTCCAGGCCGCATGAAAAAGATTTTTTCATGCCGGGCCATTTTTACCACCAAGGAGAGATTTAATATGATTGAAAAGAATGTGCTGGCCGACTTCGCGGGCAAGGTGTATGATCCCGTCATTGATCCAACGACTTACGTCCATCCCCTTGCAGCGGTCATCGGGAACGTGACCCTTGGGAAAAACATCATGGTTTCACCATCGGCGTCGATTCGGGGAGATGAAGGGCAGCCTCTGTTCGTGGGCGACGATTCAAATGTGCAGGAAGGGGTTGTTATCCATGCGCTGGAAACCGAAATGAACGGTGAGCCTATCGAGAAGAACCTCATGGAAGTTGACGGAAAGAAATATGCCGTCTATGTTGGGAAAAAGGTTTCCCTGGCTCACCAGGTACAGATTCACGGCCCGGCTGTCGTTATGGATGAGACCTTTGTCGGCATGAAAGTGCTTGTTTTCAAGTCACGCGTCGGTTGCAAGTGCGTCCTGGAGCCTGGTTGCATTGTCATGGGTGTGAACATACCCGACGGCCGCTATGTGCCGGCTGGTTCGGTAATCCGCACACAGCAGCAGGCGGACGAACTGCCCGTTATCACCGACGACTATCCGATGAAGAGCATGAACAAGGGTGTCGTGCATGTAAATACCGCCCTTGCGAAAGGTTATTTGGCGGCGGCGAAAAAGTAGAATTTCCGTTATTATTCAGATTAGCTTCACAGCTGAGGAAAAATTGCATTTCCTCCATTCGCCCTCACCCGGCCTTCGGCCACCCTTGTACGATGAGGGAGTAATGATTTATGTTG
>CAZFCG010000113.1:0-7667 GCA_964517595.1 uncultured Geobacter sp. | reverse complement strand
GTTGACGGTTTTTCCCGCATAACCATAACCCGTTCCGGAGAATGTGTTTTTAACCAGCCTCGCAGGACGACGTACGGCATTACCATGGCAATGAACGGTTGCGTCATTCCCAAAAGGTTGCAGCGTCCGTTTGAAACCGCCGCTTTTAATAGCAATGTAATAAGGATGATGCCCTTACAGGCGAAGATAAAGGGCCATCCTGAAGCACGCTTCAACATCTATCTGAGAAAAGATACCTCTTTTTCGGCAAGGGAGGACGGCGCAATTGTTGTCCTGGATATAAAAAATCCTGAGCGAACAGCGCATGCAAGGCATTCAGAAAGGGTCATGCCTGATTTGGCGGATTCTTCAAAGGGCCTGAGTGAACCGCCTGAAACCAGGGCTTCCTTCAACGGAAAGCATGATAGCCGCTGGAGAGCGCCTGAGTATGGAGCGGTTGAGAAGCGGTCCGATAAAAAAATATATACTGGAAGGAAAGTTACGCTGGAGTTTGCCGATGCCGATATAAGAAAGATCTTTCAACTGATCGCGGAGGTCAGCAATAAGAATATTCTGGTAGGCGACGATGTGTCCGGCACCATCAGCATCAAGCTGGTAAACGTTCCCTGGGATCAGGCCCTTGACGTGATACTTCAGACCAAAGGGCTGGATAAAAAGGAAGACGGCAGCATAATGATCATCCGCCCGGCCGGCAAGATGGCCACCATCGCCGATGAGCAACTGGCCGCGAGAAGGGCTTATGAGCGTACGCTTGATTTGAGAACCAAGGTCTTTGATGTGAATTATGCCTCAGTGACTGACATGGCCGGTCAGTTTAATTCCTACAAGAGTGAACGTGGAACAATAACGGTTGATCAGAGAACGAACCGGATAATAGTCAACGATGTCCCTCCTTCCATCGACAAAATGGCGGGACTCCTGAAAGAGCTTGACATACCTGAAAAGCAGGTCCTGATTGAAGCGCGCATCGTGGAAGCGACCACCAGTTTTACACAGGACCTGGGTATACAGTGGGGCATCCATCATCGTGATGGAAACGCCGATTTTCTTGGTATTAACAGCCTTGACACCGGATTTGGCGGGCTGATTACAAATATACCACCTGTCACGGGGTTCCAGTCCGCGGAATCAGCGGGAGGCGCCATGGGGCTTTCATTCGGGAAACTGACCAATAATATCCAGATTGATCTCCGATTGTCCGCGGCGGCTGAAAGTGGTATGGTAAAAATCATTTCCACACCGAAGGTCGTTACACTGAACAACAAGTCGGCGAAAATTTCCCAAGGACAAATGATTCCTTACTCGACTGTATCCGCCGAAGGTACGAAAACAGAGTTCATCGAGGCTGCGCTAACCCTTGAGGTAACACCTCACATAACATCCAGCGGCGCGGTTTCCATGAAAATCAAGGCGACTAATAATTCAGCTGGAAGCGCGGCAACCGGCACAGCGCCACCTATCAACAAGAAGGAGGCTACGACGGAGCTGCTTGTACAGAATGGTGAAACTACCGTCATAGGTGGCATTTACGTAGACAGTGATTCCCTTACCGATAGTGGAGTGCCGTTTTTAATGGATATCCCCATTCTAGGCTGGCTCTTCAAGTCGAATAATCAGAAAAAAATAAAGAATGAGCTGTTGATATTCATAACACCGAAAATAGTCACTTAATCCTGATTTTTTAAAATAATATTTAAAATGGAGGAAATGATGAAAAAGAAATTATTTTACTTATTGATGTCGGTTGTTTGTCTTCTTACTCTTGCTGCATGCGGAAGTGGGAGCAAGGATCTTAACGGTTCTATAACAGTGACTCAGACGACAGAAGAGAAAGATACTTATGTTTCTGCGGATATTACAATCGAATACAAAAACCCTCAAAGATCGGATGTTTTAGGCACTAAAATTGAGGTCTACACTACGGACGGCGTGGAGGAAAGGAGTTTCACCTATTTTACGAACAACTCTGGCAAAACAGTTTATACCTATCTTCTCCCGAAGGTTAATACTCCTTATACATTTTATATTCGCGCAAAAACTGGTGATTTAGATGGTTCTACCGGCATTGTAGTTCCCGCGTTAAAACAGGAAGCGCCAGCCTCACTGACTGCTGCTCCGAATGCCGTTAGCTTTGCATCAAATGCACAGGTTGGTCAGGCTGTTCAAATCATATTGACAGGTGGTACTACTCCATATGCCTGTAATGTTAATCCTTCTCCGAACGATTATATTGGCGCATCTATCAATGGAAATATATTGACGGTTTCATTGAAGAAGAAGAATGAATCCACTTCGGATATGGAATATTCAATAATGGTTACTGACAAATCTTCGCCAACAAAGACTTTGGAAATCAAGGTTAAGCTTGCGGGGAAAACCGCACCCACAGCTATAACGGCAACACCGACATCAGTCACTTTTGCAAATGGGGCTAAATCCGGAGATAAGTTTGAGGTTTCACTTTCCGGAGGAGATGGGAATTACAGTGCTGCAATCAATCCTATTGAGACTTCACCCTCTATAGAAGCTCTACTCTCTGGTAATAAGTTAACGGTCACTTTAAAAATTGATAATACGGTAACAGGTGAAGACAAAAAATATACCATTCTGATTTCAGATCAGTCCACACCAGCAAAGACTCTAGAAATACCGGTAACGCTTACTGCTAAGAAAGAGTAGTCAAAATGATTTGAATGCGCATACGCTTTACGTGAAAATGCAGTAGGGAATTAAACGAATGCCAGGGTCTCCCCTGGCATTCGTTTAACAGTTACCGTAGGAATCCAGGAGCATGGAATGATAAGATATTTGACCGCGGGTGAATCCCACGGACCTCAGCTTACTGCAATTATTGAAGGATTGCCGGCGGGGCTTGGCCTCACGCTGGCAACGATTAACCGGGACCTTGCCAGACGACAGGGCGGTTATGGGCGTGGTGGAAGGATGCGTATTGAAAAGGATACCGTCGAAATATTGTCAGGTGTCCGCTGGGGTGAGACACTGGGTTCTCCCGTCACCCTGTCCATTCGGAACCGTGATTGGGAGAACTGGCGTGACACCATGTCGCCTGAAGCAGATAAGACCGACGAAAAAATCAGGGTAACCAGGTCTCGTCCCGGTCATGCTGACCTGGCTGGCGTGATGAAATACGGGCACAAGGATGTGCGGAACATCCTTGAAAGGTCAAGCGCTCGAGAAACCGCCATCAGGGTGGCTGTTGGAGCTGTGGCGAAATCTTTCTTGGAATTTTTCGGGATTTCCGTTCTCGGATATGTCAGTGAACTGGGAGGGATCGAAACCGTCCGCCCTGATGGGGACATGAATGCCCTGAGGGCGCAGATAGATTCATCTGATTTCTATACCCTTGACTTATCCGCCGAAACACGCATGAAGTCTCTTGTTGATCGGGCGCGTGAGCATGGGGATTCAGTGGGCGGGATAATCGAGATTACCGTCAGCGGGGTTCCAGCCGGCCTGGGAAGTCATGTGCAGTGGGACCGAAAACTGGATGCCAGGCTGGCAATGGCGATGATGAGCATCCAGGCAATCAAGGGAGTAGAAATCGGCTTGGGGTTCGACGCCTCCAGAAGGCCGGGATCTCATGTGCAGGATGAAATATTCTATGATTCCTCAAGGATCTCTCAAGGAATGAAGACGGGATATTTCCGGAAGACCAACAATGCTGGTGGATTGGAGGGCGGTATATCCAATGGGGAGGACGTAGTGGTCCGCGCGGCAATGAAACCCATTCCCACGCTTTACAAGCCCCTGATGTCCGTGGACACTTCCACCAAGCAACCGGTCGAGGCGACAGTGGAGCGCTCCGATGTCTGCGCGGTTCCGGCTGCTGCTGTAGTGGGCGAGGCTGTGGTGGCCGTAGAGATAGTCAATGCCTTTCTTGAAAAGTTCGGTGGTGATTCCATGTCGGAGATCCGCCGGAACTATGACAGTTATCTTGAATATCTGAAGACCATATGAACTCCAGGCCGATAGTATTGACGGGTTTCATGGGGACCGGGAAAAGCACGATTGGTAGGATTCTCGCCACCAGGATGGGGCTATCTTTGCGCGACATAGATCTCCTTGTGGAAGAGCGGCAAGGCTGTTCCATCAACGAGATATTTGCCGCTGAAGGTGAAGGGTATTTCAGGGAAATTGAATCTCAAGTCCTTAAATCCGTGATGAGGGAGAGGAATATCGTTGTTTCCACTGGTGGCGGCGCCGTCATTGCTCAGGAAAACAGGAGAATCATGAGAAACTCCGCCTTCGTCATTAACCTGACCGCTACGCCCGAGGTCATAAAGAGAAGGCTTGCCGCTGAAAATGAACGCCCCCTTCTTCGAGACAAAAAGTGTCTTGACAAGATCGCTGCGCTCCTGTCTGAAAGGGAACAATATTACGCGGATGCGGACATAAGAATTGACACTACATCAAAAAACGTGGAAGATGTGGCCTCGGAAATTATTAATTTATTGGGAGAACAGGACTCGGGAATGGCGCCGTTGACCGTGAAGCTCGGTGAGAGGAGCTATGGAATACACTTCGGTGATGGAATCATAGATGAAACAGGTTCCATGTGCCGGAATCTTTCCCTGGGCAACCGCTGCGCTCTCATCACAAACCCTACGGTTGGAGTCCATTATGCTGGAAGAATTTCCGAATCGCTAGAATACGCCGGGTTTTCCGTGTCTGTTCTGGAGATTCCTGATGGTGAATCCTATAAATCCAGTCAAACATTGAACGGTATCTACGATTTCCTCATAAGCTCGGGAATCAACAGGGAATCATTCATTGTCGCTCTTGGAGGAGGGGTTGTGGGAGATATCGCCGGTTACGCCGCCGCGACCTTTCTCCGGGGAATATCATTTGTGCAGGTTCCCACCACACTTCTGGCACAGGTAGACAGCAGTGTCGGAGGAAAGACCGGTATTAACCATCCCCTGGGCAAGAACCTGATAGGGGCTTTCTATCAGCCGCGGCTTGTGCTTGTGGATATATCAACACTGGACACCCTTCCCGATCGTGAATACAGGAGCGGACTGGCGGAAATAGTCAAATACGGGATCGTGTGCGACCAGGATTTTTTCGGTTTTCTGGAAGCCAATTTGGTGAAATTATCCAATAGAGATCGAAGCGCTCTTGCAACGGCCATAAGGACTTCATGCTCAATCAAGGCGTCTGTTGTGGGAAGTGATGAGCGTGAGGGCGGGATTCGGGCCGTGCTCAATTATGGACATACGTTTGCGCATGCCGTGGAAAGCCTTACGGGCTATTCCAGGTATCTTCACGGCGAGGCGGTGTCTATGGGAATGGTCCAGGCTGCGATGCTTTCCGAGGAAAGGGGATACGCAACCGCGGAGGACACAAAGAGGATCATCTCTTTGCTGCGTTCTCTGGGCCTTCCCTTATCTCTTGAGCCCTTTTCTCCGGGTGGCTACCAGGAAGCGATGTTGCGGGACAAAAAGGCCCGTGACGACGGTATAAACTTTGTTTTTAACAGGAATATAGGTGGTCATGTCATTGAAAAAACAAAGGACTGGGATTTTCTTCTCTACAACGTTACCCATTGAGGTGTAGCCATGGAAAAAGAGTCCACTTCCTTCTGGGCTGATATCAAAAAGTACGAGGATACCTTAGCCCGGGATCCGGGATCCTACTGCTTTGCCCCTCTTTCCGAGTTGTACCGCAAGTTGGGCCTGCTTGATGATGCCATAGGTGTTGCCCAGCGGGGCACTGAAGTCCACCCGGAATATGTGGGTGGATACATGGCTCTTGGTCGAGCGTATTTTGAAAAGGGAGTCAGGGATAAGGCCAAAGAGGCCCTTAAGCGGGTAGTAAAGGCAACTCCCGATAACCATCTTGCCCAGAAGCTTATCTATCGTATTTATCGTGAAGAAGGAGATGACTCGGCCGCCGAACACGCCTTGCAGTGTCTTGTCACTTTCAATCCGGAAGACGTTGAGAGTCGCTTGGAGTTGGAGGCCCTGCGTGGCAAGTCCCTCTGCCGTGAATCAATGGCGGGTCTGGCCGAAGCAGAGGGCGAATTGACTCTGGATGATTCCTCAATGGAAGACGAATATGAAACGATGCCAGAGCGCGATGGCGGCTTTCCCGCCGCTGCGGATGTATCCGGATTCGCTTTCCAAATGGATGCAAACGGTGAAGCAGATGTTTCCATCGACCTGTCCGCCTCCGGCACTGACGGGAGCAGTCTGCCAGCAACCGTCACGGCGCCACCTTCCCCTGTTCCGACCCTGACCCTGGCTGAACTGTTTGCTTCGCAGGGGTCGTACAAACAGGCCCTTGGCGTGTACGAGAGATTACAGCAAATCGAACCTGATAACGACCTGCTGACCGAAAGGATAGCGGCCATAAGAAGCCTCATGGAGGGCACCGGGGAATCCATTTACCGTCCTCCAGCGCCAATGGAGCTTTCCTTGCCGGAAGAGAACTTTCAAGGCGTTTTGCATGGTGAAGAACCGTTTTTGCAACCTCCGGAAGAGTTTATGGATGATTTTATGATTATTGAAGCTCTTGAGGGGTGGCTTGCTTCCATCAGGAGGATAAGGGAATGCCGATGAAAAGCACTCTTAGGGAAATCGTTGAGAATGTGGATGGAGGACTTGGCGCTGTAATAATAGGATTTGACGGTATTCCCCTGGATGAATATCTGAAACCTGATGCGCCCGTTGATCTTCAGGTGCTAGCGGTAGAGTACGCCACTGTCCTCAAGGAGGTCAGGAAGGCCGTGGAGGTCCTTGACTCGGGAACCATGGAAGAGATTTCCATCAACACTGACGTCAGCAGGGTGATTATTCGCATGATCGATGAAGATATCTTTGTCGTTCTGGCGCTTTTGTGTGACGGCAACTTCGGCAAAGGCAGGTATCTGCTCAAACGCCATATTCCTTTGCTCAAGGGTATTCTGCAATAGAGTCATCCGCGGGGCCGACGGGCTGGAAGAGAATATGCGTTCCGTTATTCTCGCTTCAACGGGATTCCGGAAAATTCAACCCGTTACAAAACCGCGGGAGACAATCTTTCGCAGGTATGACGTATAGTTATGATTTCTTCTTAAAGGAGCGCTATGAATATTCTTGTGCTGCATGGCCCTAACCTGAATCTTCTGGGGGTCCGTGAACCAGAGGTTTACGGGACGCTGACCCTTGATGATATCAACTCAGCCCTTGCCGCCCTTGCCGCGGAACTGGGATGCTCTTTGTCTATTGTTCAATCCAATTCCGAGGGTGAGATCGTCGACACTATTCAGGCCGCCATTGGCAGATTTCATGGAATTCTCATTAACCCAGCTGCTTATACGCACACAAGCGTCGCCATCCGCGACGCCCTTTCCGCCGTCTCCCTACCTGTGGTTGAGGTGCATCTTTCCAATATCCACCGCCGTGAATCCTTTCGTCGTCGAAGCCATATCGCTCCTGTTGCTTTGGGGCAGATCTGCGGTTTTGGCCGGGATAGCTATCTGCTGGGACTGCGCGCACTCGTTAGCGAATCAGGAAAATGAACGGCTATTCAAGCGGTTATTCTTCAATGTTTTTGCCGGAGCAAAGCGCTTACCCTGAATGGGCAGTAGCAGGTTGACGCTTCTTCTTTACCATCAAAGATGATTCTCTCGCAAACTGTCATCCCGAGGCTGTAATCGGGAATCC
>CAZFCG010000112.1:0-7669 GCA_964517595.1 uncultured Geobacter sp. | reverse complement strand
AGGCTTCCCCCCTGAGAAGGGGGGACTGAGGGGGGTTGGTTTTAAATGTTACAAGTTCCTAAGCTGCCTCTCCCGCCTTTCCTTTCACAGGCCTTTTCCCCATTGTCTCCTCTACGAAAAGACTGGCCGCCAGCGCCGCCAGCGCGCTTATGAACAGGGCCAGGAACGCCTGACTGTACCCTTCCGGGGTGAACGCCGTTCCAGTCTTGCCGTAGCGTTCGAGGATGGCGCCCAGCAGGGGCTGCATGACGGCCCCCCCAGCGAAGGGAAACAGGTTCAGCAGCCCTATGCAGGTCCCGGCGATGCGCGAGGGAAACAGCTCCCTGGCGCAGGCGAACCCGATCACCGCGATTGCGCTGGCGAAAACGCCGAAACCGAAACAGACGCCGCCCAGGAGGACGGGGGTGAGCCTGTCAACGGCAAAGGTCAGCAGGGCGGTAATGGCCAGCATCGCCAGGCTTGCGAGCACCAGGGCCGGTTTGCGCCTCTTCAGCACGCGGCTGGACAGGTAGCCCAGGGCCGGGCTTCCGATGATCATTCCCACGGCCACCAGGGAGAGGAGCGCCCCTGCCCCGCTTTTCGTCATCCCATATACCTGCATCAGGTACGGACCTCCCCAGAGACCCGCGAAGGAGGTGAAGATGCCGTACTTGAAGAAGAACCAGGCCGCCAGCGGCCAGAATGCGGGACGGGTCAGCACCTGCCGCACGCCTTCGATGAGTTTCATGGGCGGCTCACCGGCTGAGGCATGTTCGGCTGGAGAGGGCAATCCCATGTCGGACGGCCTGTCCCTGACGACCTTCCATACAAGGGCCGCCAGCAGCCCGGTCAGGATGCCCACCAGCACGAACGACATCCGCCATCCCAGCCTGGAGCTGACCATGGCCAGGGGCGTCGCGGCCGTAAGGGAGCCCACCCCGCCCATGGCTATGAGGATGCCGGTCATGGATACGAATTCCCTGATGCTGAACCACTCGGCCAGGATCTTCAGGGTGCAGACAAACAGGGTCGAGACCCCCAGGCCCACCAGCAGCCGCCCCGCGACGGCCCCGGCCGGGGTGGGCGTCAGCCCCAGCAGAATGGACCCGGCGCATGCGGCGCAGAGGAAGAGGGTGATGGTCTTGCGTGGTCCCCAGGTGTCGGAGAGGAGTCCCGTGGGGAGCTGCATGAGCGCATATGGATAGAAATAAGCGGAACTGAGAAAACCGATGAGGGCCCCGCTTGCATGGAGGTCGTTCATCATGTCCGTGGCCACTACCGCCGGGCAGAGTCTGTGGAAAAAAACCAGTATGTAGCCGAAGGCAAGGCTCCAGAATATGAACCGGCGATAGCGGAATGTTGCGCGGAGATCCGTGCTGGTCATTGTCCCCCCGGGTATCGGTATTATTTCTAAAGCTCCCATTCAAGCATGAAGGGAACGAAAACGCACGGGGAAAATCACGGCAAATCCAGGGCGAAAAAAGGGGCGCGGATGCGCCCAACCGCCGAAAAGGAGGATTTCCGGCCGGAAGCTTAGGAACTGTAAACAAATAACATGGGCATCTTGCATCTCATCTTCAGGCCATCTTTGACCGAACCTCAATCACCAAATCCTCAACGTAGCCCTGCTACGTCTGCGGTTTGGTTCAATCAGTTCAGCCAAATCTGAACTGAATCTGAACGCAATATTGACCATGCTATTCATTTACAGTTCCTTAATGGGAAGGGGATGAGGCGCGGGTTTTTTGCTCCTCATCAGAAGAAATAGGCCCAACGGACGCCGAAGGTATTGGTTCCTGCTCCGCTTTTCACGGAGAAGTCGTCTCGGTAGGACAGCAGCAACTGGTTGTTGCTTCCGATCAGGAAAAACATCGTGACCCCAAGTCCGTGATTGCTCTGGGTGTTGTTTTGCCTGACATCGTCTATCTTCGTTTCTCCACCATAGGCGTAGTAGTAATCCAGGGCGATTGCCCATTGCTTGGTGATGTCGTAGCTCAGGTGGGCCTCGGCCTGCAGCGCCGCATCCTGCTTCAGTTTGCTGTCCCCCATGTATTTGTCGTTGTCCATGTAGAATTCACCGCCCAGTATCAGGTCCAGGTAGGCCTTTTCCCCGAGTCCTTTCACGATACCCACCTCAGGTTTTATCACCCACCGGTTTCCCCCGGGGTTTGCCAGCCGGTCTCTGTTGTACTGGCCCACGGGCAGGGTGAGCCATGGGGTGAATCCGATCCAGAACTTGTTTTTCGGGTCGTTCACGAACCAGAAGGTCGCGAGCACGATGGGGTCGCCAAAGCCGGTTGTGGAAAACTCGTGATTGTTGTTCAGGGATTCATATGTTCCGCTCAGGCTGATATCCATGAACGGTACGATAAACTGCGGATCGATGGTGAGTCCGCCGTCGCCCAGCAGCGCCTTGCCGGCGTTCAGGTAGTAAACATACCTGAGCATCCCGACGTTCACGGTCTGGTTGTAGTCGTCGCCCAGTTTCGTCCCGTCATTGTAGAGCTTGTTGGCGCTGACGTGGTTGAAGTAGGCGCAGAAGAGGGAGGTGCCGGGTGGCATTGGAATATAGTCGCGCGCGTAGGCCGCGGCCAGGGAGACATCGGGTCTGGCCAGAAGCAGGCCCATAGTCGCCAGAATCAACAGTTTTTTCATAGATGTTCCTCCGTCATTTCATGAGAGAGCAGGGGCGTTTTGATGATAAACCGTCTTCGGTTTCAGCCGGCATGGGGACTCCTTCTTTCGCGGATGGATGTCGCGGCCCCTTTCCGCGGGGGAAAGGGGCTTGGTCGGGAAGGGGCCGGTCGCGATGCGAAAACACCTTGAAAGCGGCATGACGCATCTACTCCGGCGCCTGTCTTTACATGGCCTTCATGTACAGCTCGATCATGTCCTTGACCGTGGTTACGCGGGGGTTGGTGGGCGTGCATACTTCCTTCATGGCCCATTCGGCCATCACCGGGATGTCCTCTTCCTTCATTCCCAGTTCTCTGAGCCCGGAGGGGATGCCGATGTCCTCCGACAGGGTACGGATGGCGTCGATGGCAGTCAGGGCAGCGTCTCTCACGGTCATGCCGGTGATGTCTTCGCCCATGGCCACGGCCACGTCCGCGAACCGCTCCATGCAGGCGTTCATGTTGAATTCGCAGACCAGCGGCAGGAAAATGGCGTTGCACACGCCATGGGGCAGGCCGATGAAGCTGCCGGGCTGGTGGGCAAGGGAATGGGCGATGCCGAGGCCCGCGCTGGAGAAGGCCTCTCCGGCCAGGTATTCCGCATAGGCCATGCCGGTGCGCGCTTCCATGTCATTGCCGTTGGCCACCGCCTTGGGCAGGTACCTGGCGATAAACTCGATGGCCTTCAGCGCCAGGGCGTCGGCTTTCGGGTTGTGTCCCAGGGAGACATAGGCCTCAATGGCGTGGGTGAGGGCATCCATGCCGGTCGCGGCGGTAAGCGCCGGAGGCATGCCGACCATCAGTTCCGGATCGTCGATGGCCACGTTGGCCGATACGTTGATGCTCCAGACAACCATTTTGACGTGGTTTTCCGTGTTGGTGATAACCGCCGCCGGGGTCACTTCGCTGCCGGTGCCGGCGGTGGTGTTGATGGCTACCAAGAACGGCATCGGTTTGGTGACGGTGTCCATGCCTTTGTAATCATGGATCCGGCCGCCGCCCGCAACCACTATGCCGATGCCCTTGCCGCAGTCATGGGAGCTACCGCCGCCGAGGGATACGATGGCGTCGCAGCCGTTTTCCTTGTAAATCTTCACACCTTCTTCCACATTCTTGTCGGTGGGGTTCGGCTCGGCGCCCGGGTAGATCACTGCCTGCAGCCCCGCATCCTCGATGTATTTCTTGATAGTGTCGGCGACACCCAGCTTCGCCAGGCCCTGGTCGGTGACGATCAGGGATTTTTTCACCCCGTAGGTCTTCATGTACTCACCGACGGATTTGGAGGCGCCGCACCCAATGAGGGAGATGGGGGGCATGAGAAACCGTACTGCTCCTAAAGGCATTGACATGATTTCCTCCTTGCAAAGAATTGGTTTTTCCCGTATCCGGGATACAGTTGGACGAACATCCCCTTCCGCGACTGGTTCACTCACGATTTCCAGCCGGAGTTCGCCGATGACTTCTCATTAATAAGCAGGGAGCGTGCCGAGACCCCCGCTGTTTGTAACTAGCTGTTTATATTAGTAAATGCTGAGGAGATTGTTGATACTAGCGATAAGGAGTTGTAAAAAAAATTGCGCGGAAAGAAGCTGGATATACCGCTGGAGGCGCACCAGGAAAGGATTAGCCGCTGGTGTGGCGATTTTCACACCTGTGCGTGGACGCACAGACATTTTAATTAGTTTCCGATTCGGAAACGCAAATTCTATATGTCATGCCCGAATGACTTTATCGGGCATCCATTATTCCGATAGGTTACAGTCTGGATTCCCGATCAGAATCGACTCGGGAATGGCAATTTGCGAAAGCATCAAAATTGGTCACACCATTTTTTTCAGCCGCTTGTTGAGGGCGGTCCTGCTGATTCCCAGGAGTGAGGCGGCGGCGCCCTGGTTTCCCTTTGACAGCCTCAGGGCCTCGCTTACAAGAAACGCCTCTGCTTCCTTGAGGGTGGGGAATCTTGCGGATAGCTGAAGTAGAGAGGAGACCCCTTTCATGGCCGGCGGCCCGGATGCCGGGGGCCTGCCATTGCCCCGGGCGATGCCCTCCCTGAAACCGGTCAGGGACAGGACGCCTGAGGTATGGCGGGCCACGGCGTCGAACACCATTGCCTCCAGTTCGCGGACATTGCCCGGAAAGGCATAGACGGAAAGGAGAGGGAGTAGCTGGGAAGGGGGACTGGGACGCCTCTTGCCGAAGCTTTGAGCCGCCTTGCGCAGAAAGTGTTCCACAAGGAGAGGAATATCTTCCTGTCGTTCCCGCAGTGGGGGGAGGACAACGTTGTGGGCGCAGAGGCGGTAGTAGAGGTCAGCGCGGAAGCGCCTGGAGGCCACTGCCTCGCGCAAATCCCGGTTGGTGGAGGCAATGACCCTGGCGGCGCTCTTCCTCGGTGTATCGGCGCCCAGGGGATAATACTCCCCTTCCTGGAGCAGGCGGAGGAGCTTAATCTGAGCGCCTTCCGTCAGGTCTCCGATCTCGTCCAGGAAGAGGGTGCCGGCGGCGGCGGAATCAATCAGGCCTCGCCGCGCCTCGTTGGCGCCGGTGAAGGCCCCCTTGCGGTGGCCAAACAGGGTGTCCGTGAAGACCATAACGTCCAGTCCGGCCACATTCACCGGAACGAACCTGCCTTGCGCCCCGCTCAGATGGTGGATCGCGCGGGATATGAGCTCCTTGCCGGTACCGGTTTCTCCGGTGACCAGCACGGGCTGCCTTGATGCCGCGATCATCTCGCAATACTGGAAGACAGCCAGCATCTTCCGGCTTGCCCCCACTATGGATGCAAAGGCTTCCGGTTGGTTGAGGCGGCTGGAAAGCAGGCGCTTCTCCAGGACGACCATCCGGTTTTCCAGGGGGTAAATCTCCAGTGCCCTGGTGACGCCGGGGATGAATCCCATCTTCTCCACCGGCTTCAGCAGGCAGTCCAAGGCCTCCTTTTTCGCGGGGTTTACGGAGGTTTCCGGATTGTGGTCCTCGTCTTTGTGGCGCTGGAAGATGTGCCGGAAATGATCCTGGCCCCCCTGTTGAGCTCCTTGCGCCGGCTTCCGCGAGGATATGTCACGCACCGAGGCAAGGGCGCGGACAGCGCCGCCCAGCAGTATTTGCCTTATGCGTACTTCCACCCGGAACAGCCGCCCGTCCCTGGCTCGCGCGATCCATTCGAAAAGCTGGTTTTCTCCCATGGCCGCCTTCCTGATATAGCCGAGGGCGAAGCTCTGCGTATAGGGGATGCGTCCGGAGCTGAAATCCTCCACTTCCAGTCGGATGGCCTCTTCCCTGTGGCAGCCGTACATCGCGCACATCTTCCGGTTGACGTCGATGATGGCCCCGGTATCGGCGTCGAGAAGGAAGATGGCATCGTTCGCGGTGTCCATGATATCCCGGTAATCGGATTCAGGTGTCTGTATGTCGGCCATTGTCCCATCCGTCCGTCCCGTCATCTCGGTTTTCATCGGAGATTCCTTTCGCGGATACCTGAAGAAGTGGGACCGGCCGGGCCGCCTCCCCCTCCCGTTCTGATGATCTTGGCGCCTCAGTCCCTCTTCCAGTCCACCCGGACGAACTTTTCGCCATCGCTCCACTTGAAATGAAGTTCACCCTTATGGGAGCGGAATATATCCCTGCCCAGTTTCAGGGCCAGCTTGTCCTCGGTTGTGGACACGGTAAGCTCGCTGCCTTCCTGGCTGATTTCCATGATCCGTCCCAGGGGATTCTTCACCCGGGATTTATGCTCGATAATCTTGATGAGTTCCAGGATCTCTTCTTCATGTTTTTCCATATACCCGCCGTTGAAAGTGACAATTCCGCCGGGAACGTTATCCCGCATTCTCTGGCATGCCGGGCAGAGAATAACTCCGGCGGCAGGGTCTTTCCGTATCTGTTCCAGTTCGGCCTGGTCCATTATCCAGCGTTTCTGGCGGTAGATAACGCCGCATTTCTTGCACCATGAAACCTCCATGCCCTCTTTTGGCAGAAACACATCATCGCTGCGCGCCGCTCTCCGTCCTTTCTCCTCAACTCCCGACCTGTGGGAAAGCTGTGTCATGGTATTCCTCCTTTCGTGCCGGTAATTGTGATCGGCTTACTGAATTATAGCAGCGATGGGTGAATAGGGAAATAAAGGCGAGTGATGAGTGATGAGTTAAAAGTTAAAAGTTAAAAGTGAAAAGTGAAAAGTGAAAGGTGAAAGGCGAAAGGTGATGAGTGATGCGTGATAAGTGATGAGTGATGAGTGAAAAGTGAAAGGTGGTGATTGATACTTTTAACTTTTCACCTTTTACTTTTCACTTTCTCCATCAATCACAAGAACCGCCCTGGCCGGGGCGCCGCATGCGCCGGGGATTCGCAGCGGAAGACAGATGAGCTCGAACACGCCGGAGGGGGCATCCGACAGGTCGAGCCCTTCCAGTATGACGACCCCTTTTTCCAGCAGGGCACGGTGGACGCTCCCGTCTCCTCCCGCCTTTTCGATGGACAGGTAGTCGATGCCCACCAGGCGGACTCCGGAGCGGGCGAGATAGTCGGCGCCTTCCACGCTCAGTCCCGTGTACCCCGTCTGGAAGCCGGGCCGTTTCCAGAGCTTGGAATTGTCCGTTTTCAACAGGAGGCGCTGCTCCCCCCGCAGCGGGAGGCCCTCGAGTTCTCGCACGCCAATCTCACTGGCGCCACGCAGGTCCGCCACGAGCACCCTCCCCATGAGAAGGGACAGGGGGATGTCGTCCAGGGTCCCTCCTCCCGGCAACTGGTGGCCCGGGGCGTCCAGGTGGGTTCCCGAGTGATCGCCCATGGAGATCGCGGAAACGGTTGCCCCGTCTCCCTTTTCCAGTACAAGGGCCGGTTCGATGACTACCCGCGGATCGCCGGGATAGACGGGTAGTCTATCGGTAAGAGGGACGGAGATATCAAGTATGTACATGACCTTCTCACATTGTTCGATTTAAATTAAAATCCAATCATTCCTTGACTTAGGAACTGTAAATGAATAGCATGGTCAATATTGCGTTCAGATTCAGTTCAGA
>CAZFCG010000111.1:0-7742 GCA_964517595.1 uncultured Geobacter sp. | reverse complement strand
TCAATTGCTCTACCATCTGAGCTAAGGTGGCGCTGGAAGGACTTTTCTATTATACCAATTCGACTTTCAAGTCAAGCTTGATGCTTTCGCAAATTGTCATTCCCGAATTGATTTTGATCTGGAATCCAGACTGTAACCTATCATAATCATGGATGCCCGATAAAGTTCATTCGGGCGTGACAAATAGAATTTGCGAGAGCATTATGCTTCCCGAACAGGATGCTCTATCTTCATCCCTCGGCATCCTGATACCTTTCCGTTGACGGTTGCCGTCAGCTTACCGGATCCGCTATACTCACCTCCCATGCTTCCCATAAAAATCGACAAATATATCGCCTCCAGGGGTGTTAGGGGCCCGTGGCGACTCGCCGGATGCGAGGAAGGCGGCTTTTCGGGGGCAGTGGTGATTCCGGCCCTGGCGGAAAGCGCCCATCTTCCGGCAACCCTCCGCTCCCTTGCCGCGAACCCTGTCCGGGAATTGTCCCGTTTTCTGATAGTGGTGGTCGTAAACAACAGAGAAGACGCCCGCCCCGCCGACAAGGAAGATAACCGGGCAACACTTGAAATGCTGGCCGGGGAACACCTGTCATACGGTGATCTTCGACTCGCCTGGGTAGACGCCTCGTCCAGGGAACTCGAACTGCCCGCCGGCAAGGGCGGGGTCGGACTCGCCCGCAAGATCGGCTTCGACCTGGCCCTTCCCCGTCTGTATTATTCAGGCGTCGCCCCGATCCTCGTGGCTCTGGACGGCGACACACTGGTTCAACCCGACTACCTCACCGCCATCTCCAGCCACTTCGGGACCTCGCGGGCCGGCGGCGCGGTAATCCCTTTCCGCCATCAGCGGGGAAGCACCGCGGCGGAAATGAATGCGATCCTGCGCTACGAGCTTTTCCTGCGCGCATATGTGCTGGGCCTCTCTCTTGCGGGCTCTCCCTACGCCTTTCATACGGTGGGAAGCGCCATGGCCTGCACCGCCCCCGCATATGCGGATATGGGGGGGATGAATACCAGAACAGCGGCCGAGGATTTCTATTTCCTCCAGCATCTCAAGAAAACAAGCGGGGTTGAAGAGGTTTCCGGAACGATAGTCCTCCCCTCCGCCCGTCCGTCCCACCGAGTCCCCTTCGGAACCGGCCGGAGCGTTTCCCGCCTTCTGGATGGTGATAAGGCCACCACCCTCTACTATCATCCGGAATGCTTTTCCATTCTGGGGCACTGGCTCTCCCTCGTTGAGTCATGCACGGAAGCGCGAGGTGTGGATATCAGATCCATGGCTGAAGGCATATCACCCCATCTGGGAACATACCTGGACGGTGCGCGGTTCAGCGAGTCATGGGACAAGCTACGCCGCAACAACAGCCGTGACGAAAAAGCTCTCCTCGCCTCGTTCCACGGTTGGTTCGACGCCCTTCGCACCCTGAAGCTGATACACCACCTTTCCGATGGCCCACTGCTTCGGGGGACAGCCGAGGACAATATCCCAACCCTCCTGGCATCCGCCGGCCTGGCGCCCCTCAAGGACCCGGACAGTCAACTGGAACTCCTGCGCCTGGCACAGGCGGGCGACTCCGGGCTTTAAGGGGCGCACACTAGTAACTCTTGGTTTTTTCTTAGACTTGAGATATTATCCACCGCATGCCCGGACCGGGCGAATCCCGGAAATCCACGGGCGCACCTTACGCAAGAAAAGGAGTATCGCCATGAAAATACCGGCAAGCCTGCGCACAGTCATCACCATAGCCGCCATTACCCTTGCCGCAACCGTGTTCGCCTCCCCTTCTCAAGCGGATTCGGCCCCTCACATGGGAGGAGAAGGCGCGAAAGGGACTGAACCGATTCCGGTCAGCGAACCACCGGTAGTGGGAGAAACTCCGCTTCAGCCCGCCCCCGCGCAACCTGCTCCCATCAACCAGGAAATGATCAATCCCGCCGCTCCGGCGCCTCAACCCCAGCCGGTCCCTCCAACTCCTTTCAACACCATGGCCACTGACGAGATTTCCAAGGTCAACGCAGCCACCGAGGTCATTCAGGAGATTACCGGCATACCCGAAGGAATCTCCCCGGAACTCCTGCGCAATGCCTACGGCATAGTTATCATCCCCGGGACCATCAAGCTGGGCTTCTTCTTCGGCGGCCAGTACGGAAGCGGCATCGCCATGACCCGCGGAGAAGACGGCGCGTGGAGCAACCCCTCCTTTGTCTATCTGGCGGGGGGCAGCTTCGGCCTCCAGTTCGGAGCGGTTTCCAGTGATATCATTCTGGTCTTCAAGACAAGAAAGAGCGTCATGGGCCTTGCCAAGGGCAACTTCACCCTGGGAGGCGACGCCGCTGCCGCGGCCGGTCCGGTGGGACGCCGGGCAGTGGCCGCGACGGACTGGCAACTGAAGGCGGAGATATATTCCTATGCCAGAAGTCGAGGCCTGTTTGCCGGCATCTCCCTGGACGGGTCGGTTCTGGCAATCGACACCAACGCCAATGAAAACTTCTACGCCAAGCCCGGCATCAGCGCCAACGAGATATTCGGTTCCCCCCCCAGCGCTTCCCCCTCCGTTGAAAAGCTGAAAAGCTTTCTTGGCAAGAGCGCTTCCGCGCCTGTAATGCAATAAATACATGATGACACTGGAAACAGCGGAAACGGCGCTGACAGAGAGGGATGCCACGTGGATAAACGCCGCCGCTGAAAAATTGAATCCCTCCCTGCTGGACCTTTACAGGCGTCTTCATGCCGCTCCCGAGCTTTCGCTCCAGGAGGAAATGACCTCGCGTCTTGTCGCCGGTGAACTGGAATCATCCGGCTTCAGCGTCACCACCGGGGTAGGAGGCCACGGCGTGGTAGGCGTCATGGAAAACGGGAAAGGACCGGTGGTGATGGTACGGGCGGACCTGGACGCCCTCCCCATTGAAGAGCAGACCCGCCTCCCCTATGCAAGCAGTGCGCGCGCCATCCTGCCGGGTAAAGGAGAGGTAGGCGTCATGCATGCCTGCGGTCACGATATCCACATGACCGTCCTGGCGGGCGCGGCCCGTCTGCTGATGTCGCTCAGGGAGCAGTGGCGGGGAACCCTGGTGATGGTCGGTCAGCCCGCGGAGGAGATCGGCGCCGGGGCCGGCGCCATGATCGAAGACGGCCTGTTTACAAGGTTTCCCCGGCCGGACTGCGCCCTGGCTCTCCATGTCTCACCATCCCTGGTGGCAGGGCAGATAGGCGTCAGGGAAGGTCTCTTCTGGGCTGGCTGCGCCTCTCTCGATCTCCTGATCCGCGGTGTCGGCGGCCATGGCTCGCGGCCCCAGGACACAAAGGACCCTGTTGTGATGGCCGCCGAAACGATCCTGCTCCTTCAGACCATTGTCAGCCGCGAGATCGACCCCCTCGAACCAGCCGTCCTCACCATCGGTTCCATTCATGGAGGAACCAAGGGGAACATCATCCCGGAAGAGGTGCTTCTCCAGCTCAACTACCGCTATTTCACTACCGAAACAGACAGGCGCATCCGCCTCGCCATCGAGCGGATCGCGCGCGGGGTCGCGCTGGCGGCGGGGGTTCCCGAGGATCGGATGCCGCTCCTTTCCGAGCAGTACGCCGGCGCTCCGGTGGAAAACGATCCCGCTCTGACACGCAGGATGGCCTCGGCCTTCCGCGCCGTGCTCGGAGGGGACAACGTAATTCCCGTGGAGCGCTTCACCTATAGCGACGACTTTTCTCTGTTCGGACGCGTTCAGCCCCGGATTCCCCTCTGCTACTTTCTCCTGGGCACAGCGGCCGGGGGGAAAAAAGTACGGGAAGACGCAACATCTCCCGGCATCCACAATCCACGGTTCGCGCCCATTGCCGGGCCAACCATCGATACGGGGGTCAAGGCCATGACCGCCGCGGCGCTGGAAGCTCTCCTCGGCGCGGCGGGCCCCTTCAATAAACCGTGAACACCCCGTTTTTTTATTGACATTTATTCCGTAGCTCTTTAAAAGAGTCAACGGCCATTCTACGCGGTTTTCTTTTGCTGTTTCATATCCCCTCAGAACAAATCAACAAAGATGCTCCAGTAACTCTTGTCCAACGCATTTGCGGCGCGCCGCGCTCCATCGACGAATAGCGTCCGATTGCTGGAAAGGTCCACCGCGGAATGGCGCGCTATTAAAGGAAGTACGGTCGGATGCAAAAAAATCTATTCAAAGGGAGGAAGTAAAAATGTCCAACGATGTGGAGAAAAAAGCAATTGACGGGTCGGTATCGCTGACCGATACGACAGCCAACCCGGCCCCCTTGGGCCTGTGCGCCTTCGGCCTGACCACGGTCCTGCTGAACCTGCACAATGCTGGCTATTACCCGATGGATTCAATGATCCTCGCCATGGGGATCTTCTACGGCGGCATTGCCCAGGTTATCGTCGGAATAATGGAATGGAAAAAGAAGAACACCTTCGGCACAACCGCCTTCACCTCCTACGGGTTGTTCTGGCTTACCCTAGTCGGCCTCATCTTCCTGCCAAAGCTGGGTCTTGCCGAAAAACCGACCGAACTGGCCATGGCCTCCTACCTGGCCATGTGGGGCCTCTTTACCGGAGTCCTTTTCATCGGAACCTTACGCCTGAACCGGGCACTGCAGTTCGTGTTCGCCTCATTGACCCTGCTCTTCTTCCTCCTTGCGTACGGAGACGCTACCGGCGATTCATCACTCAAGGTCTTAACCGGTTTTGAAGGGGTTATCTGCGGCTTTTCCGCCATATATGCCGGCCTGGCACAGGTTCTGAATGAAATATACGGCAAGACCCTCCTGCCACTGGGACCCGTGAAAAAATAATCGTCAGGGAACTACAAAAATTGAAGGAAATTCATGACAGGGGCATTTGCTTAATGCCCCTGTCCGTTTTTCCGCCAATTTCCCGTTGGCGGCGCCTCCGGGATTGTGGTAAAGTCCGGATACATGTTTTCATCAATTTCTGGAAAGGAGATTCATCATGGCCGACAAGAAAGTTACCGTACTGGCTCGTTTCAAGGCAAAAGAGGGGATGGAAGAAAAGGCGAAACAGGCGATCATCGACTGCGTGGCGCCTACCAGGGCCGAGGCGGCCTGCATCAACTACGACCTGCACCAGTCAAAGGACGACAAACGGCTTTTCATGCTCTATGAAAACTGGCAGAGCAAGGAACTTCTGGATCAGCACCTGGCCACCCCCCACCTGAAAGGACTGGTGGCCAAGTCCGATGAACTCTTTTCCGAGCCCATCGACATCGCCCTGTGGGAGATGATCAGCGAACCGGCAAAGTAGCAATCCACAATCGGCGAGAAAACATCAGGGGCCGCTCCGGTAACCGCCGGAGGCCCCTTCCGAAACCCCATCCACCCCCCAATAAATCACGTAATTAATTGAAATGATTACACAATCAACTCCATAGCCCGCTCTCTTCCCAGAAGATACTCCTTGTCTAGCCTCAATCCGCTGGGGTATAATCCCCCCTGTCGCCCCATTTGAGCCACGCTCCCAGGACGGTATTCACATGAGACTCAATGCAAAGCTTGTGATGATCATGGTCTCACTCCTCATCATCGCGGTATGCGCGCTGTTTATCCTGAACCAGTACAGCCAGAACGACCTGGTGAACGAGATACAGGAAAGTTCCTCCGAGGTATCCAAGGCCATCCAGATCAGCGTCGCCGACCTGACATCGGAAGAGGAGTTTTCTTCCCGTCTGAAAGAGTACATGAAGGAGGCAAAGCGGAAGGGGATCAACGAAGTCAGCATCATCAGCAATGAAGGAGAGATCATCGACTCCTCAGACCCGGAAAAGGTGGGCAAGCGGCGCGACATCAGGAAGCTGGGGAAGGGTCTGAAGGCCTCGCGCCCTCGAAAAGGAAAACAGAAACCGGTCATCGACTCATCCCGTCCCTATGACCTGGTGGTGCCGGTCATCGTCGGGGATGAGCAACTGGGATACGTCCATATCAATCTCCTGCTGGACAATATCCGCAACATACAGCACGACAACTTCGCCCACCGCCTGACGGTAACCTTCCTGGTGTTCATGCTGGGCATCATCCTCACCATCTTTCTCGCCCGCCATTACACCAGACCTATCAAGCAGATCGTGGAAAGCGTGAAAAAGGTCTCCGCCGGCGACCTCTCCGAAACCTTTCCGGTCACTTCCAGAGACGAGATCGGTGAACTGGCGTCCAACTTCAACGAGATGGTGAAGAAGCTGCGGGAAAAGGAACTGCTGGAAAAAAGGCTTTACGAGGCCGAACACCTCTCCAAGGTCGGCCAACTCGCCTCCGGGATCGCCCACGAGATCCGCAATCCCCTCAACTACATCAGCCTGGCGGTGGATCACCTGAAAAACGACCTCATCCCCTCCACTCCGGAGACGGAGGCCGAATCCAGAGAGCTCCTGGACAAGATCAAGGAAGAGGTGCGCAGGGTCAATTACATGGTGCTCAACTTCATGAGCTACGGGCGGCCCCTCAAGCTGCGCGTCACCTCCCTTTCCTGCGGGGAGCTCCTGGAAAAGGTCCTCCCGGCGCTGAAGGATCGCCTCGAGGAGCAGCGCATCACCCTTGCTTTCGAGATCCAGGAGGGCCTCCCGGAGTTGCGGGTCGACCCGGAACTGATCAGGACCTGCCTGATGAACCTGATCACAAACGCGGCACAGTCCATGCCCGAAGGGGGGAAGATCACCCTGGGCGCCTCCTTTGATCCGGAACTCCGGCTGTTCCGGATCACCTGCGCCGATGAAGGAAAAGGCATCAGCCCCGAAGACATGGATCGCATCACGCAGCCCTATTTCACCACCAAAGAGGCCGGCATAGGCCTGGGTCTGGCCATAACGGAAAGGATCGTAACCGAACACGGGGGAAAACTGGAAGTGGACAGCACGGTCGGAAAAGGGTCTCTGTTTTCCCTGATCCTGCCCGGGCCGGGCAAGGAGCAGGAGATATGAAGGGAAGAATCCTGGTTGTGGATGACGAAAAAGGGCAGAGGGATATCCTCGACGCCATCCTGAGAAAGGAAGGATACTTGGTCGCTACGGTTCCCGGAGCGCGTGAAGCCATGGAGCGGCTGGAAGCTGAAGAATACGACGTCGTCCTCAGCGACCTGAAAATGAAAGGAATCTCCGGTCTGGAGCTCCTGGAAAGCGTCCTGGAACTGGAACCCCGTCAATGTATCATTATCATGACCGCCCACGGCACCATCGATTCGGCGGTGGAGGCCATGAAAAAGGGGGCCTTTGACTATCTGGAGAAGCCGCTGGACCGGGAAACCCTCCTCATGACCCTCAAAAGGGCCTTCGAGCACCTGACGCTCATCCGCGAAAACCGGATGCTGCACAAAAAGCTGGCGGAAAACAGCGATATCCCCTCCATCATCGGCTCGCACCCGAAGATGAAGGAGGTGTTCCGCATCGTCAACAAGATCGCCGCCACATCATCAACGGTTCTCATCTACGGGGAATCCGGGACAGGCAAGGAGCTGGTGGCCAAGGCGATCCACGACGGAAGCCCTCGACATGACAAGCCTTTTTTCGCCATAAATTGCGCCGCAATCCCCGACACCCTCATGGAAAGCGAGCTGTTCGGCCACGAGAAGGGCTCTTTTACCGGCGCCAATTCCCGGGAGATAGGGCTGTTCGAGGCGGCGAATACCGGCACCATCTTTCTCGACGAGATAGGAGAAATGAACACGGCCATGCAGGCCAAACTGCTGCGCGCCATCCAGGAGCGGGAGATCCGGCGCGTGGGGGGCAAG
>CAZFCG010000110.1:0-7756 GCA_964517595.1 uncultured Geobacter sp. | reverse complement strand
CCCACCCCCCTCCCATCAAGGGAGGGGGAGTATTTTTCGACACTTTTGCAAGAGTCTCACTGAATAAAAATACTGGCTTGACGAATGCGGTAAACAGCACTATATGATTATGCAATCATATAATATCGGAACAGGGGTGACATGAACGACAGAGACGTACTACTTGCGGACATCCTGAAGGCCATGGCTCAACCGACCCGTCTGAAGATCATCGAATTCCTGCGTGACGGGGAACGATGCGTCTGCGAGATATTCCCGGCCATTGACGAAGAGCAGTCCAACACATCCCGCCACCTGAACCTTATGATGAACCTCGGGATACTCAGGCGCCGCAAGGAAGGAGTAAAGATCTTTTACGCCCTGAAGTACCCGGAGGTCCTGGAGATTCTGGGCCTGGCATCGTCGATCCTGAAGAAGGAGATAAACGGCAAGAGCGACCTGCTCCGGGCTGTGTAAACTGAAGCCTTCGCGCGAAATGCGCGAATGATACAGGGGGCCTGCTGTGGAGAAAAAGATATTCTCCCCACCAGGACTCCATAGCAAACGACCGAAAAGGAGAAAGAGGATGAAAATCGAGATTCTGGGAACCGGATGCGCGAAATGCAAGAAGTTGTATGAAAACACCCTGGAAGCGGTGAAACTGAGCGGCAAGAAAGCCGATGTGGGAAAGGTCGAAGACATCAGGAAAATCAGTGAATACGGAGTCATGGCCACCCCCGCCATCGTAGTGGACGGCGAGGTAAAGGCATCGGGCAAGCTCCTTTCACCTGACGATATCATGAAGCTTCTGTAAGGTCGCGCAAGCGCCATGAATGCTTCAATTGTAAAGAAGCCGGCGGGAAGCGCCGGAACTCTCTTCCGCGCGCTTCTGTTGCTCCTTTTTATTACGGTTCTCCCGGCGCCCCTTCCCGCCTTGGCGGACAGCGCGCCACGGGCAGACAACCCGACCTTGTTCTTCTTCTGGGGGATCGGCTGCCCCCACTGTGAGGACGCCAAGCCGTTTGTTGAATACCTTAGGCAGAGCTATCCCGGAGTACGGATCCACTCCCTGGAGGTTGTTAAAAACAAGAATAACCTGAATCTGATGGAAAGAATGGTTCGGGAAAGGGGCGCGGAATCCAGCGGCGTGCCGGTATTCATCATTGGAAAGAGCGTTTTCTCGGGATTCAATCACACCATGACACGCGGGATCGAAGAAGCCGTTTCGGAAGAGATCGCCCGCAAAAAGCCTGGCGGCGAGCCTTCCGCCCGGCCTCCGGCACGAAAAGAAGCGGATACCATCTCACTTCCCTTTTTCGGGAAAAGGGACGCCGCCTCTTTTTCCCTCCCGGTCTTTACCGTTGCGGTCGCGGCCCTGGACAGCTTCAATCCATGCGCCTTCTTCGTCCTCCTCACCCTTTTGAGCCTGCTTGTCCATGCGCATTCACGCAGGCGCATGCTGCTCATAGGGGGGGTGTTCGTCTCCGTTTCCGGCATTCTCTACTTTTTCTTCATGGCCGCGTGGATGAATCTCTTTTTCGTGGTCGGGCATCTCTCCGTGGTAACCAGGGTCGCTGGGATAACGGCCCTCGCCATAGCAGTCATCAACATAAAGGACTATTTCCTGTTCAAAAAGGGCATATCCCTTAACATCCCGGAGAAATCAAAACCGAAGCTGTTCGAACGCATGCGGGGACTCATGCGCGCGGAATCCCTCCCCTCAGCGCTCACCGGCACAATCATCCTGGCAGTCGCGGCAAACAGCTACGAACTGTTGTGCACCGCCGGTTTTCCCATGGTGTATACCCGTTTTCTCACCATGCATTCCCTGTCGACAGCCGGTTACTATGCCTATCTTGCCTTCTACAATCTTGTCTACGTCATCCCCCTGGCCATCATTGTTTCCTTCTTCGTCATTACCATGGGGAGCCGCAAGCTCAGCGAATGGCAGGGACGCGTCATGAAGCTCGTATCCGGGATGATGATGTGCGGTCTTGCCTTCGTTCTCCTGCTGAAACCGGAACTGCTGCAGGATGTCAAGGCCTCGGTCCTTCTCTTCCTGGGGGTCCTCATCACCTCTGCCCTTATCGTCCTGGTGACGCGAAAAAGGCTTCAGTCCCGTCGGGCGCCATAAACCGCATCTAAACGCCACAAGCCACTTGCGGGTTGCGACGAAACGGCATCAAGGGTTCCGGAACGCACCATTAATCAGTTTTTCAAAAGCCGCCTGGGAACGGGCGCACATCACGCAAAGAGAAAGGAACCGGAGTGAACAAGATATTATTGGCTGCATTGGCTCTCATTCTATTTACATCCTCGGCCTTCGCCAACGACAGGGGATCCGAGCCGAGCATCCGGCAGGCGCTGGCTTCGGGCAGGCCTACCCTCGTCGATTTCGGCGCCGCCTTCTGCGTCCCCTGCAAGCGGATGAAGCCGATACTGGATTCGCTGAAAACGGAATACACAGGCAGGGCAAACGTTATCTTCGTGGACATCAAGCAGGAACGTGATATGGCTTCCCGGTACCGCATAATGCTCATGCCGACCCAGGTCTTCTACGATGCCAGGGGAAAAGAGATAAAAAGACACATGGGGTTCATGGACAAAGCGGAAATCATCGCGGAATTCAAGGCCATGGGCGTAAAATGAGCTTCCTGGACAATATCGAGCACATCATCGCGACATACCCGATCATCGCGTTCGGCGCGGTATTTCTGGCAGGGATCATTTCATCTGCGTCCCCCTGCGTCCTGGCCACAATCCCCCTGGTGGTCGGGTACGTGGGCGGGTATGCCGATGGAGACAGGAGAAAGGCGTTTCTCTATTCCGTCGCCTTTATCCTGGGACTTTCCCTTACCTTCACCGCATTCGGCGCGGCCGCAGGCATGCTCGGCACCATGTTCGGGATGATCGGCGGCTGGTGGTACGCGGCCCTGGGCGTGGTCGCGGTGGCCATGGGGCTTCAGATGCTGGGCTTGTATCAGCTTCGCCTTCCCTTTCATGTGGAGGTGAAGCCGAAGCGTAAGGGGATTTTCGGGGCATTCCTGCTGGGTCTTTTTTTCGGCGTAGTGTCCTCGCCATGCGCCACGCCGGTACTGGTGGTGATCCTAACCCTGGTGGCCAGCAAGGGAGAGGTAGCTTACGGCACGGCCCTCCTCTTCGTGTACGCCGTCGGCCACTGCATGCTCATGCTGCTGGCCGGGACCTTCACCGGCTTTGTCGAGGCATTTGTGAAGGCAAAGGGCGTGAGAAACTTTTCCGAATGGTCAAAGCGTATCGGCGGTGCAATCATTTCATGTGTCGGTCTGTATCTGTTGCATCAGGCTATCTGATTCTCGCCGCAATGTGCATGAAAAATGAATTTGAAAGGACGACACGATGAACTGGAAAGACGAGTGGAAAAATCTTCTGTACATCATTGCCGCATTCCTGGTCTGTTTCTACCTCCCCATCGGCACGGAACGCTTCAACAATGCCATACTTGAAGGGTTTTACCTTGTGAAGTGGTATGCGCGGGAGCATGTGCTGCTCTGCCTGATACCGGCGTTTTTCATTGCCGGCGCCATATCCGTCTTCATCAGCCAGGCTTCGGTCATACGCTACCTGGGCGTCCAGGCCAACAAGGTCCTGTCCTACGGTGTGGCGGCGGTGTCCGGAACCATCCTGGCGGTCTGTTCCTGCACCGTCCTCCCGCTTTTCGCCGGCATCTACACCCGGGGCGCGGGGCTCGGCCCGGCATGCGCGTTCCTCTATTCGGGACCGGCCATCAATGTGCTGGCCATCGTCCTGACGGCCCGCGTCCTCGGCCTCGAAATGGGCGTTGCCCGCATTGTCGGCGCCGTGTCGTTCAGCGTCATCATCGGGCTGCTGATGCACCTCATTTTCCGCAAGGAGGAAGCCGCCAAGGCACAAGCCTCCATGGTGTTGCCTACTGACGAAAAACACCGGCCCCTCTGGCAGAACAGCATCTATTTCGCGTCCATGGTGGGCGTGCTGGTATTTGCCAACTGGGGGAAGCCTGCCGAACCGGATGGCCTGTGGGCGGCAATCCACGGCACCAAGTGGATAATCGCATCTCTCTGCGCCGCATCCCTCGGCATCATGCTGGTCCTCTGGTTCGGTGTCCGCTGGTGGAAAGTGGCAGTAACGGCGCTCCCGGTCGCGGCCCTTGCCTGGGCGTTTCCGGAACAACCCCTGATAGCCTTTTCTGCCGGCGTCCTCGGCCTGTCCGCATTCACCAGCACCGACCGGGGCGATGCGGGCGAGTGGTTTTCCACTTCCTGGGATTTCGCGAAAAAGATTCTCCCCCTTCTCCTCATCGGCGTCCTTATCTCCGGCGCGCTTCTCGGCAGGGTCGGCCACGAGGGGCTGATCCCGTCCGCATGGGTCGCAGCCGCAGTCGGAGGAAACTCGGTCGGCGCCAACTTCTTCGCCGCACTTGCCGGGGCATTCATGTACTTCGCCACCCTGACCGAGGTTCCCATCCTGCAGGGCCTCATCGGTTCCGGGATGGGAAAGGGCCCGGCCCTGGCCCTGCTGCTGGCCGGTCCGGCGCTCAGCCTGCCCAGCATGCTGGTAATCAGGAGCGTCATGGGTACGAAAAAGACCGTGGTGTTCGTGGGGCTGGTGGTCGTGCTTTCAACTTTAGCCGGGATGCTCTATGGCGCGCTCTATGGGTGAATGACAAAGAGCTGTGGATTGTTCCTGCTTACTACATCAGCAGATCAACCAGATAGCCCGCGACTATGGCAACCAAAAAAACGTTGAGTGCGAAAGCGATGACCAGTTTCTTTCTGAACATGGAACCGAGAAGTATCAGTTCGGGAATGCTTGCTCCGGCGCCTGCTATGATTAGCGCGAGGACCGTACCGACTCCCATGCCTTTTCCAACAAGTGCGGCGCTGATGGGGATAATTGTTTCGGCGCGGATATACATGGGGACACCTAATGCTGCTGCTACGGGAATAGACCACGGGTTGTCAGGCCCAGCCATACTGACTACAAGATCCTGCGGGACAAACCCATATATGAAGGAACCGATGGCCGCACCGAGGAGGAGGTACCAGAAAACCCCTTTGAACGTTACTACCGCCGAGCGGGACGCCCGTTTCATTTTTTCCCTGAACGGCACCCGCTCCTCCTCGACGATATCTCCGTGGGCATCGGGATCAGCGTTGCAGCATGACCATTGAACCGGCTTAGCGGCAGTCTCTTCAGTCCCTTCCGAGCAACAGCAACCCGGAGTCTGGAGAGATGGCGACGGCGTTTCAACAACCACAGGCCGGCTGATTCCGGAAGAGCAGCAACAGGCTGCGACAGGTTCGGCATTCAAGGGAGGGACGTGACGCGTCTCCTCAGCGCAACAACTTGTCTGAAAATTCATGAGGGGCTTGACCTGCCTTTCCATGCCGAGCCTGGACAACAGGGCCGCCGTAATCATTGTGCCAAAAAAAGTCACGACTACATACACCACGGTTACCTTATAGCCGAGGAGTGACAGCAGAAGCGCCACTATCACGGGGTTTAGAACAGGAGAGGAAAATAGAAACGCCATGGTAGGACCAAACGGGACTCCTCCCTTCAACAGGCCGGCTGTTATGGGAACTGTGGAACAGGAGCAGAACGGCGTAAGGGCGCCGAGACCGGCGCCGAAAACGTATTGCACCCAGCGGAACCTGTTCGACAGGAAATCCCGTATGCGGGAAGGTGGCAGGTATTCCTGCAGCAAGGCAATGATAAAGGATACGGCGATAAAGATGAGGATGAGTTCTCCGGAGATAATGAGAAAAAACCTTCCCGCGGTGACGAAGTTGTTTAGCTCGAACATGCCGGTTCCTCCTGTTCAGGTGTTGTAACGCCCTACTCTTTTTCAAAACGTGATTCCATGTCTTCAAGGTATAATCCTAGATTCGGCAGTTGGAAGCATCCTCCGTTCTCTCCGACTGCCGTCTTTCTGCTGCTCTAAGCTCATTTCGCTACAGCCGATAAACTCACCCTTCGGGTTCGGACAGTATCGGCTGTGGCCGCTCCATTTCGCTAAGAGCAGCAACGAAATACGACAGAGTCGCTCTCTACGGATACCTCCAACTGCCGGTTTTAGGATAATGGCTCACCATTCTCAATGGCTTTGTATATATACGGAATAGTGGATCTCCAGGCTTCCAGCGCTGTTTTGTACGCCTCAATCCCCAAAGGGGTCAGCGTGTAGACCTGTCTCTTCCGCGCGCCCTTGAGCTGCCTGTCCTCATGTACCTCCGTATATCCAAGACGTGTAAGCTCCTTGAGGATTGGGTAGATGGTCCCGTATGTGGGCACGCAGCAGCCACTGGTAATATCCTGCAATTCCTTGACAATCCCGTATCCGTGTTGAGGAGCTACGGACAGGACTTTCAGGACAAGGAGTTTCGTCAGGCCAATATTAATCAATGATTTCCAGTAATTTACGTCAGTAAGCATGATGGCCGCTTTCTTATTAGTTATTATATTGGATGTCAATATAAAGGAAGCTGCCATAATGTTTTCGCCGCGTCAAGTTTTTTTCTGGGCGTTCCCGCTTCACCCCGGCCTCATGATCTCGAAGTTGTCCGGTAAAACCGGCACAAGGGATTGAGAGTTTAGACGACGGACAGAATACACGCGCCTATGAAAGTGACACAGATGTCGTATCACTACTATGTTCTCAACTTTAATAATCCGTATATCCGTATATAATTTTACAATTCATCAGGAAAAACTCTCGGAAGCGGAATTGGCATGAAATGCTGATTCCGAACTGCCTTACAAAAAGGTGAAAAACGGGGAGGTGTTTGGAGTGAAACGGAGACTGTGCCGTAATTGCGGTCAGGAAATGAAGAAAGAGCTTACACCGGAAAAGGTGAGGTTTTTCTGCATGCAGTGCGATGGTTATACTCCGTACGACGAGCTCGACGTGGAACCCTTCTGTCCCGAATGCCACAAGAAGCTGCAATTCTGCGCCAAATGCAGTTCCGCATTCTACTGCGACACGTGTAATGCCATTATTTCCAGAAAAAAGATTGTCTGGAAGGAGGAATGAGCAGGTTGTTCTTCCAACGGAAAAAGGGACACATCGAAACCCGGAATTTGGACTTGTATTTAGCCGGATATGCGGATATATTCAAGTTATGAAAAAAACCGCGCGTATGTTCAAGGCCCTTTCCGATGAAACACGCCTTCGCATTCTCTGCCTGCTGCTGGAGGGAGAGTTGTGCGTCTGCGATTTGATGGCGGTGCTGCAGCTTCCCCAGTCCACAGTTTCGAGGCACCTGGCCTACCTGAAGAACTCCGGATGGGTGGATGACCGCAGGTGCGGGGTGTGGATGTACTATTCCATCACGGGCAACGGCGGCGAATTACGGAATGGGTTGATCGAAAACCTGCGCAAGGCCGTGCCCGCCCTAAATGTTGCGGTTGGAGATCGTGAACGCCTGAACGAATTGGGCCGGGACAGCAGGTGCGCATAGTTTGGAACGAATGGGCTGAAAAGCGAAACTCGAGTAAAGGAAACGCTATATATTTTTTCTTTTTCTCAATCCGCTCATGCGGATATGCCGAAGAAAAGATTATACCGAAAACAAGGAGGAGCACATCATGGTACAGGGACTTACCAAAAGGCTCTCGTTTCTCGACCGTTATCTCACCGTGTGGATCTTCGCGGCCATGTTTCTCGGTCTGGCGCTGGGATATTTCGTGCCGGCGTCAAAAGCCCTCATCAACAAGTTCCAGGTGGGAACGACCAATATCCCCATCGCCATCGGCC
>CAZFCG010000109.1:0-7872 GCA_964517595.1 uncultured Geobacter sp. | reverse complement strand
AGGGAGAAGGTGCCCCGAAGGGGCGGATGAGGGGGATCTTGACGTACTGCAAAAAAACTAACCTGACATTGCTAAAGTTCGGCCTCAATCCTGTCGCACAGGGTCTTCAGCACCTTTATGCGCGCGAACTGCTTGTCATCGGATTCCACCAGGGTCCACGGCGCTATCTCCGTACCGGTGCGGTCTATCATGTCGCACACGGCCGCCTCGTATTCGTCCCACTTTTCCCGGTTGCGCCAGTCTTCAGGAGTAATCTTGTAGCGCTTGAAAGAGACCTGCTCCCGCTCCTTGAAGCGGCGCAACTGCTCATCCTTGCTGATGTGGAGCCAGAATTTTATCACCAGGGTGCGGTTCCGGACCAGTTGCTCCTCGAAATCATTGATCTCGCCGTAGGCCCTCTTCCAGTCGGCCCCGGAACAGAAACCCTCCACCCTCTCCACCAGGACCCGCCCGTACCAGGACCGGTCAAATACGGCCAGATGACCGCGCCGTGGCACATGCCGCCAGAAACGCCACAGATAGGGCTGCGCCCGTTCTTCGTCCGTGGGCGCCGCCGTTGGAACCACCCGGTAGTAGCGCGCGTCCAGGGCGCCGGTGATGCGCCGGATGGCGCTTCCCTTGCCGGCGGCGTCGAAACCTTCGAAAACGACCACAACCGACATCTTCCTGAAATTTTTGTGACGCGTCAGAAGATTCAGCTTTCCCTGGTATTTTTCCAGTTCCTTTTCATAGGTCTTTTTCGGGAGTCTGAGGGAGAGATCAAGACGGTTCAGGAGTGAAATCTGATCGATCCGGGGAATGACGGGAGGCACGATGGCCGCGGCCTTGCAAGGTTCTCCGGCGTCCAGCCGGGCCCTCACAGCCTGAAGGATCGCCTTTCCTACCGCCAGGTATCGATAGCGAGGGTCGGCGCCTTCAATAATGGTCCAGGGGGCCTCCGCCGTACTGGTCTGCCGCAGGGTATGTTCGGCGACCCCGCGGAAGCGGTCATAGATCTTGAAGTTTTGCCAGTCGCGCTCCGTCACCCTCCAGCGGGTGGCCGGGTCCTTTTCCAGTGACTTCAGGCGTTTCTTCTGGCTGTCCTTGGAGAGGTGGAGCCAGAACTTCAGGATAAGCGCACCCTCGTCGGCCAGCATCTTTTCAAAACGGACAATCCGGTCCATCTGCAGATCCAGCTCCGAGCTTTTGGCCGTGCCGTGAAGCATGGCGCTGATGGGGCTGGAATACCAGGAGCGGAAGAAGACGCCGATCTTCCCCTTGGGAGGCAGAAGCCGCCAGTAGCGCCACATGGGGGGACGCTCCCGTTCCTCATCCGTCGGGTCGCTGACGGCATTGGTCTGGATATGGCGGGGGTCCATCCATTCATTAAGGATGTTCACCGTCTCCCCCTTGCCCGCTCCATCGACACCCGAAACGAGTATTATCACGGGAAATTCCGCCTTCTGCAGCAGATCATACTGGGCGTCCAGCAGGGCCTCCCTCAGCAGAGGCGCCTCCCCGCGCCAGGTTTCCTTGTCGATGGCATGTCCAAGTTCCGCGGATTCAAACATGGGTCCTCCTTTGTCGGCTGATGATGGCAACCCGAAGACCTGGCGTTTTATAAAACAGGCAGGCCTGAAGGGGCGTCAGAGCCATTTCTTCCTTTTGAAATAGAAAATCATGTAGACGCAGACGGCCGCCATGAGGCTCAGGATGGCGGGATAGCCCCAGCGCCACTCCAATTCCGGCATTCCGCGGAAATTCATGCCGTATACCCCGGCGATAAAGGTCAATGGGATGAAGATGGTGGCGATCATGGTAAGGACCTTCATCACCTCGTTCAGCCGGTTGCTGGCGCTGGAAAGATAGATATCCAGCATCCCCGCTATCATGTCGCGGAAGGTTTCCAGGGTGTCAATGGCGTGGATGGTGTGGTCGTAGACATCACGGAGGTACACCTGGGTCGATGCGCTCACCAGGGAGGTTTCTTCCCGTTGCAGACCGCTCAGGACCTCCCGCAGCGGCCACACGGACCGGCGCAGAAAAATGAGGTCCCTTTTCAGCTCGTGAATGGACCTGAGCGTAGAGGGGACGGGATTCGTCACCAGCGAGTCTTCCAGAAGCTCTAAACGCTCTCCAATTCTTTCGAGAACGATGAAATAGTTGTCGACCACCGTGTCCAGAAGCGAATAGGCCAGATAATCGGCGCCGGATCTTCCGATTCGCCCCTTTCCGGCCCGTATGCGATCACGCACCTTTCCGAAGACGGCGCCGTCCCTTTCCTGAAAGGAAATCAGATAATTCCGGCCCAGGACGAGGCTGATCTGTTCGGTTTCCAACTCGCCATTTTCAGCTTTGCAGGTGAGCGCGCGGAGAACCACGTAGACAAATTCCCCAAAGTCCTCCATCTTCGGCCGTTGATCGGTGTTGAGGATGTCTTCGATAACAAGGGGATGGAGACCGAATCGTTCCCCTATGCCGGCGACGAGATCAACCTGATGCACCAGGTCCACGTCAATCCATGTAGTTGTAGAAGGGTCGTCGGAGGGTAGACAGTCGTCCGGGGACGTCACCACTTCCTCACGGTAACTCCCCTCTCCGAACTCGATGACCGTCACCGTCGCCTGAGCGGCGGCCTTGTCACCGACATAGACGAGGCTTCCCGGAGGGAGCCCTGATTTCACCGATCGTTTCTTGAGAATCCTCGCCATCCCGCGGCCTCCACCAGGCGCTTCTACACCCTCTCGTACGGCTCGAAGAGCCTCTTGAACTCATCCAGAGCGAAACGGTCAGTCATACCGGCGATGTAGTCGCAGATCACACGCTCCCTGCCGCACTCTTCCATCTTGCGCTGATACTTCCGTGGAAGAAGTGTAGGATGTCGCAGATAGGTGTCGAACAACTGGGTCAGACAACGTTCTGCCTTTACCCGCATCCTCTCCACCTTGTAATGACGGTATAGATTGCATAGCAGAAACTGCTTCAGCCTACGGTTCTTTTCTGTCACCCCCGGACTGAAGGCGACCACCTGGCGGTTCACCCGGCGCAGATCTTCCAGTGTCTCGATGCCGAAGCGCCGGATGTTTTCCATGGTAGTGGCGCACAGATCCCGTATGAGGATGCCTATCAGGGCGCTTACGGTCTGGTGGCGTTCACGATCCGCATCGATGTCCGGGTAGCGGACCGCTATGCCTTCATTGGCTTCACACCACAATTCAACCTGTGACAGCATTTCAACGGTTATCAGTTTCGATTTCAGGCCGTCGTCTATGTCATGGTTGTTGTAGGCGATCTCATCGGCGAAATTGATAATCTGGGCCTCGATGGTCGGAACTGTGCCAGGCAGCAGATCCGCCATTAACTCTTCGGGGGTATCGTAAGGGGACTTATGCTTGATAATCCCTTCCCTGGTTTCCAGTGTAAGGTTAAGACCATTGAATCCCGGATACCGTTCCTCCAGTTCGTCCACCACCCGCAAAGACTGGCGGTTGTGCTCGAACCCCCCGTGTTCGTCCATGAGGCGGTCCAGCACTTCCTCCCCGGTATGGCCGAAGGGGGTGTGGCCCAGATCGTGGGCCAGGGCAAGGGCCTCGGTCAGTTCCTCGTTCAGGCTAAGACGCCGTGCGCACGCCTTTCCAATCTGAGCCACCTCCAGGGAATGGGTCAGTCGGGTACGATAATAGTCACCCTCGTGGTTGACGAACACCTGGGTCTTGTACTCCAGCCTGCGAAAAGCCGCGCAGTGGATGATACGGTCGCGATCCCTTTCAAAGGCGGGACGATCGTCGCGAAAATCCTCCTGATAGCGTCTGCCGAGGGAAAGGCGGCTGCGGGCGGCAAACCCGGCGAGATCAGGCCGTTCCGTGGATTCGTTGTTTGACATAAACATGTATCCTCCATGAGATTTTTATTAAAACCCCGGCTCCGGCCGCTGTCAACCGGAAAGTTGCCCTTGACTCAGGAAACGGTAACTGGTAAATATCCTCAATATTTTTGAGCAATTTTACTATTCCAAAAATGGAATTCAGCATGAGCAAACACCTTCTGGACTTTGTTCCGGATCGCATCAGGAAAAAGCTGGGTGAGCAGTCCCCCATCTGTCTTCTGAGCGGTAAGGACGTTTTTTCCGCCCTGAAAGACGAGAATCTGATCGTCATGGCATGCAATCCGCGCATCAGGCATGCCATTCCCGGAATAATGAAGGCCGCACAGGAACTGGAAGCGGTTGTCGCCTTTGAACTGACCCGTACCGAGGGGGGACTCGACGGCGGATACACGGGCCAGACACCGGAGATCTTCTTTAACACGATAATTGAATACGCCGAACAGCTGCGCTTTTCTCAACCATTCATTATCCATGCGGATCACATCACCATCCGGGACACCAGCGCTGAAGAACTGCGAGACGCGCGACTTTTAATCTCATCACAGATCGATGCCGGATACACCTCCTTCGCCCTCGACGCATCGTTCAATCCACTTCCGGAAAACATACAGATAATCGCCAATCTGGCGGAACCGGTTATCCGTAACGGCTACGGACTGGAACTGGAGCTGGGAGAAACCGCGCACCCTCCCGGACGCTCTCGATTGACCACCGTTTCGGAAGCCAAGGCGTTTCTCGCGGGCGTTGCCATGCACGGAATATCACCCGACCTGCTGGCCATCAATAACGGCTCTAAACGCGGCAACTACCTGGAAGGGGAAGTGGTCAGAATCGATCTGGCGAGGACTCAACGACTCCACCGGGCGGCTGTTTCCTTCGGCCTGTCCGGTCTGGTGCAGCACGGCATAACCGGAACCCCTCTGCACCTGGTGGGAAAACTCGCCGACTTCGGCATTCGCAAAGGAAACATCGGCACGCTGTGGCAGAATGTCGCCCACGCCGGTCTCCCTCTTGATCTGATGGACGCCATGCGCGACTGGGCAAGGGAAAACGACCGGGACATAAAATACACCACAAAGGTGTTCAAGGACGATATCAACGCCATTCCAGAGGATAACAAAGCCCAGATCAGGGAGCTTGCCTACCGGGAAGCGCGGGAATTCCTGACCGCCTTTCGCGCCAAAGGAAGCTCGGCAATGCTGGCTGAAGCCCTCGCGGAGCGGAAACAATGCGGGTCATAGCCGGAACGGCCAGGGGACGGCGTCTTTCGGCGCCCCGCGGGCCGCGGACCAGACCCACCGCGGACAGGGTCAGAGAGGCCCTGTTCGGTATCCTCTCCTCCATGTCAGGTCCCCTGGAAGGCGGGGCCGTCCTGGATGTATTCGCTGGGACCGGGGCATTGGGGATCGAGGCCATGAGCAGGGGCGCGGATTGCGCGGTCTTCGTCGACTCAAGCCGGGAAGCGGCTGCCGTTGTCAACCTTAACCTGGCGGCGACCGGATTTTCGGACAGATGCATAGTGATCCCCAGGGACTTCAACGCGGCCTTTTCGCAACTTGAACGCGAAGGGAAAAGATTCCGTCTCGTATTCCTCGACCCACCGTACCGGAAAGGGTTGCTGGAAAAATGCCTTGACCGGCTACGGGGGTCAGCGCTGCTTGAGCGGGACTGCGTGGTTGTCGCCGAACTTTCCTCACGGGAACAATTGGACGTGGCTTTCGGCGATCTGGAACTGATGGACAGAAGGGTTTACGGCGACACAGCCCTCGCCTTTTTCACCATGACAAAGAAAGGTCAGCCATGACGAAAAAAATCGCCGTCTACCCCGGCTCCTTTGATCCCATTACCTTCGGCCACCTGGATATCATAAACCGGGCGTTGAAGATCTTCGACGAAGTGGTTATTGCCGTCGCCCGCAACGAGAGAAAAAGTCCCCTCTTCTCCGTTGACGAAAGGGTTGAACTGATCAAATCGGTTCTCAAACAGAACGAACGGGCGAAAGTTGACACCTTTGAAGGCCTTCTGGTAGACTACGTCCGTTCGCAAAAGGCTCAGGCCATCATCAGAGGGTTACGCGCCATTTCCGACTTCGAGTACGAGCTGCAGATGGCCCAGATCAACCGGGGCATTTCGAAGGAGGTGGAAACAGTATTCCTGATGACTTCTGTTTTTTACAGCTTTCTGTCGTCGTCGATGGTAAAGGAAGTACACTCCCTTAAAGGCCCCATCGACGGTCTGGTCCCTCCTCTGGTCAAGAAAGCCCTTGACGCAAAATTCAACCGGTAACAGAAGGACGCGCTTTAAGCGCGTTTTTTCACGATGGAGACACAATACATGAAACTTGCGGAACGTGTTCACAGAATACAACCATCCCCCACCCTCGTCATTGACGCCAAGGCAAAGGCCCTCAAGGCGGAGGGGATTGACGTCATTGGGTTCGGCGCCGGCGAACCGGACTTCGACACCCCGGAAAACATCAGGGAAGCAGGAAAAAGCGCCATTGACTCGGGCTTCACCCGTTACACGCCGGTGGGGGGAACCGACGAGCTGAAAGACGCCATTATCGCAAAACTCCTCCGGGACAACGGACTGACATACGCCCGGGACCAGATTTCCGTAGCCTGCGGCGCCAAGCATTCCCTCTACAACCTGTCCCAGGCCCTTATACAGGAAGGTGACGAGGTAATCATCCCGTCGCCATACTGGGTATCCTACCCGGAGCAGGTGGTGCTGGCCGGAGGCGAGCCCGTATTCATAAGGACCGACGAACGGACAGCCTTCAAGATCACCCCCGAGGTGCTGGAAAAGGCCATCACGCCGCGCACCAAGGCCCTGATCCTCAACTCACCCTGCAATCCAACAGGCTCTTCCTACAGCGCCGATGAACTGCGGGAACTGGGGCGCGTCTGTCTCCGCCATGACTTTCTCATCATCTCCGACGACATATACGAGAGCCTCCTCTATGACGGTCTCGTCTTTTCCAATATCGCTTCAGCGGTCCCGGAGCTGACGCCCAGAACCATAGTCGTTAACGGCGTTTCCAAGACATACGCCATGACGGGCTGGCGCATCGGTTACGCCGCCGGGCCGAAAGAAATCATTGCGGCGATAACCAAGCTTCAGTCCCAATCCACCTCAAACCCTTCCTCAGTAGCCCAGAAGGCGGCGGTGGAAGCCCTCAACGGCCCCAGGGACGCCATCGTCATGATGAAAGCGGAGTTCGAGAAACGCCGCACCTATATAATTGATCGTCTCAATGCAATCCCGGGTATTTCCTGCTTCCGCTCCACGGGGGCATTCTATGCCTTCCCAAACATCTCCGGGATCCTCGGCAAGAGCTTCAATGGAAAGCCGATCACGGGTTCCACCGAACTGGCGGCCTATTTCCTGGAGCAGGCAAGGGTGGCGGTGGTACCGGGCATAGCCTTCGGCGCGGAGAACTATATCAGACTCTCCTATGCCACCGGCATGGACAACATCCGTAAGGGGATTGACCGCATCCAGGAGGCCATAGCGAAACTTGACTGACCATGACACACAACCGGGAGCGGAGGACACGTATGATCACGAAAGACATGAAGATTGGCGAGATATGCCGACTCTACCCCCAGTCGGCGCCGGTCCTGAAGCGCTTCGGCCTCGACTGCCTGGAATGTCAGATTGCCGACCTGGAGGACTTGGAGCACGGAGCCGGTGTCCACAAGGTTGACATCGAAAAGCTGCTTGAGGAGTTGAACAGGGCCATCGAAGACTGACAGGCCATATGTGACGCAAAGGGGAGTGAAGGAACGGTGAATCACTGTCGATCCTTCACTCCCCTTTTCCGTTCCGGGCGGATCATGAAGCCGCCAATCGGGCATTCCGTTTCCGAATTGGCAACCGAGCATCTTGCAAATCTCAAAGAAGTCCCATCTCCCCTGGTGGGAGAGGGATAGGGAGAGGGGGAAAGTTGCCGAAATATCGCATGTTACCCCTTTTCACCCTCCCCCCAACCCCCTCCCATCAAG
>CAZFCG010000108.1:0-7925 GCA_964517595.1 uncultured Geobacter sp. | reverse complement strand
ATAAAACTCCACCACTACGGCTGATTCGGTGTGCCCCCTCCGACCGGAAGCAGAAAAACAGGGAAAGTGTTAAAAGTGTCATCACCGTCAGATCCCTTGACACAATTACAGCGTCAAAGGTCAGCGGTTGAATTACCGCTGCTATTCCCACAACGGCCAAGGTGTTGAAGAGATTGGAGCCTATGATATTGCCCAAAGCTATATCGTGCTGGTTTTTTCTCACCGCGGCGATGGATGACGCCAGTTCCGGCAGGGATGTACCGAGCGCAACAATCGTAAGACCGGTCACGATGTCACTGACGCCAAGATCCCGGGCCAGATGTACTGCTCCCCAGACAAGGATACGGGAACTGACCACTAACAGAAGCAGTCCTGCGATCAACAAGAATACGGCTCGTGATGATGGCATCCGGTGAACAAGCAGTTCATCTTCCGTTTCTTCTCCCAACGCATCGTGCCGCTGTCGTAATCCCTGCATGACAGACCATCCTGTCAAACCGGCAAAGCCAGCCAGGTGGACCCATCCTTCAAGGCGGGTGATTTCCATATCCCTTGTAGCAAGCAGGGCATATCCAGTAACCAGGGTCAGGATAGGCAACTCCTTTGTCAGGACCCGCGAGTGCACGGTAATCGGTCTGATTATGGCGACAACTCCCAATATCATGGCGATGTTGACGATATTGGAGCCATAGGCATTGCCGATTGCGATGCCCGAGTTTCCCTGCAAAGATGCAATTATCGAAACAACCATCTCGGGCGCCGAAGTCCCGAATCCCACAATCACCATGCCGATCAAAAGTGAAGGCAATCCCAGGTTTTTAGCAACCGCCGCCGCTCCTTCAACAAACCTGTCCGCGCTCCAGCACAGCAACGCCAACCCCAACAGCAGGGCTAACACGTGAAGAAGCATAGTTCACCTCCCTTAGTCCCGCTTCTCTCCAGTTGAGGGGATGTTATGCTGACGCCTGTTTCAGATTCATCCATTGATCAATAATCTGAGCGTATCGAGCGCTTTTTCGTCGGCAAGGACGAACAGCCGGTCTCCGGCCGTTATGACCGAATTCCCATGGGGAATCAGATATTCGTCATCACGCTGGATATAGACTACCAACAGATCCTTTGGCATGGAAATCTCAACCAACTGCTTGCCGACAACAGGAGAATGCGCCGGAACGTGCAGTTCCTGCATTTTTTTAGACATATCAGCCATGGCCTCGGAATCCGGCAGCGGAAAAGGCTTTGTCGGTCCATCCGCCCCAACCTTCAACAGTCTGGCAACCACCGGTATCGAGGAACCCTGGAGAAGGGCAGATGTAAGCACAATGAAAAAAACAAGGTTGAATATGGTGTCGGCCTTATCAATGCCTGCTACAAGCGGGAACGTCGCCAGCACAATAGGAACCGACCCCCTCAATCCGACCCAGGAAACAAGTCCCTTTTCATTGAGCGTGAGGCGTGAAAAGGAGAGACCAAGCATGACGCTCAAGGGTCGTGCGACAATTATCAGAAAAGCGGCGACTATAATTCCGATTGAAATGACCGGGATCAGATGGGATGGGAACACCTGCAAACCGAGCGCCGTGAACATGGTAATCTGCATGAGCCAGGCAAGGCCGTCATGAAACCGGAGAAGGCTCTTCTTTTGCACGAAGGCACTGTTTCCCATTACGAGGCCGGCGATGTATACCGCAAGAAATCCGTTGGATTTAATCATGCTGGCAACAGCATAGATAAGGGGAACGCTGGTCAGTGTGAAAACCGAGTACAAGCCCTCATAGTCAAGCCGCAGTCTGTTAATGAGCAGTACCGAAGCCTTGCCCAGCAGGTATCCAACGGCTGCGCCAATCACCATTTGCCAGAAAACAAGGGGGATCAATTTAAGTGTGTTGTATGTCGGATTATTCAGGAGCAGGATCATGGTTGTAGTCAGCAGAACCGCCATGGGATCGTTGCTTCCGGATTCCAGTTCCAGTAACGGTTTGAGATTTCCTTTCAAATGGACGTTTCTGGAACGTAATACCGCGAAAACAGCAGCGGCGTCTGTCGAGGATACAATTGATCCGAGCAGCAGGCCTTCAAGCCATGAAAATCCGAGCACGGCATGAACAAACCAGCCGACAAGGAACGCGGTCACCCCAACGCCTATGGTAGACAAGACAAAACCCTCGCGTATTACTGGCCTTATCTGCCGCCAATCGGTATCAAGACCACCAGCGAAAAGGATGTATGACAGTGCAAAAACGCCCACTGACTGCACGAGCAGGGGATTGTCCATTAGAATGCCGCCGGGACCTTCGGACCCTGCCAACATGCCGACGACCATGAATAGAACCATGGCGGGGATGCCCAGCCGGCTTGAGAGCTTACTGGCAAAGATACCCAGCAGGAGAAGGATTGCTCCACCCAACATCATAAGTTCAAGGTTCATAACGGGCATCCTTTTGGGTGAGTTTTTTTCTGTAACTGATTATTGGTAACATGCCGAACAAATCGATACAACATGCGACCTGCAAAAACTTTATCAATTTGAGTCTCTTGCATATGCCAGAGAACTCCTCTGTTCGAGTGAACCAGAACCCTCAATGCGGAAAGGCCTGAAGATTGGTAAACATCGGCCCTGACGCTGATTACAGGATCTGTCGGAAGAAAGGCGCCGGCGGCGCTCTGGCCGGATCAGCGGAATGGAATATTTCTGTCGTGAAGGTGGGGCATGGACGGGAGATTGAGGAAGGACAGGCGTGTGGGTCGAGAATTATTGTGCATCCCGGAACCGCAAGCAGTTTAACCGGCTTCTTCAGTTTGGGAGAAGACCTGGCGCCGTGGTCCTTCAGTAGGCTGATGTACGAATCGGTTTCGGGGCATGCAGAGACATAGGCGGCAAACACCCCCTGCATGACAAAGCAGACGAAAACCGCGAGGATCACGGAAAGCAGCAGGAATCTTTTATTTCGTTTCATGTCGTGCAAGTGCATGTGACGACCTTAGCCTAATATTTTTGAATTATCAACCACCATGACGGACCTGTTTTCAGGAAGGGAGGTTAGGGTACACAGAGGTGATTTGTTGAGTTACGTGAAAGCAGGAAAAGGTAAGCCGACAAATCAACTACGAACCCCTCGGCCTCCCCAAACTTACTTCGTCCTCATCGTGCCATGAAAGCCCAAAAGCACGGAACGTGAAAGTGAAGGGGTATGAACGGCATACGAAGAGGCGACTATGGTTTCCCGCCCCGGCACAGTTTCAGATTTGTGCGGGCGGCATTCAGAATCGGCCAGTAGGTGTCGGCGTCAGCCGGCGGATACTCCTCGCGGATCTGTTCGTCCGTCTTTGCGGCGTCGGCTTCGAAACCTTTCAAAAGGGAAAGACAGATATCATCACGCTTCATCCTGTGATAGGCAAGGGCGAGGTCGTTTTGTATCCAGCCCTTGTCCAGCCAGGTCATGGTCTTTGCACACTCCGTCAGCACCGGCTCCAGGAGGGCGACCGCTTCCGCATAGGCCTTCCTGTCATAGAGCCTCTTGAAATCGCGCCGGGATTTCCGTATCGCCCTGGGCAGGCATGCCGGCGCCGGTTTGAAATATTCACCTTCAAAATAAGCGCGCATGCCGCAATAATAGTGACACGGTTCGTACGTTTCCGAACTGACCTTGATCGCGGCGCCCTTCGGGTCGAATCTGATGACGCACGCCTCGCCGGACTCGGTCAGGGTTGAGCTGCCATTCCTTATTACACCTTCCAAGCTGCACATGTGGGCGTTTCCACCCAGGGCGAATATGGTGAAGGAAAGCATGCCGTCCTTACCCCGCTTGATGGTCAGGTCACCCCATCCCCCTTCCGTTATATAGATTCCAGGCTCGATAGCGCCCCCCTGAGCGCAGAGAGACTGTGGCGCCGCATGAAAAATCAAGAACATCGACGAAACCAGCAGTATCCGGCGCCAAAAGGTGAACGGCATTTTCATACGGCTTCCTTTCAGGGAGATATCTCTTTTCCCTCCCATTATCTTCAATAGCCGGAGCAATTCAGCCGGTTAATTTTTCACGAAGACCGGGCGGCACATTCAGTCGGAACCCGCCTTCCTTTCGCGGGCATAGTCTTCCGTCGGCTCACACGCAAGTTCGTTCCGCTCATCCCGGTACACCCTGCAGTTTTTTTCGATCTCCTTCCTGAGAAGAGCCCGCGCCCTGTGTAGCCTGATCTTCACCGTCTCGAGCGTAACTCCAATGATTTCCGCGATCTCCCTGTTCCTGAAATTCTCCAGCTCGCTGAGAACCAACACGATGCGGTATGTCTCCGGAAGGTCTTCAAGGCAACTTCTGATGCAGTCCGTCATCTCGCCGCGAATGAGCCTCTGTTCGGCGGAATCCGGCTTTTCACCCGTCCAGATATTCCTGTCCTCTATTTCCTCATGGGCATCAATGGGCTCCTCCGCTCTCTTGAGAGGGTCCGTGAAGGGCAACGTGCAGTGGCGGATCCTGTCGATGGCCAGGTTTGTGGCGATGCGATACAGCCAGGTCGAAACGCTGGATTCCCCCCTGAAGGCCTCCAGGTTCGCGCTCACCTTCGCGAATACCTCCTGGATGAGATCCTCCGCTTCGTATTCATCGATCAGATTCGAGAGGTAACGGAAGAGCTTTGCCTGATAGGTGTCATGAATATTCTGAAAAGTCAGATTGGGTTCCACCATGTTGCCTGCTCCCATACTCCGGATCTCCCTTAGACACAGCCCGACACACCATCGGCGGGCGAATTTTTCCGGGAGATGTATCCTTTTCGTTTTCCGTCCGTCTATAGGGTGAAAGCACTCGCATGCGGCACTGGTTCGATACAGCAGTTACGCGTCATTTTATCCCTGATGACAATGAACTTTTACCATAACGTGAAAAATATGTTTCGATTTTTTGTCAACTCATCCGCCGGACACATCGCGCGGGCGCCACCGGGAAAGACAACGACCTTCTCAAAGGCCCTGCTCCCTGTAAACCGGCGCCTCAAGCCTGTGCGGGAAGGAATCAAGAGGAAAACAATCTGAGGATGGAGGTATTCAATGGAAATACTGGACGACAAAATTCAAGAGCTGATTGCATTGGGCGCATCCTATGCCGTGAATTGCAAGCCGTGCATGGAATACCATCGCAAAAAAGCGGAAAAGGCCGGTGCAACCACGGCGGAAATGCTCGCAGCGGTTGCCGTCGGAGAAAAAGTAAGGAACGGCGCCCATACGAAAGCCAAAGGTTTTGTCAAAGATGTTTTCGGCGAGATGGAATGCGAGGCCTGTTTCAGCCAGGGGAACCCCTGCTGCTGAACGGCGCCGGAGAGGAACCGGAATGGACGACTACAAACAGGGGGTAGAAACACTCCAAAGGATGCTGGGTGAAGATCGCGCCGCCGTGGTTGTCGAGACCTTCAAAAGGCTCAGCCCAGCTTTCGAGCGCGAGGCCGTCTCCGTCGTTTTCGGGCGCACCTGGTCACGAGGCGGTATCGACCTGAAAACACGCTCTTTATGCAGTATTGGCATTCTGGCGTCCCTTGGAAGGATGAGCGCTCTCAGAATCAACTTCACCCTGGCAATGGAAAACGGCGCCGGGATTGAAGAAATTATCGAGGTACTGCTGCAGGTCGGGATATACGCCGGTTATCCCGCCACCCTGGATGCATTGAAGCTGCTGGCGGAGGTGCGCGATGCTTCGCTTCAGGGGTCGGAACCGAAACCATCACAAACCGGCACACAATCAAAAAAGGAGGAAATATGAAGATCTCGATTACGTACTGCGTCAGTTGAAACTTCTTCCCTCAAGCTTCCAGGGTGGAAGCAGAAGTAAAGGAAAGATATCCCGATGCGACTATCAGTTTGATAGAAGGGGCAGGAGGAATCTTCGATGTTGCGTGTGACGGCACGGTGGTTTTCTCTAAACAGAAGATTGAGGGGAACCGGTTCCCCGACAATGGAGAAATCGTAAAGTTGATCGGGCAGATAAAAGGCTGATTCGGCATGGGATAAAGGCGGTTATTTCGCGAGCTGAAGAGTATCACCTTCCGCGGAATAACCGCCTTCTCAAACCCGTAACCATTCCTCTCCCGCTGGGATGGTGTCAAAATGATATCAATTCTCCCTTGGGGAGAAGACGCCCCGGAAGGGCGGATGAGGGGAACGTCTTAACAAGACATCGGCGCCATGGGACAGAGGTCCGGCAGACCCTCCATGCAACAAATGCCGCCGTCAGGAACAGCAGCCTCTGTCGGAACGACCGATCCCGTGCTCGCGCAGCCAGCGGTGTATCATGCCCGAGGCGCAACCGACCCCCGCATCGACCCGGATTGCGTCGAAGGGGCAATTTCTCATGCATGCCCCGCACTCCATGCAGGCATCCAGGTCCACAATGCGGGCAAGGCCTTCTTCCATACTGAACACCTGGTGAGGGCAGACCTCCACGCACCAGCCGCAGCCTTTGCATTTCTCCCTGTCCATCCTCAGTGTAGCCACGTTCCGCAAGTACCTGAAACCCTTCATGACGTCTCCTTTGCCCGTTAACGGGGCAATCCGGCCAGGACAAGGAGTCCGCCGATAATCAAGGCGAACCCCATTGCCGGCAGCGCGAACCTCATCTCCTTTCTCACCCCCGAAGGAGATGTGAAGGTGGTGCAGCCGGTGAAATTGAGGGTGTAGAATGCGCTCACCGCCGGAAGCGCAAGAAAGGCGCCTCCAATCGCAGCGTAGTTCATACCCTGGATACCAATGGCAAGGAAGTAGGCCGCTGTCCAGACAATTCCCACCAGCGCCCCCTTGAAAGAAAAACTCCGTCCGGGAAGAAGACCGAGCAGGAGGGGCCCGACGACTATTCCGGACAGCGCGGCGCCGATAAAGGCGACCAGCGCCCGAAGCGCGGCGGCCGGCCCCAGGAAGAAAGCAACCGCCAGAAACAGAAGCCCGCCGGCCACGCCCAGAGGCTTCAGAGCCGCCACCAGCTCCACCGGCGTCAGCGCCAGCCGCTCCCGGAAAGTAAATGTCAGCTCCCGCATGGCCGGCGTCGTCATCATACCGTTGTCCAGGTATTCCGTCAGGTCGTTCGCCCGGATGGCCGCATAACGCACCTCGAAACCGGTCCGCTTTTTCACTTCATGGGCCGCGACGCCCGGTGCTCCCAGGATCGGCAGTATCAGGGTTGCCCGGCCGGCGAATGACTTCAGATTCGTTGCCTTGATCCTCGCTATAAGCTCTCCGGTACCGAAAGTCCCCTTTCCCGCCGCGCACCAGACGTTGATTCCAAAGGTCTCGAGGACGAGGAGCCAGATGTTCCGTCCCGCCAGGGAGCGGCGCACGATGTCGTAACTCATCTTGTAATTGGCGGTCACGACCACCGGATCTCCGGGCGACGGCGCGCCGACGGCGTAGAGGCCGGGAGGAACCAGATAACTCATGCGGCCAATCCCCCACCGGGCCTTCCATGCGCCGCAACGATCGGAAAAGGCGAGTTCCGGAGATATTCGAGCAACCCTGCCGGATTCCGTAACCAGCCATCCAAGGAAGCCGGGAACCGATTCATCGACAACTCCGCCACCGGCGGAGGTTTTTGTTCCTCAACAGGGTGGTTTTTCCATGCCTTGCGCAGGAGAATCACAACAGTTGGATGGTTCCACCTTCTTCTTTTCAGCAAGGATGTTTCCTGTTTCCATTTCACAAGATTCCATTTCAGGGCCTTCCGTTTATGCGCCTGGGCAACAGCTATCATGCAAGATCATAAATCAATTGATCGTAATTGGCAATTTGATTGACACCTTCTGTCCACCCCGGACATCACGCGAAGGCGTAGACTTGAAGTATCAAATTACCATGAAATACTGGAGCATCATGCAAATCTCAAAGAAGTCCCCTCTCCCCTGGTGGGAGAGGGATAGGGAGAGGGGGAAAGTTGCCGAAATATCGC
>CAZFCG010000107.1:0-8226 GCA_964517595.1 uncultured Geobacter sp. | reverse complement strand
AAAACGCACCCTGGGTGTCACCGTTCACTGTCAAAAGACCGTTTCCCATTGCCTTTTCGCTCCCCTGAATAGATTTCTTTGCATTATTTAGCAAGAAATCTGCCAAACTCATCTTCGACACAAGGGAGGAAACAATCGCCCCGGTATCGGACGCAGGGTCAAAAGGTTACGACATCGTAAAGATGCTTGAGGCCTTCTTCGGGATAAGTGAGATGCGAAAAGAGGATGTATGGATATAATGGTCAAAGACAAGGTAAAGATAGCGTGAGCGAAAAAGCGGGGAGGCATTCCAGCCGCCAGGAGGCCAAAGGATGGAGAAGGGCGCCAACTCCCCAAAGGGAGAGCCGATACCATTCTGAACGCCCACACCTCTGGCCTATGACGGAAACGCTTCACCAAGGAGGTTTCAATGAAACTGTCATTCCACGGCGCCAACCAAGATGTAACCGGATCCTGTCACATGATTGAATGCGCCGGGAAGCGGCTTCTCATCGATTGCGGCCTGTTTCAGGGAGAGCGTGAGCTTGTCGAGGAAAACGCTGAACCATTCGGCTTCGACCCTGCCGAAATCGACTTCCTGCTGCTCACCCATGCCCACCTTGATCATTGTGGCCGCCTGCCCCTCCTCGTGAAACGAGGCTTCAGGGGCGAGATCATCACCAGCGCGGCATCACGGGAACTGGCGCGCCTGGTGATGCTCGATTCGGGCCGCCTGCAGGAAGAAGATGCGCGGCAAAGCGTACGCCAGGCAACCCGGCGCGGGAACCGCAAACAGGTCAGCCATCCCCTGTACACGGAGTTGGACGCGCTGAACAGCCTTGACTATTTTGGAAGGACGGCCGCCTATGATAAGCCACTGGAACTGGCGCCCGGCGTACGCGCAACTTTCCTCGACGCAGGGCACATCCTTGGCTCCGCGTGCATCTTCCTGGAACTACGGGAAAACGGACGAAGCCTGACGCTGCTGTTCTCCGGCGACCTGGGCAATAACAACCGGCCGATTCTTCGGGATCCGGCCCCGCCGCCCAAGGCGGATGTCGTCGTGATGGAAACGACCTACGGGAATCGGCTGCACAAACCTATCGGCCCGTCGGTCGAGGAACTGTACGCGGCGATTACTGAAACATTCAGGCGTGGCGGCAACGTCATCATCCCGACATTCGCCCTGGAACGTGCGCAGGAAATCCTGTTTTTCCTGCGTGAAGGCGTTGAGAAAAACCGATTGCCCCGCTCGATGCAGGTCTTCCTCGACTCGCCCATGGCTATCTCCGCCACGGAGATATTCGAGCGTCACCCAGAATGTTATGACAAAGAGAGCGCAAAGATTTTCCATGAAGGAAAAGATCCAATGAGCCTTCCGGGACTGCACTTCACCCGCGAGACACAGGATTCCATCGCCATCAACCGTATCGGCGGAGGAGTGGTCATCATGGCGGGCTCGGGCATGTGCACCGGGGGGCGCGTACGCCACCACCTCAAGCACAACCTCTGGAGGGAGGATTCCAGCATCGTGTTTGTCGGCTATGCAGCCAACGGCACCCTTGCCCGCGGAATCATTAACGGTGTCGGGCATGTCCACCTCTTCGGTGAAGAGATCCCGGTAAACGCCGCCATTCACACGATCAACGGATTTTCCGCACACGCCGACCAGGCGGAACTCCTTGACTGGCACCGCCAGACAGGGGGACGGGAACGGACCTTCCTGGTCCACGGCGAGCAGGAGACGATGCGCGCCTTCTCGGCGTTGCTCAAGAATACCCGCGTGGAAATGCCCGCACCTCACCAGGTATTCAAGCTGTAACGCTATTTATTTATTGTATAAGCAGACTTTAACTTCAATCGGCGGGGATCATTGATCCTATATTCTGCAGTTGGAGTCATCCTTCGTTCACTACGGACAACTCCAACTGCCATTTTCAGGTTGATATGTCTACTTGGCGCCGTAATAATGGGCTGCTTCTGACACCACATGCTTTGCCTGGCGCCCCTTTCACCTTTGTTTAACACCCTCCTTTTCATACTGCATAAACAAGCCGTTGCCCCCACGGTATTCGAAGTTCTCATCCGCCACATTAGTTGTAAACTCAGAGAGAAGAATCCTTTAGAACCCTATTGTCCCTCGTCGGTGGATACGCAGTCATACTTGCCAAAGCAATCAAGTATTAACCGCGGAAAAACAGGGTATATTCTCTACAAGTGAATATACCCTGAACCAGCAATCAGTTGTAGAAGGCACTCATTTGCATGCAGTGTTAGAGGGATCACAAGCCATGAAAGTTCTCCTCATTTACCCCCACTATCCCGACACCTTCTGGAGCTTCCGCTACGCCTTGAACTTCATCGACAGGAAGGCGAGCTTTCCTCCTCTGGGACTGCTGACGGTGGCTGCCATGCTCCCCGTCCAGTGGGAAAAGAAGGTTGTCGACATGAACGTCCGCCCCCTTTCCGATCAGGAACTGGAATGGGCGGATTACGTCTTTATCAGCGCCATGACCATCCAGCGGAAGTCAGCGCAGGAGGTTATCAACCGCTGCGGGCGTCTGGGAGTGAAGACCGTGGCAGGCGGTCCCCTGTTTACCGCCTGCCATGAGGATTTCCCCGAAGTGGACCACCTGGTGCTGGGCGAGGCGGAACGCTCCCTGCCACCGTTCCTGGCGGACCTGCGCAACGGCGGTGCGCGGCGCCTCTATGCGGCAGACCAGTGGGCAGACCTTGCTGATACGCCTATCCCCCTCTGGGACCTGATAGATGTCAGAAACTATGCCGCCATGAATATCCAGTATGGCCGTGGCTGCCCCTTTGACTGCGAGTTCTGCGACATCACCACGCTGTTCGGGAGAAAACCGAGGAGCAAGTCGCGGGAGAAGGTGATAGCCGAACTGGACAGCCTGTTTCTCCGGGGTTGGCGCGGGGCGTTATTTTTCGTCGACGACAACTTCATCGGTGACAAGAAGAAGCTGAAGAAGGAGATCCTGCCGGCCATCATCGACTGGATGGAGCAAAGAAATTACCCCTTCTATTTTTACACCGAGGCGTCCATCGATCTGGCCGACGACCCCGCACTCATGGAACTCATGGTCAGGGCGGGATTCGAGGAGGTCTTTATCGGCATCGAAACCCCGAACGAGGCAAGCCACGCCGAGAGCGGCAAGGTGCAGAACAGAAACCGCGACCTGCTGGTCTCGATAAAAAACATCCAGCATGCGGGCATGCAGGTGCATGGGGGGTTTATCGTCGGCTTCGACAGTGACCCACCCTCCATCTTCGACAAGCAGATACTCTTCATCCAGGAGAGCGGTATCGTCACCGCCATGGTCGGCCTGCTTTCCGTCATACGCGGCACCAGGCTCCACAAGCGCATGTCGGACGAGGGAAGGCTTCTGTGGGAAGGGAGCGGCAACAATACCTCCCTCGACCTCAACTTTGTCCCGCGCATGGAGCGCACGGCGCTCCTCGGCGGCTACCGGAACATCCTGGAAACCATCTACTCGCCGAAAAACTACTATCAGCGGGTGATCCGGCTCCTCAGGGAATACCGGCCGCTGCATGTGGGGAAGTATCATCTCCAGCCGGGGTATTTGGGGGCTCTTTTCAAAGCTATGCTGTTTCTGGGAGTTTTCGGCAAAGAAAGACTCCATTTCTGGAAACTCTTCTTCTGGTCTCTCATCAGAAAACCGAGGCTCTTTCCTCTGGCCATAACCTATGCCGTCTACGGATTCCACTTCAGGAAGGTCGCGGAAAAAATTCAAGGAGGCGGAATGTTCGACGGCAGCGAGGCATGGCATGAGAAGGACAGCTATGAGTAACAGAGCTCCATAAAACCTGGGGGGAACATTGGAAAAGCACTTTTTTCCGACACACCCGCCAGCGCATCACTATCGAATACAGGGAAATCCATATACGGCGGACGGAGGCTTACGAAGAGATCAACTTTGGCCTGATTCGCTGCAGTCTTGGGGAAATAAGCCTGGAGAATCAGAAGAAGGGCATCCCGAGTTAACAAAAGATGACTTAAATTGCCGGATACCGGACAAGTGGAATCAAGTTGACAGGATAAAAGAGAAGGTAATTAGATAGAAAAGAAGGAAAAAAGACATCAACCGCTATAAGACGTATAAAAATCCTTGACCTTTGCGAGATAGGAGCGAGTCTCCCGGGGGAGGCTCCTGTTCTTCTTGTCCACATTTCCCGGACCCCAGTTGTATGCGGCAAGCGCCTTATCAAGGTCGCCATCATACCTGTCGAGCATCCTCCGCAGATAACGGCTGCCGGCCATGATATTCTGCTCAGGGTTAAAAGAATCTGTAACGCCAAGGTCACGGGCCGTGCCCGGCATCAGTTGCATCAACCCCCTGGCGCCGACGGGAGACACCGCGTTGGGATTGAAATTACTTTCCGCCTTGATAACGGCCCTGATCAACCCAGGATCCATGTCATAACGAAGCGCAGCCTTTTGAATGATGTCATCAAATCCGCTTCCACTGGCGCCCTTCAGGATGGATCTCCGGGGCGCCTGCGGAGAGGCAACGATATTTTCCACAACGGTTTGCGTCTCCGTTTCAGCAGGAGGTTCCTGGGAAGGGGGACCGGCCGTGGTTGAGGAACCATATGCCGAGGCAAGATACCCCAGAGTTGTTGCCGTCACAAGAGGTTCCGTATGATTCATGTCATGCTGCAGGGTCAGCGCATCGCGCATCATGCGCAGGCGAAGAAGCTCCACCCTGGCGGCCACATCTTCGGCGGAGAGAGAATCGCCCGGGAGTTTCCCGTTGGCCGAGTCAAGAAGCTCGGAAAAGCGCTCTCCCCGTTTCAGGGATTTGACCCGCGATGATTCTGCATGGACGCTATCAGAGGGTTTCCGATACAATGAATCGACGTAACGTATGGTCATTTTTCCTCATCCGGCCGTCAACTGGCCAGCGCAAGCTCCGGCACGAGCATCTTCTTTTTTTTGAGCTTCTCGATAAATGTTGTACGTTTCAGATTCAATAATGATGCCGCTTCCTTCTTGTTCCCACCGGTTTTTTCCAACGCCTGGAGGATAAGACGGTTTTCGAACTCTTCCACCGCGCTGCTCAGACAGATTCCATCGACCGGCAGCGATATCGCGACTGGTTGCGGTCTCTGGGATTTTCCGCGGTACTTCTCCGGAAGATCAATAAGCGTTACCGTCCCACTCCCCTTCAGGATAACCATCCTTTCCACAAGGTTTTCCAGTTCACGGATGTTGCCGGGCCATTCGAAGGCGCACAAGGCTTCCATTGCTTCCCCGTCGAACCCCTTCACATTTCTTCTGCTGTCCCTGTTGAATTTTCGGATAAAGCTTTCCACCAGCAGCGGGATATCTTCCTTGCGCTCGCGAAGGGGCGGAATCACAATGGGTATCACGGAAAGCCGGTAAAACAGGTCTTCCCGGAAAATCCTGTCTTCAACCAGCTTTTCGAGATCCTGATTGGTAGCGGCGATAATACGCGTGTCAATCTTTCTTGGACGCGTTGCTCCAACGGGTTCCAGTTCACGATTCTGCAGGACACGCAGAAGCTTTACCTGGAGACAGGTTTTCATGTCGCCGATCTCATCCAGGAACAGAGTGCCCTTGTCAGCCATCTCGAACCTTCCCACCCTGTTGGAGACAGCACCGGTAAACGATCCCTTTACGTGACCGAACAATTCGCTCTCGAGAAGTTCATCGGGGATCGCGCCGCAATTGACCGGAACGAAATTTCTGTTCTTTCGGTTGCTTAATTCGTGAATTGATTGAGCGACAAGTTCCTTGCCCGTGCCTGACTCACCCTGAATGAGCACGGTGGCGTCCGAGTCAGCCACCTTCTCGATCAACTCGAAGAGGGCCAGCATCTTCGGGCTCTCGCCGATCATCTTTATCATGGCCCTGTTTTTGACGGCAGGGGTTTTGTGATAGGAGCGGCTTTGAAGGTTGAAGTGCTCAAAACCACGCTGAATGAGAGAATCAAGCTCTTCCAGGTCAAACGGCTTGTCAAGATAGAAAAACGCCCCGGCCTTAAGAAGATTAGAGGTCATAACGCTGCTGCCAAAGGCGCTGTAAACGATGGCTATAATCTCCGGACGTAAAGCCTTTACTCTTTTGATAAACTCCAGACCGTTAATCTTCGGCATCATCACATCGGTAACGACCAGATCGATGTCTTCAGTCTCTATTTTCTCCAGAGCCTCCATGGCGTCGCAAGCCTGGAAGACTCGATAACCTTTGTATTCCAGAAAATTCGAAACCAGTTCCCTGGTTTGCCTGTCATCATCGGTTATCAGTATTTTTTTTCTTCCATGGCCAACCCTCCCGGAACTCCCCAAAGCGGAACTTTATGCTCAGTACAACAAATTCAGATATGCTGCTCTATTTCTAGCAACTTCAGTACCAACGAGGCATTTTTTCGGAAGCATTTATATTTCATCGAGATATCAATACAATACAGCCTCCCGAAAACCAGGAAAGAATAGTCTTTGTTTCAAGAAATTGTGCGGAAATTGAGCACCAGACAACGTTGAAATCAAAATTCAACAATTATATCAACTACTTGGTGTTTATAGATTAGAAATGGTAAGAATCTGAACAGGGAGGGTGCCGGATATGGAATCGCGGGAGAACGCTGATAAGACATTAGTGTGCGACCAAATAACAAAGCAGGGGGGGCTTACAGCATGGGTTTCAGAAAAAATCTCTCTGCTATGGGGAACATTTATAGCGCTCCAGCCTGTCCCGCAAGGTGTTGCGGCTGATACCGAGGAGCTTCGCGGTTACTACCTGGTTATGGTTGTTTCTGGTCAGGGCCATATGAATTAGGGCTTTCTCCAGGCCGCTGGAAATCTTCTCGTAGACGCAGCCATTCTCCTTCTTGCAGATATCACCGAATACAGGTTCCAGGAGACTGCAGAAGGCCGAAAAGTATTCATCATCACCCTTACGCAGATCTATATCCGTCTTTCTGAATGACGACTTTACCTGCAAGAGTGGCTCAAAATCCTCGGGCATGAGGACATCCCCTTTGCAGAATAAGGTAGCTGAATTTATTATGTTCTTAAGTTCTCGAATGTTTCCGTCCCAGGGATATTTCCGCAAAAGATCAAGCGCGTCAGGGGACAGACCTTTAATCCGCTTGTCATATTCACGGGAGTATTTTCTGACGAAAAGATCCGCGAGCAGCGGAAGGTCTTCCAACCGTTCCCGCAGAGGAGGCAGAAAGAAAGAGACGACACGCAGACGATAGAACAAATCAAGCCTGAATTTCTTATCCTTGACCGCCTGCACCAGGCTGAAGTTCGTGGCGGCAATCAACCGGACATTGACCCTGATGGTCTCGTTGCCGCCTACCCGTTCAAACTCCTGGTTTTCAAGGACCCGCAAAAGCTTTCCCTGACTCGAAATGCTCATCTCACCAATCTCGTCGAGAAATATGGTTCCTCCGTTACATTGTTCGAATTTACCGATCCTGCGGCTATGGGCGTCAGTGAATGAACCCTTCTCGTGGCCGAACAGCTCGCTTTCCAGGAGGCTTTCCGGAAGGGCCGCGCAGTTCACCGCAAGGAACGTGTTGCTCGCCCTCTTGGAGTTATTGTAAATCGCCCGCGCCAGAAGTTCCTTGCCTGTTCCGCTGGGGCCCTGAATCAAAACACTTGCATCGGAGTCGGCTATCTTTCCCACCATTTTCCAGAGCTGGATCATCTGTGGGCTTGATCCGATCATTATGTCTTCTTCCAGTTCCTCCTCGCCAATCTTATCGGAAATCTCAGCGTAACGAACCTTGCGGTTCAGCAGGTTGCACTCAAGCGCTTTAAGAAACACCTCTTTGAGTTTTTCAATATCAAAGGGTTTGGTCAGATACTCATAAGCGCCATGTTTCATGGCCTCTATCGCATTCTGGGTGGTCCTGTATCCAGTTGTCATAATGACGGACAAGCCGGGATCTATCTTTTTTACCTCCCTCAACACCTCGAGACCCGATTTTTTCGGAACGCAGATATCGAGTATGGCTACATTGGGACGCTCTTCCTCAACCCGCCTTATGGCTGCGTCACTGTCGCTCTCCAAAAACACCTCAATGTCTTCATCTTCGAATACAGCGGCCAGGAGATCGAGTATCGCTTCTTCGTCATCCAGAATGAGTAGTTTGCTTTTCATGTGGATTTTTCCGTTTTCCTGTGCATTCCGCTGAAGTCGGCCACTTAATCCGACGGAAGTCGGCCGGCAGTTCC
>CAZFCG010000106.1:4013-8297 GCA_964517595.1 uncultured Geobacter sp. | reverse complement strand
GGCGACTTCGATTATCAGACTCTCCCCCTCCGCCCTGGCGGATATCTCGATGGGGCTTTCGGCCGGGGTGTATTTCAAGGCATTGTCCAGCAGATTGACAAGAACCTGGGTCATCAGGGACATGTCGAGCCTGACCGGGGGCAGCATGGGAGGGAAGCGGAGATCAACCCTCCTGTCTCCGAGCCGCCTCTCCATGGCGGCCAGGGCGCATCCCGCCAGGTCCTCCACATCGCACATCTCCTTTCTCACCTTTACCGCTCCGGATTCCAGCTTGGTCATGTCCAGGAGATTGCCGACGAACCGGTTAAGCCGCTCCGCCTCTTCCCTGGCGATATCCAGCAACTCCAGTCTGGCTTTGTCCGCAAGCGTGTGCACCCTTTCCCGCAGGGTATCCAGAGCGCCGGTAATGGTTGCCAGGGGTGTGCGCAGGTCGTGGGAGATGGAATTCAGCAAGGCTCGTTCCAGGTTCTCCCTGGCCTGAAGTATCTGGGACTTCTCCGCCTGACGGGAAAGCTGGATGCGCTCCAGGGCCATGGCTGTCTGGCTGGCAAAGGAATCCAGCAGACGCCTTATCTGCCTGGAGCGGTAATCGGATTCGCTCCCCAGCTTTATTCCCAGCACACCCAGCTGGTTCCCGGAGGCCTGGAGCGGCAGATGGAGAAAATGGGCGGCGCCGAGCGTCCCCGTCCCCCGTCCCGCTTCCTTGCCATTGCTGAAAACCCAGTCGGCCACAGCCATCTCCTTGACACCGGGATGTATGCCCCTGCCGGCGGCCGCGACCCGCATATGGTCGCCTTCCGGAAGGATCACTGCGGCCTTGGCGTTCAGCGATTCCCCAAGGTTTTTCAGCACGGCCTCCAGCATGGTTTCAATATCGGCGGTCGAGGCCAGGTCCCGGCTGAGGTGATAAAGGCTGTTTGTCTGTTCCTCCCGGTCGCGGACCGCTTCCGCCCTCTCGCGAGCCTTTGAGACCAGGGAACTGATGATCACGCCCACCGCCAACAGCGCGACGAACGTGATGATGTACTGGGTATCGGCCACGGCAAGGGTCAGGTGAGGCGGGACACAGAAAAAGTCGAAGGCGATCACACCGAGGAAAGCCGTGAGTATGGCCTGTCTCCGGCCGAGGCGCAAAGCCGCAACCACCACGATCAACAGATAGATCATGACCATATTGACCGGTTCAATGAAGGAGCGCGTCAACAGGCTCACCAGCGCAGCCGCCACAACCAGCGCCAGGCTCGCCAGGTATCCCGAAACGGGAACAGGCGTTTTCGGTCCCGCGCCGGTGAGGTCCGCATCCGGAAAGGTCGGCGTGACGCTGACCACATGCACGTCGATTGGTCCGCTCAACCGTATAATCCGGTCGACGGCCGGAGGGAAGAAAAACTCCCGCCAGCGGGATCCGACTGGTTTGCCGACCACTATTTTGGTGATGTTGTGACTGACCGCATAGCGGATAACCGCTTCCGCTACGGAAGCGGACGATACCGTAGCTGTTTGCGCCCCGAGGCTCTCGGCCAGCCGGAGATCCCTCCACACCCGCTCCCTGTTTTCCCGCGCATGCCTGCCCACGTCCGGGGTTTCAATGTAAACCGTATGCCAGCCGGCCTTCATCTCGTCCGCCAGGTGGCGGGTCATTCGGATGAGCCGTTCACTGAACGGGCTGCCGCTGACGCAGACCAGAAGCCTCTCCGCGGCGGGCCAGGGGCCGGGAATCCCCCGAGCCTCCATGTAGGCCCGCATCTGCTCGTCCACCCGTGCGGCAGTGCGCCGCAATGACAGTTCTCGCAGTGCGATGAGGTTGCCGGGACGGAAGAATTTTTCAGCGGCCCAGGCCGCCTGCTCCGGAATGTAGACCTTGCCTTCGAGCAACCGTTGCAGGAGCTCGTCAGGCGGAATGTCCACCAGGCGGATCTCCGCCGCCTGATCCAGCAGGCTGTCTGGAACCGTCTCCCGCACCGCCACCCCGGTAATCTGGGTGACAATGTCTTTCAGACTGTCGAAATGCTGGACGTTCACCGTAGTGTAGACGTCGATGCCGGCGGCAAGGAGCTCCTCCACATCCTGCCAGCGTTTCTCGTGCCGCGAACCCGGGGCGTTGGTGTGAGCCAGTTCATCCAGCAGGGCGATGTGGGGTCTCCGGGTGAGAACAGCGTCGATGTCCGGCTCCGAAAGCAGCACACCATGATACCTGATGCAGGCCCTGGGGATGATCTCCAGACCTTCCAGCAGGGCGTCCGTCTCGGCGCGGCCATGGGACTCCACATACGCCGCAACCACGTCCCTTCCCTCGCGTTTCCGCTGCCGGGCCGCTTCCAGCATGGTGTAGGTCTTTCCCACCCCGGCGGCGTAACCGAGAAATATCCGTAACCTGCCCCGGCCGGTCAGTTGTTCTTCGGCCCGGGCAAGCCTGAGCATTGCTTCCGGCGATGGGCGGTTTTCGTCCTCTTTGGCGCTCATGGCGCCAGTTTATCCAATGCCAGGTTCAATGCAAGCACATTCACGCGCGGCTCGCCCAGGAAGCCCAGCTGACGATCCTCGGTATGGACGGCAATTAGCCCGGCCACATCCTCCATGCTCATTCCTCGGATTCCGGCGACGCGAGGGAGCTGCAGATTTGCGGCTTCCGGCGTAATGTGGGGATCGAGACCGCTAGCGGACGCCTGTACCAACTCCGACGGGATCGGGCCGCTCAGACCTGCGGCCCGCAGGCTGGCTACCCGTTGAGCCACTGCCTTCAGGTAGGCGGGATTGGTGGGGCCCAGATTCGAGCCGCCGGAGCCTGCCGGGTTATACGGGAAATACGTGGTCGCGGAAGGTCTGGGCCAGAAGTACTTGGGATCGCTGAACGTCTGGCCGATGAGAACGGAGCCGACCACCCGGCCAGTCTTGTCGGTCATCAGGCTCCCATCGGCCTGCTGGGGGAACAGTGACTGGGCAATGCCGGTGACCACGACTGGGTAGATGCCGCCGCAGATTATGGTGAAGGCGATGAGCATGAGGATTGCGGTTTTAAGGTCTTGCATGGGTTATTCCTCTCGTAAGGGCGACCGGCCCGGTCGCCCCTACATTGATTCTATCTACATCCACATCCCCACTACCATATCAATCCCCTTGATGCCCACGAACGGAGCGATAATTCCTCCGATCCCGAAGATCAACAGGTTATGGATCAGGAGCTTTTCGGCGGGCATGGGACGAAACCTGGTCCCCTTGAGGGCCAGAGGCGCCAGCAGCGGGATGGTCAGGGCGTTGAAGATGACCGCCGACAGGATGGCGCTCCGGGGGCTGGTAAGCCCCATGACGTTCAGCACTCCAAGCTGGGGGTATATGGTGGTCAATGCCGCTGGTATGATGGCAAAGTATTTGGCGATGTCGTTGGAGACGCTGAAGGTGGTCAGGTTCCCCCTGGTCATCAGTATCTGCTTCCCCACCTCCACGATGTCCAGCAGCTTGGTCGGGTTGCTGTCCAGGTCGATGATGTTGGCAGCCTCGCGGGCCGGCTGGGCGCCGGTGTTCATGGCCACGGCCACGTCGGCCTGGGCCAGGGCCGGGGCATCGTTGGCGCCGTCGCCGGTCATGGCCACCATGTAACCCGCCGCCTGGTTGTCCCGGATCAGGCGCAGCTTGTCCTCGGGCCTGGCCTGGGCCAGGAAGTCGTCCACCTGGGCCTCGGCCGCGATGGCCGCGGCGGTCAGCGGGTTGTCTCCGGTGATCATCACGGTCCTGATCCCCATGCCGCGCAACTGTCTGAAACGCTCCTGTATCCCACCCTTGACGATGTCCTTGAGGTTGACGACGCCGAAGATATCCCCCTCGATGCAGACCACTAGCGGTGTGGCCCCGGCGCGGGCGATCTCGTCTACTATTCCGTCAAGTCCAGTGGGGTCCGCCTTCCCCCCCGCTCCACGGACAAAGGAAATTACCGATTCGGCCGCCCCCTTGCGGAACCGCTTTCCCTCAAGGTTTACGCCTGAAAGGCGTGTTTCCGCGCTGAAGGGGACGTTTTCCGCATCTGCCGGAAGGGCGTCCGCCCGCAGGCCGTATTTCTGCTTGGCAAGCACCACGATGCTGCGCCCCTCGGGGGTTTCGTCGGTAAGGGACGTCTTCATGGCAGCCTCGGCCAGCTCCTGCCCGGTATGGCCGCCTATGGGAACGAAGGCCACCGCCTCCCGGTTTCCCAGGGAGATGGTACCGGTCTTGTCAAGGACCACTGTGTCAATGGTGTGGGCGGTTTCAAGCGCTTCGGCCGATTTGATGAGGATACCGTTTTCCGCCCCT
>CAZFCG010000106.1:981-4003 GCA_964517595.1 uncultured Geobacter sp. | reverse complement strand
GTGCCGGTCTTGTCAAGGAGCAGCACGTTCACGTCGCCTGCCGCCTCGATGGCCCGGCCGGAGAGGGCAATGACGTTCTTCTGGATCAGGCGGTCCATGCCGGCAATGCCGATGGCAGGAAGGAGCGCGGCGATGGTGGTAGGCGCCAGGCAGACGAACAGTGCCGTCAGCGCCGTCAGCGAAACCGGGGCGCCCCGTCCCGCGGCCTGGACGCTGTAGACGGAAAGCGGGCTCAGGTTGGCGCACACCAGCAGGAACACAAAGGTCAGGGCTATGAGGAGCACTTCAAGCGCTGTCTCGTTGGGGGTCTTGCGTCGCCTGGCCCCCTCGATCAGGGAGATCATCCGGTCCAGAAAGGTCTCGCCAGGATTGGCGGTGATCTTCACGATGATCGAGTTTGCGATGACCGTAGTACCGCCGGTGACGGCGCTCCGATCTCCACCCGACTCGCGCACCACCGGCGCCGATTCGCCGGTGACCGCCGCTTCGTTCACCAGGGCCGCGCCCGCCACCACCTCGCCGTCGCCGGCTATCAGCTCATGGGCCTCCACCTGGATGTGGTCCCCCTTGCGGAGCAGGCTTCCGGGCACAAGCTCGTATTCGGCGCCGAACTCCGGTTTCCTCAGACGTCTGGCCTGGACCTCTGTGCGTGTCCGGCGCAGGGAGACGGCCCGCGCCTTGCCGCGTCCTTCCGCCAGGGCCTCGGAGAAGTTGGCGAAGATGACCGTGAGCCATAGCCAGACGGATACCTGCCCGGTGAACCAGGCAGGTTCAGGGCCTTTGCCGGTGAGAGACATGACGAAGGTAACCAGGGTGATGAAGCTGGCGATCTCGACACAGAACATGACCGGATTGCGCCACAATTTACGGGGATCGAGCTTTTTGAAAGATTCGACCAGGGCGGATCGCATGATCCGCGGCTCGAATATGGATACTGCTTGCGGAACGTGTTTGCTCATTCTGGGTCTCCTGTAGGGGTGATCCTTGTGATCGCCCTACGGTGGGCGACGACATGGGGACGAAGACAAGATTCGCCCCTACGTGTTCATTAGCAGGTATTCCGCGATCGGCCCCAGCGCCAGCGCCGGGAAAAAGGTCAACGCTCCCATAATCAGGATGACAAGGGTCAGCCATACGGCAAACGGCGCCTTGTCGGTCGGCAGGGCGCCCAGGCTGGGGGGAACGTACTTCTTCTCCGCCAGGGCGCCGGCCATGACCAGCACGGCGATGGCCGGGACATAACGCCCGAGGGTCATGGCCAGGGCGCCCAGCAGGTTGTAGAAATTGGTATTGCCGTTCAGGCCCGCAAAGGCGCTGCCGTTGTTGTTGGCCATGGAGGCGAACGCATAGAAGACCTCGGAAAGCCCGTGGGCGCCCGGGTTGGCCATGGACGACACGGCGGTAGGGGCGCTCATGGCGATGCCCGACAGGATAAGAACCACTATCCCCGCCGGCAACACCGTCAGGATTGACATCCACATCTCCCTTATTTCGATCTTCTTACCCAGGTACTCCGGGGTCCGGCCGATCATCAGGCCGGAGACGAAGACAGCGATCACCGCAAATGCCAGCATGGTGTAGAGTCCCGAGCCGACCCCGCCGGGTATAAGCTCGCCCAGAAGGATCAGGTTAAGGGGGACCATGCCGCCGATGGGGGTAAGGGAGTCGTGCATGGCGGCAACCGCGCCGCAGGATGTGCCGGTGGTGGCCACCTCGAACAGGCTGGCGCCGGCCAGACTGAAGCGAACCTCCTTTCCCTCCATGTTGGCCCCCTGCACGCCCATCCTGGCTACGACCGGGTTGCCGCCGGCTTCCATAGTCTGCATCACGCCGAATGATGCGAGCAGGATGAACAGCATGACCCCCAGAAGCGCCCATCCCTGACGGGTGTTGCCGACCATGATGCCGAAGGTGTGGGTAAGGGCGAACGGTATCAGCAGGATCAGCAGGACCTCCAGGTAGTGGGACAGGGGGGTCGGGTTCTCGTAAGGATGGGAGGAGTTGGCGTTGAAGAAGCCGCCGCCATTGGTTCCCAGCTCCTTGATGGCCTCCTGTGAGGCCACCGGACCCATGGCAATGGTGACTTCCTTCACCGTCACGGTTTCGGTAACCGGCTTGCCCGAGAAGTCCGTGACCGGATTTCCCTTGTCGTCCAGCTTCACTTTTTCGTAGCTTGCGGACTGGACCAGAGGAACAGTCTTATAGTCGCTGAAATTCTGTATCACCCCCTGGGATACCAGGACCAGGGACGCCACCAGGGTGATCGGCAGCAGGATGTAAAGGATGCTCCGTGTCAGATCGATCCAGAAATTGCCCAGCAGGGAGGTCTTGCGCCTTACGAAGCCGCGTATCAGGGCCATGGCGATGACCATGCCGGTCGCGGCGGAGACGAAGTTGTGAACAGCAAGCCCGACCATCTGGGTGAAGTAGCTGGCCGTAAGCTCACCGCTGTAGTTCTGCCAGTTGGTGTTGGTGACGAAGCTGACTGCGCTGTTCAGCGCCAGCTGCCAGGAAAAGGCGGGGAACTTTCGCGGGTTGAGCGGAAACAGATGCTGGAGCATCATTATGGCGAACAGTGACGCGAACAGCGCCAGATTGAGCAGGATCAGAGACCAGGCATAACGCTTCCACCCCATCTCCTCGTCACGGTTCACCATGCAGACGCGGTAGATAAGGTTCTCGCACGGCGTCAGGATCGGTGAGAAAAAAGTCCGCTCCCCCTGGTAAACCCTGGCCATGAAGGCGCCCAACGGCTTCACCAGCGCCAGCAGGACCAGGAAAAAGAGGATGGTTTCCAGCCATTCGTACATATTCATGCGAACTCCTCCGATGAAGTACTGTCATAAAGTCTATAGCATGACAGGCTTTCCCGCATGGCCGCGAGGGAACGGATTACCCAGCGCTGTTCAGGGGCATTACGATTTTATCACGCCCTTGAAGAAAGATTCCTGAGGGTTCTGTCTCATGATGCGGCTCCTGGCAGGAAAATGCTCTGTACAGCATTACTCTACCTCGGACTTCA
>CAZFCG010000106.1:0-890 GCA_964517595.1 uncultured Geobacter sp. | reverse complement strand
GCGCATGTTGACGAAAAAAGGGAGCGGCATAACCGCTCCCTTTTTTCGTGTCTGACTGGAACAAGGCGGATTCTAGTAATCCATGCCGCCCATGCCACCCATGCCGCCCATGCCGCCGGGAGGCATCATCGGGCCGCTGTCCTTCTTGGGCTTCTCGGCAATCATAGCCTCGGTGGTCAGCATCAGGCCGGCCACGGAAGCGGCGTTCTGCAGCGCGGAACGGGAAACCTTGGTCGGGTCGATGATGCCCGCCTGGACCATGTCGCCATACTGGTCTTCCGAAGCGTCGTAACCGAAGGCGTCGTTTCCGGCCTTAACCTTGTCCACAACGATGGAGCCTTCGACTCCGGCGTTAGCGGCGATCTGACGGATCGGCTCCTCAAGGGCGCGCTTGATGACATTCACGCCGAACTGCTGGTCATGGGAGAGCTTCAGCGCATCGAGGGCAGGCAGGGTGCGGAGGTAAGCTACACCGCCTCCAGGGACGATACCTTCCTCAACAGCGGCGCGGGTTGCATGGAGGGCGTCTTCCACGCGGGCCTTCTTCTCTTTCATTTCGGTTTCGGTTGCCGCGCCAACGCGGATGACCGCTACGCCGCCCACCAGCTTGGCGAGACGCTCCTGGAGCTTCTCACGGTCGTAATCACTGGTAGTCTCTTCAATCTGGGCGCGAATCTGCTTTACGCGGCCCTGGATATCGGCCTCGGCGCCCGCGCCGTCGATGATGGTGGTGTTGTCCTTGTCCACGGTGATCTTCTTGGCGTTGCCGAGCATGTCCATGGAGGTGTTTTCCAGCTTGAAGCCCAACTCTTCGGAAATGACCTTGCCACCGGTGAGGATGGCGATGTCTTCCAGCATGGCCTTGCGGCGGTCGCCGAAGCCGGGGGCCT
>CAZFCG010000105.1:0-8400 GCA_964517595.1 uncultured Geobacter sp. | reverse complement strand
GGGTTGCGACGTCGTCGAGTATCTCCACTGCCTTGAAGAGCTTCAGCCTTTTCAGGTTGTCCTGGAGACGTTCATAGGTCAGCTGTTCCATGATACGCCTCCCTGAGCGAACCGCTCGTACTCGTCGAGGGACCGCCTTGCCACCTCGGGAAAAAGGCTGTTGGTGGTAATTCCCCTGGTTGCTTTCCCTTTGCCGCGGGGTGGAAAGAATGTCCGTCCTGCTTCCTCTGAACGAGGTTTCACGAACGGGACGCCGACCATGGTTCCTTTGGTGTCGGGCACGGTGTAGAAAGCCAACATCTCATGATCAAGGTAGATGCGGATCTGGTTGCCCTTCACCTTGAGCGTCACCTTCTTTCCGACCACGTGGGAAGGCACGTAATACCGATTGCCCCCAAAGGAGAGCAGGCAATCCTTGTACACCTTGCGGAAGAACTTGAGGGAAGTGTCATAGTCGGACGGCGGCAGCGCTCCCAGGTAGCGGATATCCTCTTCCCATCTGGCCTGCACCTGCTGGTGGTGGGTACCGTGTATTCTCTGGTTCGCGGTCTCGGCGATCCAGGTGTGAACATCCTGGTTGGCCTCAGATAGAGAGGTGAAAGCATACCCTCTCCAGAACCTTTCCCGGACATAGTCGATGGGCCGCTCCACCTTTCCCTTCACCCACGGGCTGTACGGCGGGCAGAGTCGGGGAGTAAAGCCGTAATGGCGGGAAAAGAACAGGAATTCCCTGTTGAAGGACGGTTTGCCGTTTTCCCTGCCGATTACCACGTTTTTCATGTGGTCGTACAGAACCTCGGCGGGAACCCCGCGAAGCGCCTTGAATGCCCGGATATGGCAGTCCATGAAGGTCTCCAGGGTGCAGCGTTCCACGAATTCAACGTACATGGCTCGTGAATACCCGAGCACCATGACAAAGGCGTACACCGTGGAGGTCTTTCCCAAATCGTCGGTGATCTTGAAGTCGCCCCAGTCAACCTGGGCCTGGAATCCCGGCTCCGTTTCGAATCGGGTGTAGGCGACCCGGTTGTTGCGCTCCTTGACGGTTCGGACAAACAGCTTGAGTGTGTCGTAGCTGCCGGTGTAACCCATCCGTCTGAGCCGGTCCAGTATCCAGGTCGCCTGGTAATCGTCCTCCTCGAGGAAATCACGGATTACCTGATGATAGGGTTCCAGAATGGAAGGCTTTTTCTCTTTCCGCCGGTATTCAGGGAAGGAATTGCTTTCGAGATACTTCGCAACTGTCTTCCGGTGCAGCTTCAGCTTCCTGGCGATGAACCTGATGCTGTGCCCTGCTTTTTTCAACTGGAAAATGTCCATGCATACCTCCATCGAGATCATCGGCACACCTCCTTTCCCTTGAAAGGGAGGGTACCATGTTCTCCGGGTGGTACACTTTTCGTTACCATTTTTGGTGCATTATTGCATTACCAGTGACAGCAGGCAAAGAACAGCGCAGTCCGATTTCCAAACAGCGTAACAAGCACCTGCAGACCACAATGATTGAAGCTGCCAAGCTTGCTCCTCGCTGGAACGAACCGCTGGCGGCGCTCCACGAAAAAGAGTTGGCGCGCGGCAACCGAAACCGCGCAACCCTGGCAGTAGCCCGGAAGCTTGTTGAATTCATGCTGGCTGTTGATCGGCGGAAAACTGACTTCGAACTACTGAAGGAAGCAGGGTAAGATCAGACACATAAACCTTCATAGCACTACGATTTTCCCGACAGGCCTTGCCGAATCAGGGACTGCGTGAACAGATTCTGTTGCACGCCTTGGGTAGTGTTTCAAGGCTGGCGGGTTGACCCTAACTCAATCTTCTGCAATGGGGTTATGGGTTATTTTTCAGGACGTCAAAAACCATGCCCTGAAAAATAACCTGGCAATAAAACCCATGTGCAGCAAATGGATGTCTGGTCGCATTATCATGCGGACCGCTTGGAAAGATTAAAAAGATTGGACGGCTTGAAGGAGTAAAACAAGGCCACCGGTGGATTCGGAGGGTTATGGGAAATCTCCGTTTTCCCCTTGACAAAACTTATCATGGATGTCCCTAGTTTTTCTCTAGTTTTTCTAGTTTTTGTGCTGGCTGAAGCTCTCGATTGTCATTTCAAAGAACAAAAACCCGATCTGTCCTGGATTTCTCGGGCGTAGCACTGCTTACCCTGCGATCGGTTATCTTCAAATATCGTATAAAACCTTTCTCAACCTATTACTAACTTTATCTTTATCTCTGAATGCTATTGCTCCCTCAATCCATATTATCTTAGTTTCAAAATAACGCATTTCCTTTGAATGAATCCCATTATTGTAAGGAAACTCATAACCACAATGTGGACATTTTACGTTTGACCACAGCTTGAAATGTCCACCACTTGGGCATTTAGGCAGACATTTTTCCAAATCATCATATAGTTTATCCAAATATTCAAAAGCCGATAATATCGGTTGGTTTTTTAAAAAAGTATAGATTTCATTAGCATCTTCATCTCTAATCACAAAATTAGAGCAGCAGTCACAATACATATAAACTGGAACTTCGTTGCCAGTCAAATTAATGACAGTATAATAAATGATTTTATTACATTTAGGACATTTCAATTTCCAACCAGGACGTTCTTCATCAACGATGTCATTTGAAAACAAACAGTTCATTTAACCTCCAAAATAATCTGTCTAATTCCACCACCACCAGCTGTATTTATGGGGGCAATATTGATTTCTGGGCCACCACCTGGTAATCCTCTGCCTCCTCCCAGGAATAAGGAATTGCCTGAAACTGGTGATCTTGGTGCTCTTAGGAAAATATCGTCTACAATAGATACAATGCCACCATTATTCAATCTTCCTGAAGGTAATCCAAGATTTGTTTCTAAAGCAGAGACTTGTGCTGGTGTTATTGTCATTCTATTTCCAGATGATAATGGCCCAATGATATCTTCGATAGCTTTCATGTCTGTTACAGGGGTTCCTGCCCCCGGTTTCCCTCCAGCAATATTATATCTGTAGTTGAGTGCATCAGATTTGGCTGTAATATTGACTCCCGGATCACCATTAAGAAGAGCCTGAACCCTATCATTTACAGAATTAGCTCCCCTACACAACCCCAGCGGATCCACCCAGCCCCAGACATTGGGCGCATAGGAGTAGAGGTTGGTCCCGGCAGCCAGCCCCAGCGGGTCCTGGCTTATGAAAGCGCAGGTCTCCAGATCGAAGTACCTGTGCCTGTTATAGCACAGTCCCAGCTCCTCGTCATAGTACTGTCCCTGAAACCGTATTGGATTGTCGAACCTGCGCCTGCCCTTGGACCTCACCATCCTGCCCATGGCGTCGTAACGCGCCTGCCAGAGGATGTTTCCTTCCTCGTCCCGCACTTCCTGTGGAAGACCCGCGACATCGTTGTGGTAGTAGCGGATTTTTCCGTTTCCTTCGATGGCGGCAAAGGGTACGAAACTTCCCGGATAGTAGACGAATTCCCTCGGTTTCTCGCCTAGGGCACGGTCGGAGAGGAGCCGGTCGCCGTCCCAACAGAAGGTAGTAGTCCTGTCGTTGGTCTCCTTGCTTATCCTGCGGCCCAGGGCGTCGTAGGACATGGTGGTGGCGGCGCCGTTTCCGTGTCTGGCCTGTGAAAGCCGTCCTGATTTGTCCCAGACGAATCGGGTCGTCTGCCTTTTTCCTTCCCGCTCGATCAGGTTGCCGTTGGCGTCAAAGCGGTGGATGACTTCCATGTTCCGCTGTTCAGGTGATTTGAGCAGGTCTCCGGCCGGGTCGTGGAGGAAGTGGTGTATTCTCCCTTCCGGGTCGGTGGCCTGTTTCACCCTGCCCATGGGGTCGTAGCTGAAGCAGCTCTCGCCGAACAGGGGATCTTTCCTTGTGACGAGGTTTCCCGCATTGTCATACCGGTATTCTCTCTCCCATCTGCTGGATGTTCCGAAGAGACTCTCGGTCAAGAGCCGGCCCTGAATGTCATAGCGGTAGTTTCTGCTGATGTTGTGGGGAAGGGTTTCTTTGGTGGGCAGCCCCAGGCTGTTGCGGTCGATGTTCGCAACCTTGCAGCCGTTTATGGCGATGCCGGAGACATTGCCCATGGGATCGTAGGCAAATTCCACGGTGTTGCCGTGGGAGGAGGTTCGTTTCGTTCGCCTGCCAGCCAGGTCGTATTCGCTTTCTACGATGAAGTCGCCCTGGGTTTCTCTGGTCAGACGGCCTTCGGCGTCGAAGGTCCGCTCTACGGTGATGGCGCCGTTTCGATGGTGTACAAGGTTGCCGTTGGCGTCGTAGCGGTATTCTTCTTTCGTGCCGTCGGAGAAGAGTTTTTCGGTGATGCGGCCCAAGGGGTCGTGGCTGTAGGCAGTGACGTTACCGAGGGGGTCGATCTGTTGGGCGAGCATTCCCGCCGCGTCCCACTGGTAACGGGTGAGGTTGCCCCGGTAGTCGGTCCGACCGGTGATTCTCCCTGCTTCGTCTCGGGTGATGCGGATGGTTTCGCCCCGCTCGTTGGTGACGGAGACAAGGCGCTCTTCTCCGTCGTAGCGGTAGGTTACCGTCGTGCCGTCGGGGTTGATCCTCTTTGCGAGTTCTCCGATGCCGGTGTATTCCAGGCGTGTCTCGTTGCCCAGTTCGTCACGGTAGCGAGTGAGGTTGCCTTCCTTGTCCCACGTGAGGTTTACTTCCGCCCCGGTGGGTCTGGTTACCCGCACAAGGCGGGATGCTGCGTCGTAGCAGTAGGAGGTTTTGGCGCCGGTGGGAAGGGTAGCCTCCAGGATATTGCCCATGGCGTCGCGGCGGTAGCGGGTGGTGTTGCCCAAGGGGTCGGTGACGGCGGTCAGCATGCCGTTCGCGTCGCTTTGGATGAGGGTCTTCGCTCCCAGGGGGTCGATGGTTTCCGCTAGTCGGCCGTCGGGGTGGTAGCAGTAGGCGGTTTTCGCGCCAAGGGGGGTCTCGCGCCCGAGCAGCAGTCCGTCCCGGCTCCAGGTCTGCTTCCATGCGCCGCCGCCGGGGTCGGTGGTCTCTATGGGACGGTTTTGCCAGTCATAGGCTATTTCCAGCGTCGTGCCGTCGGGACGCCGGATGAGGGTCGGTTGGCCGGCTTCGTTGTAGTCGTATTCGGTGCGCCTGCCCAGGGGGTCGGTGATTGCGCAGGCAAGGTGGCGCTCGTTGTATTCGTAGCGGGTGGTGTTTCCCGGAGGATCGGTCTTTTCCAGGAGCAGGTTGTTGTCGTCGAAGCGGATGGTGGTGACGTGGCCATGGGCGTTTTTCGCCAGAGTGGTCTTTTCCGGGTCGTTGTAGATGAAGGTGTATTCATGGAGACCGCCGTCTCCCTTGGTATGGACGCATCTTCCGGTTTCGTCGTAGCGGAAGTGAAAGCCGAGACCGTTCCTGTCGGTGTGGGAGGTCATGCGGCGGTCTTCGTAGGTGAAGGTGTTTGAGGCGCCGAGTGGGTCGACGGCGGCCAACAGTTCCCCGTCTTCGGTGTAATGGTAGGAGACGAGGGTTTTCGGCTCTTCACCGTCGATGACGAGCTGCATGGCGTGGATGAGGGAGTCTTGTGAGCGGACTGCTATCACGGCGCCGGAAGACTCTATGCGGCAGAGACCGTTTTCGTCCCGGGTGAAGCTGAGGCTGTTGCCGGTGTCGTCGCTTATCCGTTCTACCGGGAGGTCGGTTGTGTCTCCCGCCGGTTTTCCGAATTGGTAGGTGAAACCTTCGATGGTCCTGACCTGATAGTATTCCCCTTTCAGGGAGATGACGGCGCCGCCGATGGCTTCCATGATGGGGGTCTGGTCGGGCAGGCGGTCGAAGAGGGAGGCGGAGGGTGCGCCGCTGTGGAAAATTACGGCGCCGTTTTCCTCCATTACGAGCCTGGCGTCGGCCGGGGTCTGCCAGCCAACGCCGCAGAGACCTTTCCTGGCGCAAAGCGAGCCGTACCGTCTCGTCCATGTCAGCGGGATAATGCCGGGAAGGGTGAAGTCGGTCTGCTCCTCAAGGACTTCACCGGTTATGGCATTGACGGGATCGCCCAGAACAGAGCCAACGCTGGGCGCCCTGAGACGGGCGGCCAGAGATGAAGTGGTTGATTTCAGGTATCTTGCGATATCCGGCGACTTGAAGCCTATTCCGCCGCCGAGGAAACCACCGAGTACCGCGCCGGCGACTCCACCCCATTTGCCGAAATATTTGTTTCCATAATGACCAAGGACCCTGGAACCGATCTCCCCCCCGATCACCGCATAAAGCGCACGAGCTGCCCCGCAGGGAAGCAGCAGCAGGAATGCTCCCACCAGGCCGAGCCCGCGATGCAGCCATTGAAGCCAGGCCGGCACTTCACCTTCTATGTCAATTCCGGGGCATTGCGATCTCTCTCCACCGATGAGAATGGTCGGACACCCTTTGGTTATTTCGAAGGAGCACTGCCCCTTGTCTCCCACAGTGGCGAGGGGATATCCTTCAATGAGTATGTTGAAAATGCCGGTGGCTATCAGCCTCCGGCCGTGATCCCGGCAGTCGGCTGTGTCGACGCAGGCCCGTGCGGCTTGCTTCCCTCCGAAGATGACGGTCTTCGCTCCGGTGGATATGAATCCGCACGGGCTTTTACCGAGCCCGCCCAGCAATTGCCCGATGGCGCCCCCTACCGCGGCGCCGGTGCAGAGAGCGCCGATGATAAGGGCTATCCCTACAGGTCCGGTTGTTACGGCCAAGAGGATTGCCACCCCTATGGCGGCGCCCAGTAACATCCCCGACACCAGGCCTCCCAACTGCGAGGAATGGCTTATTTGATCGCCTATTCGCGCTGCCTCGAACATTTATGTTATCCTTCCGGTTGCTTATTTGTCTTTGCGTGTTGGAGCGAATCGAAAACTGCCGATTATTCCGTCCATTGTCTGCCAGTGTTTCACGTAGAGACTTTCCTGGACCGTGGCCGTGAGGATCATTACGAGTTCTCCCCGCGCAAGAAAAACCTGGCGTTGACGATATCTTCTCCCTTCACCGGCCCAGCTGAATTCCGCTTCCCTGGCCTGTTGTCCATTGATGAGTATGTCTTCTTCACGGATGATTTCCATATCTGAAAGGGTTTGCGCCAGAAGGTCTGTCTGTCTCTTTGCGTAACCCTTCAGGTCTTCGCCGAGTTCCAGTATTCCACGGGTCAGAACTATGGTGCATTCGGGATGGTCTCCTCCGGGATGGGAAAAGATGTTGATGCTTTGATCCAGCCATTCATCAGGCAGCGCAATGGTCCCTTCATGCAGTGCGTAGTTGAGCATTGTGTGTCTCCTGTTTGTTCCGAGAGCTTGAAGAACGGGAGTGTTGCACCGGGTCGCTTCTCACCGGGGCTCTCAATCGAGATTGAAGCGGAATTTCGCAACCATGTCGCAGAAGGCGTCGGCGTATAGATGATATGAGTCTTTTCGGGCCGTGCCGGTCAGTACCAGGACCTTTTCGCCCGGCAGCATCACAACGGTCTGTTCCTGCCGCAGAGTCCCCCCTTTTTTCGAACGCCAGGTGAATACCAGATGTTCCGCCTCTGCTCCGTCGACGGTAACCTCATCACGGCTTATCATGCTGAAGCGGGGGAATATCTTGGCCATTTCAACAAGTTGTTTGTCTATATAGGCCTTCAAGCCGGTCTTTTCCTCCATCCGGCTGCGGGTGACGGAAAAGCTTGCGCTGGGCTCTTTGGCGTCGACGGGGCAGGAGAGAACATGGATGGTTTTATCTTCCCATCCCTCCGGTATTTCGATTTCTCCTTCATTCATCTGTAGTTTTTCCACGTATTTTCTCCTTTACAGCCATGGCAAGGGTATGTGTACCGACGGTTTTTGATCGACAGATGTCTTTCACCCGGAAACAAGCGCCCGCTACATTTTTTTGATAACATCATCCGGATTGATTTTTCCGTCACCGAGCAGGTCTTTCGGTTTTTCGGACAGCTTTGTCATTTTGCCTTGCATGTCGCCGATGCCGCTTTTTTCAAGAACGGCGTCCTTCGCCTTGTCCAGCGCCTGAGCTACCTTGCTTCGTCCCGCGGCAGCGGCCGCGTCTTTTATGGATTCCGGATTTTGCACGGCTGGGGCTATGCGGGATGCGTTGCTTACCAGATCGCCGGGCAGGGAGGAGGTCGCGGAGGAGACGAGGTCGCCCGTTGCAGGGAAACCCGCTCCCTTGAGCAGTGATGATGAAGAGCCGGAGGAGACGAGGTCGCCGAGTCCGGAGGTATTCCGCTTCATTACCGGCATGCCGCCCGGGGGTATTTCCGTCCAGCCGCCTCCTTTTGGCGTATGCTTCATAATATCCGCACTCGGATCTCCCTGCCCCCAAACCGAACCCGGAGCCATAGTTCCGTCCGGGTAGATTAAACCCAGATTTTCCATTTGCCGATCTTGCCGGTAATGATCTGATGTGGTCT
>CAZFCG010000104.1:0-8543 GCA_964517595.1 uncultured Geobacter sp. | reverse complement strand
GCCGGGATACTTATCCAAAAGCCCCGCTTCACGTAATTGAAGCGGGGCTTTTGTGCGTCTGGACTAGAAATGCGTGCTGAACCGCAGATGTTGATTCTCTCGCGCTAATACTGTAAGTTGCATCTTCGTGATTATCAACGGATTCGCTCGCTCAAGTGACGGATTTGCAATCGGGGTTTGCGTGTTCAAAAATCAATCCACCAGAATCAGCTACAGTGTTAACTCCCGCCATTCATCATATAAGTGGTGGGTGGTATTCATGCTCTGGTTCATATGTTTTTTCAATTATGCTGACAGGCAGGCCATTTCCGCGGTCTTCCCTGAAATTGAAAGGGAATTCGGCTTCAATAAAGAGCAGCTGGGATTGATTGGCTCAGCGTTCATGTGGGTTTATGCCGGCAGCTCTCTTTTTGCGGGATTGATCTGTGACCGGATTAATCGAAAACATCTTATTCTGGGTGGATGCCTGTTCTGGAGCTTCGCGACTATTTTGACGGGCTTCTGTTCAAGACTTTGGCATTTTGTCACAGTACGAGCCCTTGAAGGATTTGGCGAAACATTCTACTTCCCCGCCTCAATGTCTCTGTTGAGCGATTATCATGGCAGACGAACCCGTTCCCGCGCCCTAGCCTTCCATCAGTCGAGCGTCTATTTCGGAACTATACTGGGCTCGTGGCTTGGCGCTTTGCTGGCCATGCATTTTGGGTGGCGGACAGGTTTTTATCTTTTCGGTTCACTAGGCATGCTTCTGGCCTTTGCGCTTTACGCGTTTCTTCGAGAGCCCGTTCGAGGTGAGTCAGAGAAAAGTGAAGAGATGGGAAACCACTGCAATTCGACAGTACTGCATCCCGCTGGTGAATCTTTTTCGTCACATCTTTCTGTCCGCGAAACATTCAAGATAATCTTCAAATCACCAACCGTCCCCTTGCTGATGCTGGCATTTGCGGGCGCAAATGCGGTAGCAGCCGTATTTCTCGTTTGGACCCCCACTTTTCTGAAAGACAAATTTCACTATGACCTTGCTACTGCTGGCCTTGGCGCAACCGTCTTCATTCACACAGCGAGTGCAATCTCGGTTCCGTTCGCCGGATTGATTGCCGACAAACTTTCAAGCAGATATCATAGCGGACGCATTCTTGTACAGGCATGCGGTTTGCTAGTCGGAGCGGTTTTCGTATTCCTGGTTGGAAGAACAACGAACCATATGACTCTTATCGTCTCCATGACTCTCTTCGGGTTGTGCAAGGGCTTCTATGATTCCGGCATATTTGCATCTCTCTTTGATAACATCGAGCCTAGGGCAAGAGGCACAGCAGCGGGGATAATGAATACCGTGGGCTGGGGAGGAGGCGGTTTTGGTCCATGGTTTGTCGGTTGGATTTCCGAGAAAGGCGGCAGACCCCAGAAGATCGACAATATGAGCGATGCAATAGCCTGGGGTGGCGCGCTCTATCTAATAGCTGCTGCTCTGTTGATTGTTGCGATTGCATGTACGCGAAAGGGGAAGTCTGATTCCGACTTCAAAACCTCTTCTACCGAGAATCCCTCTGCAAATCCACAAGCTTAAGAATGCATAAAATCAGTTGCCGCTCAACTTTTGATCTCACTCGAAGAGATCTATTCTTGCAAGGCTATGGGAGGAATGCAGATTGAAGGCTGTAATACAGAGGGTGACCGAGGCTTCAGTTAACATTAATGGTGAAGATGTCAGCTCCATTGGTAACGGAATACTTGTGCTTCTTGGCGTGGAAAAGGGAGATGGCGCCCAGGATGCGGTTTGGCTTGCGGAAAAGATATCCAACCTGAGAATATTCGAGGACGAGAGTGGAAAGATGAACCTTTCCGTTCTGCAGACAGGCGGAGATATATTGGCAGTTTCACAATTTACCCTTGCTGGAAACTGCGCTAAGGGAAGGCGCCCTTCTTTCGATACCGCCGCGGCACCCGACGAGGCTAGACGCCTTTATGGGATTTTTATCGCGGAGACTGTAAAAGCCGGTGTTTCAGTCGCCACCGGGGTGTTTCAGGCCGATATGAAGGTTGCCCTGGTCAATGACGGGCCGGTTACATTTATACTGGAAAGCCCAAGGAAAGGTAGTGGAGATATTGGGTAAAGGCGATACCGTAAACCTGAAGGCCATTCTTGACCTTCTTTACGAAAACCGCTCCCTGGCTCACCTGGCGAACGATCCCCTTTCCTTTTGTCACAGATATGCGGATCCCCTGGACAGGGAGGTGGTGGGCTTAATAGGCTCCTCTCTTGCATATGGCAATGTCAAGGCCATCCTGGCTAACCTGGATTCGGTCTTTGCACGGATGTCCGCTTCGCCACGGCGATATATAGAGAACTTTGATCCGGTGGAGGGCCTTAAGGAGTTTTCATGCTTCAAATACAGGTTTCACGACGGTAAGGACCTGTGCGCTCTTTTCTTTGCCTTGAGGACGATGATCCATGAAGCCGGTTCCATACAGAACTACTTCGCTGCCTGCCATGACCCTGATGCGGATGATATCACGTCAAGTCTGACGGAATTCACCGCTTCCGTGCTCCGTTTCGATTATTCAAATGTATTCGGGTGCGACATAATACCTGAGAATTCTTATTTTCCCCTCTTTTTTCCTTCACCTGCGAGAGGCAGTGCATGCAAGAGACTATGCATGTATCTGAGGTGGATGGTCCGTCCTGATGACGGCATAGATCTTGGCCTCTGGAGTTCGGTTCGGCCTTCACAACTGATTATTCCCGTGGATGCCCATATTAGACGTATTTCCGGTTTACTCGGTTTAACCTACCGTCGCCAGCCTGATTGGCGAATGGCTTTGGAGATAACAGCCGCACTGCGAAAGATGGATCCCCGCGATCCGGTAAAGTATGATTTCTCTCTTTGCCACCTTGGAATATCAGAGGGATGCAATGGCGCCGATCGCACAGTTTGTATCAGATGCGCGATTTCAGATGTGTGTCGGGGAAGCGGGAATTGACTATCCACAGGGAAATCCTCTTTGAATCACATCAGGGGCCTAACCCTCGCGCTCTCAGATTCTCCGGTTTTGTTGAAGAAATAACAGCGCATCGCCAGGAAGAAATTATTCCCGCACTGCGGAAAGTTGACGCATCTGTAGCCAACGGGATGCATGCGGCAGGTTTTCTCTGTTATGAGGCCGCCAGCGGAATTGATCGGGACCTGCCCTCGGGGACAGGCTCTGGCTTGCCCCTTCTCTGGTTCGGTATTTTCAGAAAGAGATCAGAGGGGCCGCCGGAGCAATCTTTAGGGGACATTTCTTCCATGATTTCCGGTTGGACTCCTTCACTTTCGGCTGAGAATTACCGTGAAGCCGTGGATGCCGTCAGGGAATATATCGCTTCAGGTGACTGTTATCAGGTTAATTTCACCATGCGACTCAGGTTCAGATTTTCAGGTGACCCTTTCCGCTTATACCGGGTTCTGTGCGGAACCCAGCGAACCAGCTACAGCGCATATCTCGATGTTGGCGGATACAGTATTCTCTCCGTTTCGCCAGAGCTTTTTTTCAGGCTGGACAGGGGCCTCCTGACCGTACGTCCGATGAAAGGTACCTGCGCCAGGGGTAGATGGCCTGAAGAAGACGCTCTTTTTATTAAGCGTTTGCAATCCAGCGCCAAAGAGCGCGCCGAGAACGTGATGATTGTGGATCTGCTGCGGAACGACCTCGGACGGGTTTCCCTCAACGGCAGCGTCACAACCAACTCTCTGTTCGATGTTGAAGCATATGAAACTGTTCACCAGATGACCTCTACGGTGTCTTCCGTGATTCGTCCCTTTACAGGGTTGACGGAATTAATGATGGCCTTGTTTCCATGCGGTTCTGTAACAGGCGCGCCTAAGAAGCGCTCCATGGAGATAATATCGGAGCTTGAAAATTCTCCACGAGGCCTTTATACCGGTTGTATAGGTTACGTCTCACCTGGAATGGATGAGGCAGTTTTCAGTGTTGCCATCAGGTCGCTGGTCATTGACAGGGAGGCCGGTACCGGTGAACTTGGCGTGGGAAGCGGCATTACCTGGGATTCTGACGTGGATGCCGAATATGACGAGTGCCTTGCGAAAGGATTGTTTGCCTGGAATATCAGGCCGGAGTTCAAGCTGATCGAGTCGATTCTTTTTGATGAAGAAGATGGCTACTTTCTCCTGGAGCCGCACATGGACAGGCTCTGCCGTTCCGCCAGCTATTTCGGCTTCATGCTCGACAAGACAGAGATTGTCAAATCGCTTCAATTGGAGGGAGGCGGACTTTGTGGCCGCTTCAAGGTGCGGATTGAACTGTCCCGTAATGGCGGTTTTCATATTGAAGCCGAACCGCTGGAACAAGATGGTGTTTTCCGAACCGGCACAATCAGTATTGCCGAAGGGAGAGTCGATTCCTCCGATCCGTTTCTCTATCACAAAACCGGCAACCGTGACCTCTATCGGCGCGAAGCGGCTAAAAGACCGGATTGCATTGACGTTATTTTTCTCAATGAGCGCGGGGAGATAACGGAAGGCGCGAACAATAATATCGTGATCCGGAAAGGCGCTGAAATGATTACTCCCAGGATGGAGTGCGGGCTTCTGCCCGGTACATTCCGTCAATTTCTCCTCGACGCCGGTGAGATAAAAGAGAGGATTATCACTGTGCGAGATCTGGAAACCTCAGGGGAAATCTACCTCATCAATTCAGTAAGAAAATGGCGACGGGTTATTCTCTCGGAGGATGATTGACTTATGAAAATGCTGCTCAGAACAGGTGTGGTCTTTTTCTTCACCACGGCATTTCTCGACCCTCTCTGGAGTTCCGGACTCGGAAATCCCGTACCTTGGCTTCGCGACATTGCCTTGGCTGTCGCGGGAGCAATTTGCCTGTATATTCTGGTCCGTTTCCGTAATGCCCTGTAGCCTGGGACATAGCAATTGAAACTACCCTTTCTGCTGTAGGATATATATTGCCATGCGAATATTTGTAGCCGATGATTTTCAACAGAATTTACTACACCAATGTAGTATCCTGTGGTGACTGTTTCTGGTTTCTCGGGCTGTTCAATGTCTAAGATAGAAAGCCCTTGAATATAGTGCGTCCTTGGAAGTAGGGAGACATCATATTCCGCCTTTTCCATAAACGCGATTCCGGACATCTTGCGACAAGAATGTATTGATTTTGTGGTCAACCTGCTTTGTGATTGAGCGTTACTATAAACAAATGAGTCTTGGAGGAAAGAGCTGAATTCCACAGGCGATTTGAACAGTTTTCTGGCGGGGATTGAGGTTCGCGCCCTGCGTATGGCGGAGTTTTCCGTTGGTGATACAGACGAAGCCCTGGATCTGGTCCAGGATGCGATGCTCGGTTTTGCGCGAAGCTACTCTTCCCGTCCTGATAAGGAATGGGGCGCCCTGTTTTACAGGATTCTGCAGAACAAAATTACCGACTGGTACCGACGGAATGCGGTCCGCAACCGGTTCCGGGCCTGGCTGGGTTTTTCGGGTGATGATTCCGATGAGAAAGAGGATCCCATTCAGACCTTGGCCGACAATTCAAGCCCTGATCCCGCAAAAGCCCTCATGCTTTCAGATGCCGCTTCTGCCTTGAAAAAGGCAGTCCGCTCTCTTCCCAACAGGCAGAGACAGGCTTTTCTGCTCAGGGCGTGGGAAGGGATGGACGTTGCCCAGACGGCGTTTGCCATGGGATGTTCAGAGGGGAGCGTCAAGACTCATTATTCGAGGGCCGTGCATACCTTGCGCGGCCTGATGGAGGAATTCCGGCCATGAAAAGTGAAGAACGTGACCATGTCTTCGCGGAGAGCATGCGAAAGCTGCTGGATGAAAGCACTCCTCTTCCTGACGAGGGGACAAGGATGCGTTTGCGGAGCATTAGGCTTAAGGCCCTCGAGGTTGCCGAACTGAAATGCCCCTGGTATCTGCGCTTTCCCCGATGGGTTACTGCTAGCGGTCTTGCCACCGCCATGGTCCTCGTGATGGCCGTCTCTCTGTGGTTGTCGTCCGGAAACAATTCGATGCCGGTAGGCCAGCCCGAAGACCTTGATATTATGACAACGAACGAACAACTGGAACTGTACAAGGATCTGGAGTTTTACCGCTGGCTTGAGAGCAAGGACAAGGCAGGCTGATTGACGTAACGTCGGCGCAGGCAAGGGCTGGCTGCTCCAACTTGTCCAGATTGACCGGAAAGAAACAGCCGGACAATACCGGAAAAATGGCGAAGACGGCGATGCGCTTTGATGAACAAGGTAGATGCTCTCGCAATTGTCATTCCCGAGTCGATTTTGATCGGGAATCCAGACTGTAACTCTTTGAAATCATGGATGCCCGATAAAGTCATTCGGGCATGACAAATAGAATCTGCAAGTGCGTCAAGGAAGGATTATATGAACAGGTTTGCTCAACTTATTGTGATTATTGCTATATTTGCTTGCGCACTGCCGGTCTGGGGTATGGGCGGCGGCGTTCAGTGGAATCAATTGACTGGCGAGGAGCAGCAGATTCTGAAGCCGTACAAGGACAGATGGGAAGAGTTGGCGCCGGAAAAGCGCGAGAGGTTGCGCAGAAGGGCGGAAAAGTGGGGCAGGATGACTCCGGATGAGAGAAAGGAGGCGGAGGCGCGTTACAAGAGATGGCGAGAACTTCCACCCGAGCAGCGGGAACTGATCCGCAAGCGCTTTTCCGAATTCCGCAAGCTTCCTCCTGAAGAGCAGGAGAAAATCCGCGGCAGATACCGGTGGTTCCGGACCCTTCCTCCGGAGCAGAGGAAGGCCCTTCGCGAGAAGTGGCGCCGGATGACCGATGAAGAGAGGCAGGCGCTGCGCGAGCGATGGCACCGCATGACTCCCGATGAACAACGGGATTTTATCCAGAAATAGGCGCCCATGGAGCGGATTAGACCCCTGCCTTTAGTCAAAGGTTATCGGCAGTCGTTTTGTGAGGACTATCTCCAGAGGAGACACCGCTGCCTGATAGACCAAGGCTTCAACCCCGCTTTTAACCGCAATTCGGAGAAGCCTTCCGTATTCAGGATCGATGTCGTCCGCCGTTGAAAAATCCCGCGTATCCTCCCTCTGAACGACAAAGAAAATCACACCGCGCCCGCCGGAGCGCACCACTTCCATCAATTCATGGAGATGCTTTTGTCCTCGTGTGGTTACAGCATCCGGAAACAGCGCCTTTTTCCCCTCTGCGAGGGTTACATTTTTCGCTTCCACGTGGCAGTCTCCGGAAGGCCCGGAGAGTAGCAGGTCGATTCTGCTGCCTGTGCCGTAGCTTACTTCGGGACGGATGTCTGTATAACCGGTCAGTTCGGGGATTCTTTCCTGGCAGATGGCTTCCTGAACCAGTCTGTTGGTTCGGCTGGTATTGATTCCAATCCAGATGCCGTCCGTTTGCGCCAGTTCCCAGGTGAAAGGGAATTTTCGCTTCGGGTTGCCGCTTAGAGACAGAAGAACTCTGCCTCCAGGGATGGCGCATCCCTTCATGCTTCCGGAATTCGGGCAATGGGCCGTGACCGTCTCTCCATTGTCCAGACGCACATCAGCAAGAAAACGCTTGTAACGACGCAGCAATATTCCGGGGTATAGCGGTTCGGGAAGCTTCATGGATTCTATACAGTCTCCTGTTACCTTTTTATTGTTGAGGTTGAAGTTCTGGCAAGGCTACCGGGCATCCGGCTCGATCGCTTTTTCCCGCGACTGAAAGAAGATGGTCCCGAGCATCACGTCCGAAATGGCGCCGGTAATAACCCCGAGGGGTAGGAGCACAACCGTTGAGATGAAGAGTCCGGTGATTATTGTAATGAAACAGTATGGTCTGAGCATGCCGTTGAGATTATCGGGAAGCTTGAGGAGCCGGAAACCGAAAAGCACCTGTGTAATGCCGAAGGCCGCTATTAGTATTATGGAAAACTGGTCAAGGGCATCTGCCCATTGGGGAAGGTACAGCCTGGCGGTTGAGGCGATTCCGGCGATGAGATTAGTAATGATCAGGAAATCTATGTAATTATCTGCGTCCTGGAAGAAATGCCGGTCATGAAGGAGCTTTTTCAGCAAGTATGTAACGCTGGTGAAGATAATGATACCCGTAATGTGCATGGCCGACTGATAATAGGTCTCATAGGGAAAGTCGTCTCTGGAGAAATAATAGGACAGTATCAGAAATGGTATGCTGAGCAGCGCGCTTGACATGGCAAGAGTCCCGGCAATTCGAAAACTTTTTGGTGACACCTTTTTCCCTCCACAAATCACGATATGTTTAACAGGTTATCCCGTCCATCCATGGGACAGGGATGGACCGACAATATATCGGCATGCTTTTTTGAGAACCTTAAAACGCATGTGATTACATTTAAAATAAATTAATTTTATTTATATTGAAAATATGTGGCGCTTGAGGTAAAAAGCAATCCGTAGACCCTCCTGCAATGAGCCCCGACTTCTCCGGCGACATTCTGATGCGCCCAGAGAAATCGGGGTCTTTTTTTCCCTTGTTGTTGAGACTCTTGCAAAAGTGTCGAAAAATACTCCC
>CAZFCG010000103.1:0-8636 GCA_964517595.1 uncultured Geobacter sp. | reverse complement strand
TTTACAGTTCCTAAGAAGAAAGGGGGAGCATTATGGTAACAACCAGTCCGCCCCCAGCCGCGTTGGCCGCCTCTACCGAGCCGCCGTGCAGACCCACGGCCCGTTCAGTGATGGCGAGGCCGATGCCTGTCCCCCCGCTCTGCCGGTCCCGCGCCTCGGCGTGACGGTAAAAGGGGCGGAAGATATCGCCCAATGCCTCTTCCGGCAGGCCCGGGCCGTGGTCCCGCACGCGGATTGCGGCCTGCCGCGTATCCTCCCCCTCCAGGCAGACCTCCACCGATGTCCCTTCTTCCGTATATCGGACGCCGTTTCTCACCACGTTTTCCAGGGCGCGTCGAAGCATCTCCCGATTGCCGTACAGCGTCAGACTCGCGCGAGCGAAGAACTCGACGCGCCGGGCGCCGGCGGACGCTTCGAAATCTGCGTCCCGGACAACCTCTGCAATCATTTCGTTCAGATCGAATTCCGTTTTCTCAAAACGCCCGCTCCCGCTTTCCAGGAGGCTTAGGGTCAGCAGTTCCCCGATCATCTCGTTCAGTCGCTCTGCTTCCCTCTCGATGCGGTCCAGGGCCGCGGAGGCGCCGGCGGGCGAGTTCCGGCGGGCAATGCCCAGGGCCACGCCCAGCCTTGCCAGGGGTGAGCGAAGTTCGTGGGAGATGTCTCTGACCAGCTGTTTCTGTGCGGTCACCAGCCGTTCGATGCGTTCCGCCATGCGGTTGAAATCCCTGACAAGGTCTCCCAGTTCGTCGCCCCATCCCTTGTCGTCGACGGGCGCCCGGGATGTGAGGTCTCCGGTCGCCAGGCGCTGGGTAGCCGACCGCAGTTTGCGGATCGGAGAGGTGAAACGCCAGGCAAGGCCGTAGCAGATCAGCCCTCCGACCACGAAGGAGACGCAGAAACGGAACCAGAAATCGGGAGGAAATGGGTAGGCGGCGGGCGACTTGCGCCGGACAGGAGGGGAAGAAGGGGGGCTTCCTTCTGCCGCTGTAATGTAGGCAACTCCGCGCGGGCTTTTGACCCGGGCCGCAATAATAAGCCTTCCCCTGTCGATGATTATCTCGTTGGCGCCGGTGGAGGCGAGCCTGCCGGCGGCTTCATGGAGAGGCGGCGGGATGTCGCGGGATATGGGGGCGCCGTCTGATGAGAAGAGGAAGATGTTCATGCCGCGCGCGTCACGGTTGTGAAAATGCAACGGGGCGGATGCGCCGTAACGCTCGTAGACGCTCGCGACACCCCGGCCGTAGAATTGAAGGGCCTGAAGCTGTATCCTCGCGCGCTCGTCGCTGAAACGCCGCTCGAAGCGGTCCTCCAGCGGCTCCAGGCGCATGGTGAAGGCAAAGAGGAAGATGACGATGCCGGAAAGGGTCATGGCGAGCCAGAACCAGAAAAACAGCTTGAAGAACATGGTCCGCATGAAGAGTCTCCCTACGCAAGGCCCTGCCGTTCGACGGCCGTCGTGGCGTAGATGTATCCCACCCCGCGCACCGACTTGATCCGCTCTCCGTTGTCAATGGACGGACCGAGCTTCTTTCTCAGGCTGCTCACATGCACGTCGATGCTGCGGTCATGGTAGGAGGGCTTGCGTCCCAGGGCCTGGAGACACAGTTCTTCCCGGCTTATCACCTTTCCCGCCATGCGGAGGAGCGCCTCCAGTACCGAGAATTCCACTGAGGTAAGGTTTACCGTTTCTCCTCCCCGGTACACGCTCCTGGAACCGGGGTCGATGCGGACGTCTCCCACGGTGATGGTTCCGGGAGTGGCGGCCGTTGTCGCCGGGAGCTGGACCGTTCTGCGCTGGATGGCCTTCAGGCGCGCCACCAGTTCGCGGGGGTTGAAGGGTTTGGGGAGATAATCGTCCGCCCCCATTTCCAGGCCTACGATGCGGTCTATTTCGTCTCCCCTGGCCGTCAGCATAAGAACCGGTGAGGAAGAGGCGGCCCTGATTCGCCGCAGGGCCTCGAACCCGTTAAGCCTGGGGAGCATCACGTCAAGTATTATAAGGTCCCATGAAGCGCCCAACGCCCGTTTTACCCCTTCTTCTCCATCATGGACGGCATCGACGATGAAGCCTTCCGCGCCAAGGTAATCCCGCAGCAATTCGCATAGTTCCCGATCGTCATCGATTATCAGAATTCCGTTTTCCATTTTCACAGCTCCCGATTTTTGGCGTCAGTATAACGGCAAATGACCGGCGAGGCTGTAAAGAAATGTTAAACATGTCATTGTCCCGGTGGTTTCGAATCTTAACATTTCCGGATTTCTCTTGACCCAACTTTACCGCGGAAGAGGTAGAGTAGCCACATCCCGGCGGCGTCGAAAGAGTCTGTCAATGGAAAGTCCACGCCGCCATGTTTACCGTATTGAACGCCTCACAACGCCGAGTCATCCTGAGTCTTAACTCTACGTCCCCTCCGGAACAGACGGAACAGTAACAGAGCATGGAGTCTCAAGGGCATTACCCCGCATAATGCCCCATTCCGCGGCACGTTCTCCCTCCTCGTGCCGCGTCTTTTTTTTTGAAACCAACATTGCTATGTTTACTTGCCTCCGTAATACCGGTTTGGATAACAGTTCATCCGGGAGGGGGATGAAGGTAAATGACGCTTCGGTATTTCGCGGACATAAAAAAGTTGCGCTGGATTGAAAAATATGTTGAAAGGGTATAAGACATCTGTATTGGACCGGACTGAATATTTCTGTTTCATAATATCTGGAGTCTTTTATCGTGATAGAAAGAAAACTCAGGATTCTCATGGTAGTCCCGGAACCTTTCTTCACAGAGTGCGGCAGCCATGTGAGGATTTACGAAGAGGCAAGGTCGCTTGGACGGCTCGGCCACAGGGTCCGCATTGTAACCCTTCCCTCCGGGCAGGACATGCCCGGTTTTTCCCTTCAGAGGATTTCGGCTCTTCCCGGATGCGGGAAGCTCCCTCCCGGTCCGTCATGGCGACGGTTTCTGCTGGATTTCCGCCTGTACCGCCGGGCGCTGGCCGAATGCCGGGCCTTCAGACCCCACCTGATCCATGCCCATCTGCATGAGGGCGCCTGGATCGGGGGCCGACTCCGGAAGGCGTTGGGAATCCCGCTGCTGTTTGATTGTCACGGAAGCTTCACCGGGGCCATGGTAGAAAACGGTTTCGCCAGGGATGGTTCCCGCCGCCACCGGTTTTTTTCCAATCTGGAACGTCGCATCAATGCCGGGCCCTCTGACTTCATCGTCACCAGATCCGGAGAGGCGGCCCGCGATCTGGTCCAGAGGTGGGGCGCGCCGGCGGCGAGGGTAGGTGTCCTTCGGGATGCCGTGGATACGGCCCATTTCCGGCCCCACCCGCGTGAAGAGGTGCGTGGGAAGCTGCGCATACCGCCTCATATACCTATTGCGGTCTACCTTGGCGGTATGGGCCGCTCCCATGGCATTGATCTCCTGCTCTCATGCATCGTGCAGTTGAAGTCAAAGGGAAGTCCCCTGCGGTTTATGATTATGGGATATCCGGAAGAGGCCTATCGCGCCAGGGCGGCGGAACTGGGTGTTGAAAAGATGCTGACCTTTACCGGCAGGATCGAGTACGCCAGAGCGCCGTTCTACCTGTCCGCCGGTGATATGGCCGTTTCGCCCAGGCTTCCCCTGAACGGGTCCAATGGCGCGCTTGCGGCGTACCAGGCATGCGGTCTGCCGACTGTGTGCTTTGACGATCCCGTGAACCGTGAAATGCTGGGAGAAACGGCCGTCTACGCCGAATACGGTGATATCAGCGACCTGGCAGCCCGTCTTGCATGGCTGACGGCTCATGAAGACGAGCGGAAGGATCTGGGCCGGATGGCCCTGGAGCATGCCGCAAGGCTCAATTCCTGGGACCTCCGGGCCGCTGAACTGGATGGTATCTATCAAAGCAGGCTGAAAAGGTAATGATGTGATTCTATGAGCCAATGGCCGGAGGATACCGGTCCGGGGCCCGGAGGTGATGAATGGAGAAGCTGACCCCGCAGGAAGTCGTCCGGTTGATGAGCACTGGAGCCACCCTCCTGTATGTCATGACTGATAATGAGCGCTGGAGTGAAAGGCTCGTTTCCCAGGCCGCGGGCCGCATCAAGGGGATGGGAAGTCCCTTTGTATGGACCTGCGCTACCGGGCTCTGCCGTGACGGCGCCCTGGTCCAGGACACCATCGATCCCTTGAAGGCCATTGATTTCATTTCGTCCCAACAGGGTCCGTTGATGCTGATCCTGAAGGATGTGCCGGCTTTGTGGCGCGGCAACCCTCTCCTTGTCCGTAAGATAAAGGATCTGGCCTTCGCTTCGAGGGGCAAGGGAAAGGTGACGGTCATTTTTGGCGAAGATGAGTGGACGCCGCCGGGCCTGCGGGAGGATATCACCCTCATGTCTCAGAGTCTGCCGTCCGTAGAGGAGATCAATTCTTTTCTGGCACAGTATCGTGATCAGAGCCCGGGCCTGGCCAAGGCCTGCGAAGCCGATCCGGGTCTTTTTGAAAGGCTGGTGGTGGCGTCAAGGGGGCTGACCATCGTGGACTTGGAGCGGTCGCTGCGCACCCTGCGTCTGGCCGATGCCACCGGAGATGACGCGGTAGCGGAACTCCTGGAGAACAAGAGGCGGATCATTCAGCAGAGCGGCATCATGGAGCTGGTCATGAACTACGCCGGCTGCGACCATCTGGGAGGGATGGAAAACCTGAAGCACTGGTTGAAGAGACGGGAGAGCGCCTTCGGACTGGATGCCATTTCCACCGGGGTCGGTCTTCCCAAGGGGGTGCTGGTGATGGGGATAGCGGGCTGTGGCAAGTCACTGTTCGTAAAGGCCATTGCCGCGGAATGGCGCCTTCCCCTGATTCGCCTTGACATGGCCACGGTTTACGGAGGGATGTTCGGCACCCCGGAAGTGAGCCTGGGTACGGCATTGAGGACCGCCGAGGCGGTTGCGCCGTGCGTGCTCTGGATTGACGAGATAGAGGCGGGTATCACCACCCACGGCTTCAAGTCCGAAGGGGGGTCCGCATCCAGGGTGCTGGGAGCGTTTCTTACCTGGATGCAGGAAAAAAGCGAGCCGGTATTCGTCGCGGCGACTGCAAACGCCATAGAGATGCTTCCAGCGGAGGTCCTGCGAAAGGGGCGCTTTGATGAGATATTCTATGTGGGGTTGCCGGAGACCGCGGCGCGGGAAGAGATATTTCGCATTCATCTCACCAACCGCGGTGTAGACCTTTCCGGGTTTTCTCTGTCGCTTCTCGCCGGTTCCACGAAGGGATTCTCCGGCGCGGAGATAGAGCAGGCCGTCCATTCCGCGGCCTTCGAGGCCCTTGCCGACCAGCGACCCATGACCCAGCAGGATCTGATGACAATGGTGAGCCGCACCGTGCCTCTTTCCATTACCATGGCCGAACAGATCAAGAAGATTGAGACATGGGCCTTCAAGCGGGCCGTGCCGGCCTCCGGGAAGTTCAGCTGAAGAGGGTTATGACCCGGGCGCCCGAGGGGGACGGCAGCCGTTACTACGGGATTGCGGCGAAGATGCGCAAAGGAAAGGAGAAGGGCGGTGGATCCGGATATTGTCTTGAGCCCGCTGGAAGTGGCGCTCCTTACGGAGGCGTCACCCTTTTTATGGAGGGACGCCGTTGAACGTCCCCGGGATGAGGCGGCGGCGGAAGGCCATACAGGAACAGGGAATGCACCTTCTCCCGGGGGCAGTTGATGCTCCGCCTATCCTCTTCGCGCCAGTTCCTCCGCCAGTCCCCCGAGAACGGCCACGGCGTCGACTATCCCCCGTGACCAGTAGGCTGCGTTCAGCCGCAGACAGTTGGAATACTTCCCCGTCGCGGAAAAGATTCTCCCCGGAGCGATGGTGATTCCCGCCCGAAGCGCCATTTCATAGAGCTTGATGGAGTCCACCTTCTCCGGCATCTCCACCCACAGCACGAAACCACCGGCCGGGCTGCTGATCCTGGTCCCTTCCGGAAAGGACCTTTCCACCGCCTTGGACATCAGTGAAACCTGCCTTCCGTAGATTGCCCGAATCTTCCTCAGGTGTTGATCGTAACCTCCGGTGACGAGAAATTCGGCAATGGCCATCTGCGGCAGGGTCGCGCTGGCGATGCTGCTGACTGCCTTCAGCCGTTCTATCTCCTCCCTGAACCTTCCCGGCACAACCCAGCCCACCCGGTAGCCCGGCGCCAGTGTCTTCGAAAAAGACGAGCAGTGGATTACCAGACCCTTTTCGTCGAAACTCCGGGCAACGCACGGGCGTTCGCTGGAAAACCCCAGATCCCCGTAAACGTCGTTTTCAATGAGCGGGATGTTCCGTTCTCCCAGAATACGGACCAGTTCTTTCTTGTTGTCGTCGGGCATGCATGAACCCAGTGGGTTGTTGAAATTGGGGATAACCAGACAGGCATGCACGGTATTGTGCTCCAGGGCATAGCTCAGGGCGGGAAGGCTGATGCCGTTCCGCGGATGGGCTGGTATTTCCAGGGCCTTCAGATTCAGCGCCTCGATAATCTGCAGCAGGTTGTAGAAGATGGGCGACTCGATGGCCACCGTATCTCCGGGACGGCACACGGCGCGCAGGGCGAGCGTCACCCCTTCCTGGCAGCCACTGGTGATGAGGATCTGGTCCGGCGCCAGCGAACAGCCGGTCTTCAAAGCCCGTTGGGCAAGCTGGATGCGGAGCCTTTCATTGCCGGGCGGGAATTCGTAGGAGATGCCGTGACTCCTGTTGCGGCGCGCTACCTGGTTGAGGACGCGGTTCAGCCTGTCCGCCGGAAGGTAGTCAGGGTTCGGAGCGGCAAGACCGAGGGGCGAGAGGCCGGGGTTGTTGGCATCCTTCATGACCATCATGACAAGTTCGTTTACGCTTACCAGGGTTGGTGTCGGGGGGGTGGCCGCGTGCTCCGGTTCACCGGCCACCGGCGAGGGCCTGATGCTCACGTAATATCCGGACTGGGGACGCGCCTCTATCAAGCCGAGGTTCTCCAGGTGAAAATATGCCTTTACCACAGTGGAGATGCTGACCCGCATCTGTCTGCTCAGGGTTCGCACCGAAGGAACCCTGGATCCTGGAAGATATGTACCCTTGCGTATCAGGCGAGCGATGGCGTCAGAGACCTTTTCGTATATGAAGCCATCGGCGTTTCCTCGCGTGCTTCGGTCCTTTTCAGGTAATAACGATTTCGCTTCGTTGATGCTTTTGGAACACACAGGTTAATCCTCTTGGGATGGATACAATTTTAATGTGACTAAACTGTACCGCTATTAAATTGTAATTATTGCGTCTGTTATTCCTATCAGTTTTCCTCTAACGTGTAAACAGTCAATTTTACCGCTTCGTTATGCCATCCGCCTCAATGGGGCGGGCTGGGCAGGCCCGGTGTTATCAAAGTCCATCGGTCGGCGTGACGGGGCAAGGGCGTTTCACGTTACTACACCACAAGGAGGAAGGAATGGGAGAAAAGATTATCCGTATCAACATGACGAACCAGACTACCGCTATCGAGCCGGTTCCGGCGGAATGGGCGGCGCTGGGCGGCCGAGGACTCACCTCGACAATCGTGGCCAAGGAAGTACCACCGACCTGCGAGGCATTGGGCAAGTACAACAAGCTGGTCTTCGCCCCCGGTCTTCTGACCGCGACCGCATGCTCCAACTCCGGCCGCCTTTCAGCTGGATTCAAGAGCCCTCTCACCGGCGGTATCAAGGAGAGCAACGCCGGAGGCACCGCGGCCCAGAATCTGGAAAGACTGGGCATAAAGGCCGTAATCATTGAAGGGATGCCGACTGATGACAAATGGTACAGCATTCATATCAACAAGGATGGCGCAAGCATCAAGGAAGACATGGAATTCGTCGGCAAGGGCCTGGGAAACTATGAGCTGATTAAGACCGTGAGCGAGCGTCTTGGCAAGAAGATCGGCATCCTCGTGTGTGGCCCCGCCGGTGAATACAGGATGGCTGCGGCCAACATCTCCGTGAAGGACCCCGACGGCAACATCCGCAGCCACGGCCGCGGCGGCGGCGGTGCGGTCATGGGCTCCAAGAAGGTAAAGTATATCACCATCGACGATACCGGCGCTCCGGGCGTAACCATCGCCGATCCGGAAAAATTCAAGACCCAGGCCCGCATCTTCGCCAAGGCCATGCTGGATCACCCGGTCAGCGGCCAGGGACTCCCGACTTACGGCACCAACGTTCTCATCAACATCCTGAACGAGGCCGGCGGTCTTCCCACCAAGAACTTCCGCTTTGGCACCTGTGATCACGCCAACAAGATCTGCGGCGAGACCATGCATGACACCATTGTCGCCAGGGGCGGCAACCCGACCCATGGCTGCCACGCCGGTTGTATCATCAAGTGTTCCCAGCACTATGTCGACAAGGACGGCAAATACACCACCTCCGGCTTCGAGTATGAAACCGTCTGGGGTCTGGGCGCCAACAGCCTGATTGAAGACCTGGACATTATCGCCAAGTGTGACTGGGTCATGGACGACATCGGTATCGACTCCATTGAAGGCGCGGTTATCATGAACGTTGCCATGGAAGCCGGTATTCTCAACTGGGGCGACGGCAAGGAAGCATATCGCCTCTATGATGAAGAAATGCGCAAGGGAACGCCGCTGGGCCGCATTCTCG
>CAZFCG010000102.1:0-8738 GCA_964517595.1 uncultured Geobacter sp. | reverse complement strand
GGCGGATGCATTCGTCCTTGATAGTCTGGTGAAACCTTTCCAGCTTGCCGTTCGATTGCGGATAGAACGGCGAAGTTTTTACATGGGTCATCCCCGATATGCGAATGAACTCCTTGAAATCCTTGGCAATGAACTGCGGCCCGTTATCGGAAATGATCCGGGGTTTCGCATCGGGAAATTTTTCCTTGGCGCGTTGCAGAATGATTTCCACGTCCGCCTCTCTCATCCGTTCCCGGATCTCCCAATGGACAATGTAGCGGCTGCAACCGTCCAGGAGACAACAGAGGTAGTAAAAGGTGCCGTGGATGTTGATGTAGGAGATATCCAGGTGCCAATGCTCGTGCGGTAACAGCGGCTGGACGAAACCGGTGCCCTTCAGGCTCTTTTTCTTGTTCCACTTGACGAGCAACCCCTCTTTTGACAGCACACGCCATGTGGTGACCGGACTCACGGCAACAATGTCACGATCAAGCATCATGAAGGTCAGCCTACGATACCCTTCCAGGGGATTGTCCAGGTAAAAGCTGACGATCGCCTGACGCTCCCAGTCCTCCAGCCAGAAGTCCCGGGGAATGGGCGCGTTATGCTCGTTGACCTTGCCATAACGGTAGATCCAGTTATAGAACTTGCTCTTTGCCACCGACAGCCAGGAAATGAACCGTGTCAGCGGAATCTCCGTTTTTTCGCTCCACGCCTTGGTGAAATCAACGATGGCATCACGAGTATCATGGGGAACCCAGCCACCGGTCAAAGCTCCCCAAGTTCCTTTTTTAACTTGACGTGCTCCTCCATGAGTTCGGAGAGCACCTCATGCTTGCGGCGCAACTTCTCTTCCAGTTGCTCGATGCGTTTCTCTTCTGCTCGCTTCTGGTGGTTGTTGTCGCGGGCAAAGGCCGATGCTCCGTTTTCAAAAAACTGCTGCTGCCATGTGTAAAAGATCTTCGGTTGAAGCTGGTACTCGTCACACAGATCGGAGACCGGTACCCGCTCGATCAGGTGACGCTTGAGGATGAAAACCTTCTCCTCTGGGGTGTAGTTATGACGTTTCTTTCGCATGGACTTCCCTCCGTTCGCGATTGTTTATCACAAACGGGATAAAAGTCCAATTCACGCTGGGCTAAAACAAAAGCTACCATGACCGACCATGAACTACACACTACAGGTTAGACTTGACCAACTAATTTGGTGTTGTATTCGACCGTGGCAGCTCCCATCACGCGAACCGGCAAAGTTTTTGATTTTTAACAATCAGATGATGTTGCGTAATTCAACTCAATAGTTTAGTATTGAGCGGCATACACCCATTGTGTGAACTTTTTTCAATCTATACAAAAACTATACAATTTACGGTCCCAAGATTGGGGTGTTAGCCTGTAACATATTGACTTATCTAATTGGAAGCGCGTCGGTCGCTGGTGGGCCGCCCGGTCTTCAAAACCGGTGTGGGGGGTGAGAAACTTCCCGGGTGGGTTCGATTCCCATGCGCTTCCGCCATTACATGTTTCAGATTATTTCATGATGTGTCATAACCCGCTAGAAATAGCGGGTTTTTCTGTTTAATGGCCTTGCTTGATGGAAAGCACTTGAGTCTTGATTGAAATATTTTTAATGTAATTGATTCTCTGTTTCTGCTATTGGTGTGCCAATTAATGAAGGACCGTCCGGAATCGACTAAGTTGTAAAGGCAATCGGCTCACGACCCCGGAACAGAAAGCGCGCATCGAAATAGATCTCTTGCTGACCGGGGCCGGGCGGCTGGTTTTCGACCTCAAGGAGGCGAATGTCCATGCCGGACGCAGCGCCGCCATCAGGAAGTTTAACCTGAAATCCGGCCGCGGGGATGCCGACTACCGCCTCTATGTGGACGTCCAGGTCGCCGGGGTGGTCGAGCGGATACCAGGGGGACAGGCTACATTTAAAAAAAAGTTGCCAGTCCCACTGCCCCCTGTCCCGTCTTTCTGTCCTTCAAGACTGAAACTGCCAGATTAAAAAGCAGCCTGTACCCGTTTGCCCTCTGAAAATTGAATCAAAAATCAGAGGGATAGAGGAATTCTGTTCCCCGCATGCGCGGGCATGAACCGGGTGGCGCCCTGAGCGGAGCCGAAGGGATGGTCTATTCCCTGCGTCCACAGGGCAAAACGAGGCTGCTCGGTTCGACTTCGCTCACCGGGCGTTGTTTCCGGATGAGTCCGCAGAGCATGCAATCTGGTTCACATTCCTTTCTTTGCTTTCTTGGTCATCACGACATAAGCTCCGTTTTTGAATGTGAACCTCGCTTCCGATGATTTTCCAAATATCCTGCCGAATTCGTCGTCCGGGGTCAGGGGGTAGTCGCCGCGCGTGACGAGCCTGGCCGTGAGATCGTAAAAGTCTTTCTTGTCATCCACGGTCTGGTAGAGGCCCACATCAGCGGTGAAGACCGCGGAGTCTTCTTCCACCGCTCCGCTGTTGTCCGCATGGGTGGGCAGGGTCAACACCTTTGTGAACCTGCCGTCGATAACACCGTACATGGCCAGAACCTGTTGCGTGTATCCCTGTCCGGTCGAGCCGTATTCCATGATGAAGCCGTACCGGTCTGGCCCAAGCCTGATGAAGCGGGGCTGTGGCGCCTCTCCCCAGACGCCTTCTTCGCAAAATGAAATTGCCCTGGCCTTTATCTTCCATTTCCCTTTTGCGCTGTCGTATTCGGAGAACAAACCTCCTATTTCGGCGCCTGACGCGTGGCTGCCGTCTCCCGGCTTGCTGAAGAGGAGGATGTGCGCCGGCGGCTTTGCGTCAAGCCAGCAATGGCCGGCCAGCTTCAGAAGCGATTTCTTCCTGAAGTCGGAGATAGCGCCTTCGATGCTTTCATCGTTTTCGGGCGCGAGGGGATTGATCAACCTTTGCCCGGCATCGGTGGCGGAATCATCCACCTTGGCGCAGCCGGCGATAAAGGCCGCGATGAGTATCAGAAATACCAGTCTTTTCATAGTCATTCCCATAGTGTCCTCTCCACGAAAAAATGGCGCGCGTTCAGTCGCGTAATGTGCCTGTCAGAATAGCAGGCCGCCAACTGCATGACAAATCCAATCCGGTTTATAATCTCAGAATGGGGGAACCTTGATCCCGCACTCTCCTTGACATCCGGCAATCGTGTACTATCTGTCTTTAGAAGGGAATTGATAAGACACGGCTTGCGCCGGAAATGGGGAATCATGGATTGTCGATCAAAAAATTCGATTGGTAGATTGAACAGCATTTCCATGTCACTGCCTGGCTGCTTCACGGTTCTGATATGCGTACTCCTTGTCTTTCATCCCTGTCCCTGCCTTGCCTCGCCGGAGGAAAACGGCGATGGGCGAATTGTTGATGAGGTGTATCATACCCCGCTTGCGGGAGAGCCATACAAGACCACGGTGTTAGGCAGGTCAGTCAGTATTGACGCCCGTGATCGCGAGAATATCATGGCTCTGACGCTGGGCGCAAACCTCTATACCCCCGACCTGGGCGGAAACACCGGTCTACCCATTGCGGCCCTGTATCTGCGTAACCGCTGGGATAGCTGGTGGCTCAGGAGCATTGTGGGCGTATTCGTTAACGAGGTGGACGCGGCGAAAAGTTACGGCAGGTTTCAGCTTCTGGGCCATTTTGAAAACAGCACGGTTCCTTTCGCCGATACCGAGATCAAGGACGGCGAGGAGATAAAGTCCAGCTCCGTGACCTGGGGGACCGTGGCCGGTTGGCTGGGCGCCGGGCTCAGGATCCCGATTGAGCCGTTCCAGTCGGATAACGACCTGCGCCTGCAGCTCTTCTACCAGGGTGGGTATTTCTATAACAAGCGGACCAGCGACACCGGACCGAATGTGCATCTGCCGCCGGACACTTTTTTCAACGGACTCCGTTTCCGGGCCCGCTATGACGGGCTGCGCCGCAATATCATGGAGCTCCCCCACGAGGGATGGGCGACCGGAGGGGATCTGGAGTACACCTGGCGCGACAAATGGTCCGACAGCTCTTTCGGCGACTTGGTCTTCGATAAAGACGAGACCAGGGAATACATGAAACTGTCCGGATACCTGATCGGCGCAGGCGGGATTCCTTGGCTCTCGGAGCGTCACCGCCTGGTAGGCTACCTGCATGGCGGGGTCTCGCCGGTGGGAAGGCTTGACCGGTTCTCGGCCTTCCGCGCCGGCGGAGGGCCGTTTCCCAACGAGACCGACGATCTCTACCGGCTTCCCTATCCAGGGGCGCTCTTCAACGACTTTCCGGTTTCCGACTACGTGGTGGGCACCCTGGAATACCGGTACGAGCTCCTGTTTTTCATGTACCTGCACCTGAGGGCCACCTTTGCCTGGGGCGCCAACCGCCCGGACTACGCTACCTCCGACAAGCTCCGTCTCAAGTTGACCTCCGCCGACGGCGAGGCCTTTTCCGTCGGCCTTACCACCGGATTTTTCTATGATTCCCAGCTTTATCTTGAATATGCCTATGACAACAAGTTTCTGCGCAACGGCACATCCGGAAACAGCTTCATGGTTCTCTGGTCCAAGTCGTTCTGATTGAAGGACAGTTACACCGTGCCGCGCCGCCTTTTATCTTAAAAAGAGGGGCTTTGCGAAAGACTTGTTGTAATTAGAGGGGAAATTATGTAGTAAATTTAATTGTGGCGGATGGGCTGGAGATGCGGTCTCGGGGATCTGCTTGATGATCAAAAAAACAATAAAGGGGGTTATGCTGTGAACGATGAACTGAAAAGGTATTATGAAAAGGTTTTCGCTGAACGTATCAGATCCGGCTGCGGCTGCGTTGCTGAACACCTTCATCCGGGCATGGACGATGTCTTGCGGGAGATGCCCCCCGAGTTGCTGGATGCGCCTCACGGCAGCAGCTCTCCCCTGCCGCCGGACCTGGAGGGCTGCGTGGTTCTCGACCTGGGGTGCGGCAACGGGCTTACCGCTTTTGCCGCTGCGCGGCTGGCCGGGCCGACAGGAAGGGTTATTGGAGTGGACATGCGGGATGAATTGCTCAAGGTTGCCCATAAGCACCTTCCCGAACACATGGTAAAATGCGGGTGCAAAGAAGCGAACGTGCATTTCATGAAGGGTTACCCCGAAGATCTGCTATCCCTCGGCATCGAGGACAATTCCATCGACGTTGTCGTGACCAACGAAATTATCAACATCTCCACGGACAAGCGCGCGGTATTTTCCGAGATATTCCGCGTGCTGAAACCAAGCGGGGAGCTGTGTTTTACAACGGTGCTCGCCGACCGGCGGCTTCCTTCCCGGTTTGCCGATGATTCGTGCGTTCTGCGGGCCGGTTTAGCGCGCGCCATGTACAGCGAGGACTTCCGCAGGCTTCTTCGGGATATTGGCTGCAATGACTACCGCAACATCAGCAGGCAGCCTGTTCCTCTGCGCAAACCGGGCGCCGCGAACAAGGTCGGTCTGGCCGGTTTCACCTATCGGGTCGTCAGGACCTTCAAGCTGCCTCTGGAGGATATCTGCGAAGACTATGGGCAGGTGGCCGTCTATAAAGGAACCATGCCCGGCTTCCCCGACGCGTTCCCGCTCGATGATCACCACCTGTTCATCAAGGACAAGCCGATGCTGGTGTGCGGCAACTCGGGGGCGATGGTGGAGGAAACCCGTTTCGGCAGGCATTTTATCGTAACCGGCGACAAGTCTGTCCATTACGGGCCGTTTGACTGTTCATAGCGTCTTTTTGCACGATGGGAGAAGAAGGGTAATCCCTGATTTGTTAATCAACCTGAAAAAGGCGATCTCACGCGAAGACGCAAAGACGCGAAGGAAAATCAGGAACTTGCCAAATAAGACCATTCACCTTGCCGGTGATATCAGCTTGTTCCGCTTCTGTTGGCATCCCTTTGCGTCTTCGCCCGTGACTGCGGAAAGGAGAGTAGGCATGATAATCAAGGGAATTTTCATCGGCGCCGTGGTTTTGATTTTCTGTAGCGGCGCTCTAGCCGGGGAAGCAAAATGTAATGCAAATCCTTCTGACCATAAGAAAATCATCTCAGTCCTGAAAAAGACCGATTATATCGTGGTGGATCAGGTGTTCTGCCCGAAAATTGTCGGCAATTACGCCGTTGCGAGATTTTCAAACAATATTGACGGTGGCGAGGCATACCTTGTTGAATCCGGGGGTAATTGGCAGGTCGTCACCGCTGGAACCTCCATAGAACCGGAAGAATTATCCAGTATGGGTTTCCCTGAAGATGTCGTCAAAAAGCTTGCGGAATAATTCCCTTTTGCATTCCAGGTGGCGCCGGTCGTTCTCAAGGCGGACAGCGGTTCGCCCAATAGGCGATCATCTCCAGGGATTCCGTGGATGAACCTGAAAAAAACCCCCTCACATCAATGGCGGGGGGGGTATTTGGGGGGCACTGTTTACGACAGGCACTGAAACAGCCCCATGCACCAGAAACAGTCACCGCATGGGACGGTGTTGGCGTAGCAGTCTCGCTCGAACTCCTCGCAATATATGTATTCGCAGGGGAGCAGGTTGCAGTTGGAGCAGAATGGATACTCGTGCTTTGTGACCTCCTCCCGAAAGTCCCGATACATGGGATCGTTCCAGATCTCCATGATACCTTTGTCGTTGATATTGCCGAATTCCTTCCTGTTCACATATTTCTTGCGGCCGGAGAAGTGACACTGGAATGTGTGCCAGAGAAAGTAGCAGGGATGGACATCGCCATCCCAGGAGATGAACATCCCGCCATTATCTATGAAGTCGCACTTTCTCTCGTTATTGGGCGAGGTTCCGGGAAGGCGGAGATCAAGTCCCGTCTCCACGGCGACCTCCCTGGCCTTCTGAAAGGTTTCGGCCACTTGGTCAGACATGGCCACATCTCTCTTCATGAGGTTCTCCAGGTGCAGGAAGATGTCTTTCGCCCTTGCTTCAGCCATCATCTCCAGAACAAAGTCCACCATGCGCTGCTCTTCCGCGGTCCTCAGAAACTTGCAGTGATAGGTATGGAAGAAGCTGCTGATGTCGATTCCCAGTTCCTCAGCCTTCCCGAGCCATTTCTCATATAGTTCCACGGCCTCCCGCGTATTGTAATCATAGGCAATCTGTGAGACGTGTTCCCTGCCATAGGGGAGAAGATGAGAGACAATGGCGAAGGTAACTCCCACCGCCGAGGCCCACCTCAGTAAGTCGGGAAGCTGGTGGATATTGTCGCGCATGACGACGAACTCGACTCCCACCTGAAGGTTGCTTTCAGGATGCCATTTCCGGGCGGTTTTGAGTGCGGTGAATGCCTGTTCCAGGTCTTTCACCTCGCCCCCTTCCCTGATTTTTCTGAAGGTTTCCGGGCAGATGGCGTCAAGGGAGAGACATATCCGGTCCAGCCCCGCACTGACCAGGGATGAGGCGCGGGTTTTGTCGAGAAGAAGTCCATTGGACTGAAATCCTACCCAGCTTCCGGCGGGCATTAATTCCTTTGCCCGGTATATGAAAGACTCCAGGTGACTATGAAGAAGGGGCTCGCCGATGCCGTTGAGGAGCAGCGCCTCAGTCCGGGAAAGAGCCGGTTCAATGGCCTCGAATGTATCGATGGAAAGGTCGCCCTCCAGCAGTCCGCTGCCCATGCTCTGTTTGACGCACATATGGCATTTCATGTTGCAGCGGGTGGTTGTCTCCACAAAGAGGCGCGACGGATAGCTCCTGACGGAGGGGAGCGGTTCGGATTCGTAATGGTTTTGGATGTTTTTCAGTTCGGTGCTGTTCATTGTTCGGTTTCTATGGCTCCTTTGTGGGGATGGAATTTACGGCACATCGCATCTTTTCGGCATAATGATGGGTTTTGGAAAGTATTTTTTCTTAAAATAGAACGCCAGGTTCACCAGGCTGATGAGAACCGGTACCTCGACCAGCGGGCCGATGACCGAGGCGAATGCCTGACCGGAGTTGAGACCGAACACGGATATGGCCACGGCGATGGCAAGTTCGAAGTTGTTGCTGGCGGCGGTGAAGGAGAGTGTGGCGCTCTTTTCGTAGTTGGTGCCCAGCTTCTTGCTCATGAAGAAAGAAACAACAAACATTACCACAAAGTAGATGAGAAGAGGGAGTGCAATTACGACCACATCGAAGGGCCTGCTCAGGATCTTGTCTCCCTGGGTGGCGAACATGACGACTATGGTGAACAGGAGGAAGATCAGTGTCAGGGGGCTGATGATGGGGACGAAGGATTTCTGGAACCACTCTTTTCCTTTAATGCGCGTCAGGCTGAAGTGAGTTATCATCCCGGCGATGAAAGGTATGCCGAGGTAGATGAAGACGCTTTTGGCTATTTCACCCATGGTTATGTTTACTACCGCCCCCTTGATGCCGAACAGCGGAGGCAAAACCGTAACAAAAACATAGCAGTACACCGAGAAGAACAGAACCTGGAAGATTGAGTTGAACGCAACCAGGCCGGCGGCATACTCACGGTCGCCGCAGGCAAGGTCGTTCCAGACGATGACCATGGCGATGCAGCGTGCCATGCCCATCATGATGAGACCGACCATGTACTCGGGGTAGTCGCGCAGGAAAATCAGGGCCAGGGCGAACATCAGTATCGGACCCACCAGCCAGTTCTGTACCAGGGAGAGGAGTAGCACCTTCTTGTTTTTGAACACTTCGGGCATCTCCTCGTACTTGACCTTGGCCAGGGGCGGATACATCATCAGGATCAGGCCGATGGCGATGGGGATATTGGTCGTTCCCACCTGGAACTTGTTGATGAGGGC